>JBKJJJ010000108.1:0-32648 GCA_046598045.1 Candidatus Eiseniibacteriota bacterium
GGCGACGCTCAACTTCTGCTGGAGCGTGGATGACTTTTTCGGGGACGGGATCAATCCGGCGGGCTTGTACGTCAATGGAAACCCGATCCCGGCCGCGTCGGGCGGCAGCTATGCCACCGAGAGTTCGCTCAGCGGTATCGACGTGACCCCGTATGTCCACTGCGGGGATAACACGCTCTATTTCTACGATCGCGATGCGGCGTGCGCGGTCTCGGGGCTGAACTTCAGCGCGCGGCTCGACATGCACGAGTGCATCACCCCGGCGCCCGCCCCGAGCTGGGGTAGCGTGAAGGCGCTGTACCGCTAACCCGGCTTGGCCGGTGGTCAGGTTTTGTCGACCGCCGCCCCCGGCAATGGGGGCGGTTTTCGTTCGGGGTCCACCGGTTCCGCACTCTGGAGTCTCCCATGCGTGTGATGCGCTTATCCCTTGTCGCTCTCCTCCTCCGGCTCGCCACCCCGCCCGCCGGCAGCACCCCGATCGGCCATTGAAGGGTTCCCGCGGGCGCGTCGCATTCGTCGCGGCGCTCGCGCTCGTCCTCGCGACCTCCGCTGCGGCGGTTCCGCCACGGCTCGATTCCCTGCGAAGCACGATCGGTTTTCCGCTCGAGGGGATGCACGTTTCCGCCGGCGCGCCGATCGTCGTGAAAGGATCGGCCACAGCGCTGGGCGTGGTTGCGCGGGTCGAGGTCTCCACCGATGGCGGCACGACGTGGTCTCCGGCCACCGGCCGCGACGCCTGGACCAGGGTGTGGACGCCGGCGACTCCGGGCATTGCGCGGATCCGCTCGCGGGTCACCTCGGAAGACGGGATCGTGGAGGCGCCGGGGGCCGGTGTCGCGGTGACCGTGACCGCCGCCGATCCGCCCCGTTGTCCCTGCACGATCTGGCCCCCCGGGACCGTCCCCAAGATTACCGACGACGGCGCCTCGACCCCGGTCGAAGTGGGCGTGCGCTTTCGATCGGATATCGACGGTTTCGTCTCGGGCGTGCGCTTCTACAAGACGCAACCTTTCGATGGGCCGCAGGTGGCGAACCTCTGGAGCACCGATGGGACGCTGCTCGCGACGGCGAACTTTGCGGGAGAGCCGACCACCGGCTGGCACGACGTTGTGTTCGCCGCGCCGGTTCCGGTCGCGGCCGGCACGCCATACGTCGCCTCGGTGTTCATGCCGATGTCGCACTACGCGCTCGATCCGAGGTACTTCTTCCCGGCCGGCTTCGACCGTCCGCCGCTCCACGCCCCGGGCAACCAGGTGGGCGCCGGCAACGGCGTCTACTCCTACGGCACGGTGAGCAGCTTCCCCGATTCCACGTTCAACGAGAGCAACTACTGGATCGACGTGCGCTTCGTCACCGCGAACGACAACGACATGACGCGCCCGCACGTGACGGACGTCGAGCCCGCGAACGGGGCGACGGGCGTGGCCGCCCCGTTCGCCGCGCGGGTCTGGTTCAGCGAGCCCCTCGACCCGTCGAGCGTGAGGGATTCCACGGCCTGGTTGCGCGGTCCCTCCGGAGGTCCGGTTCCCGCAACTCTCGAATATGCGCCGCTCGATCACCGGCTGACGATCATCCCGCGCCTGCCGCACTTCGGGACGGCGTATACGGTGCGGCTGACGACCGGGCTCAGGGACCTCGCCGGCAACGCCCTCCCCGCGGACCTGGAGTGGACGTTCACCACCGCAACCGCCCCGGTCCCTCCGGCGGACGAGGGGCCCGGCGGGCCGGTCCTCGTGATCACCTCGAGCGCGAATCCGTTCACGCGCTACTACGGCGAGATCCTGCGCGCGGAGGGGCTGAACCTGTTCACCATGCGGGATCTCGCGCAGCTCGATCCGGTCGGGCTTTCCGCGTTCGACGTTGCGATCCTGGGAGAGATGCCGGTCGATCCGGTGGCGGCCCGCATGCTCGCAGACTGGGTCCAGGCCGGAGGGAACCTCATCGCGATGCGGCCCGATCCCCGTCTTGCCGGCCTGGTCGGCCTCACGGGGCCCGCGGGAACCCTCGCGGATCGCTACCTGAAGGTCGAGACGGGGACCGCCGCGGGAAAGGGGATCGTGGGATCGACGATCCAGTTTCACGGCGCTGCCGATCTGTACGGCCTCGACCCCGCGAGCGGCGCGCAGGCGATCGCCTGGCTGTATTCCGGATCGAACGCGCCCACAGCCCGCCCGGCGGTGACGCTCCGGAGCGTGGGCGCCAACGGGGGCGAGGTCGTCGCGTTCACCTACGATCTGGCGCGCTCGGTCGTGTACACGCGCCAGGGCAACCCGGCGTGGGTCGGGCAGGACCGTGACGGCATCTCGCCCTGGCGCGCGGAGGACCTGTTCTGGGGGCCCGCGGACTTCGACCCGCAGCCCGACTGGGTCGACCTCGCGAAGATCGCGATCCCGCAGGCGGACGAGCAGCAGCGCCTGCTGGCGAACCTTGTCCTCACGATGGAACTCGATCACGCGCCGCTCCCGCGCTTCTGGTACTTCCCGCGCGGGGCGAAGGCGGTGATCGTCATGACCGGCGACAATCACGGCTCGTTCGGCATGGCGCCGCGCTTCGACACGCTCATGGCGCAGAGCGATTCGGGTTGCTCGGCCGAGGACTGGGAGTGCGTGCGCGCGACGGGGTACCTGTACTCGGGGCCACCGTTCACCGACGCGCAGGCGCAGTTCTACACGCAGCATGGCTTCGACGTCGCGGTGCACCTCACCACCGCCTGCGTGAACGTCCCGGCCTCGACGATGGCCACAGAGTTCGACCAGCAGCTCGCCAAGTTCGCGACGACCTACCCCGGCGTGCCGCCACCCTCGAGCAATCGCACGCACTGCATCGCGTGGCTCGGTTACGCCGACCCGGCTGAGATGGAGGCCGCGCGAGGGATCCGCCTGGACACGAACTACTATTACTTTCCGCCCGCGTTCGTGCGCAACACGCCGGGGCTGTTCACCGGATCGGGCATACCCATGCGCCTCGCGCGCGCGGATGGCTCGGTCATCGACTGCTACCAGGCGACGACGCAGTTCACGGACGACGGGGGCCAGTCGATCCCGCTCAATCTCGACGTCGTGCTTGATCACGCGCTCGGGGCGGAGGGCTGGTACGGCGCGTTCACCTGCAACGTGCACTTCGACATGAATCCCAACCACGTCTCCGACGCGATCATCGCGTCGGCGCGAACGCGCGGCGTTCCGGTCGTGTCTGCCCGGCAAATGCTGACCTGGCTGGATGGCCGCAATCGTTCCTCGTTCAAGAATCTCGCATTCGCGGGGCGCGTCCTCGGGTTCGACGTCGAGCAGGCCGCGGGTGCGCGCAACCTACAGGCGCTGCTGCCGTTCGTCGTCGCCGGGGACACGCTCGCGACCGTCGAGCGCGATGCCGCACCGGTCGCGTTCACGGTCGAGACCGTCAAGGGCCGGGCCTGTGCCCGCTTCGACGCGAGCTCCGGGCGCTATCAGGCGACCTATCACGACCACCTCGTCTCGGCCGACACGCCGATCTCCGGATTGGAGTTTGGCCGCGTGACTCCGAACCCGGCGCTCTCCGAGGTGCAGCTTTCGTTCGCGCTGCCTGGTCCGGGGCCGGTGAGCCTCGACGTCTACGGTGTGCGCGGTAACTTTGTGCGCAACCTGTGGCGTGGTCCATCGCGCGGCGGCGTGGAGACGGTCACGTGGGATCGCCGCGACCACGCGGGCCGGCGGGCGCCGGCGGGGGTCTACCTGGCGCGGCTGCACGCCGGCAGGAGGACCGCCACGCGGCGGATCGTGCTCCTGCCGTGAGCGCGCCGATCGGCCCCGTCGCCTAACCGCCCGCGATCGCGCCGATGATCAGGTAGGGCTCCGTGCCGTCGACCACCGCCTGGGGAAGCGGCGCGTCGGGCGACTCGTTCGAGAGATCCTCCTCGCACGCGAAGAACCTCAGGAACGGACGACGGTACTGCGTCTCGTAGTCGCGGATCGTGCCCTTGAGCATCGGGTACGCGGCCTCGAGCGCGTCGATCACCGCGCGTTGCGTGACCGGGGCGGCGACGTCGAGCGTCACCTCCCGGCCCACGCGCGCGAGGTTTCTCAAGTGGAAAGGAAGGGCGACGCGGATCACGGGAGCGTCTGGACCTCGACCGACAGCACGCCCGGCAGGTTGCTCACGATCGGCGCCCAGTGGTCGCCGCCGTCCGGCGACGCATAGACCTGCCCGCCGGTCGTGCCGAAGTAGATGCCGCACTGGTCGAGCGTGTCGACCGCCATCGCGTCGCGCAGCACGTTGACGTAGCAGTTCTCCTGCGGCAGGCCGTTGGTCAGCGGCTCCCACTCGTTGCCGCCGACCTTGCTGCGGTAGACACGCAGCTTGCCCTCGGGCGGGAAGTGTTCGGAGTCGCTCTTGATCGGCACGACGTACACGGTCTGCGGCTCGTTCGCGTTGACGTCAATCACGAAGCCGAAGTCGGTCGGCAGGTTGCCGCCCACGTCCTGCCACAGTTCGCCCGCGTCGTCGCTGCGCAACACGTCCCAGTGTTTCTGCATGTAGAGCACCTCGGGCCGCGCGGGATGCATCGCGATGCGGTGCACGCAGTGGCCGACCTCGGACTTGGGATCGGGCAGCTCCATCGCAGACTTGAGCCCCTTCGTGATCACCTTCCAGGTCTTGCCCTCGTCGTCGCTGCGGAACACGCCCGCGGCCGAGATCGCGACGTACATGCGCTGGTGGTTCGTCGGGTCGATCAGGATCGTGTGCAGGCACATGCCGCCCGCGCCCGGCTGCCACTTCTCGCCGGTGCCCTGGCCGCGCATGCCGGTCATTTCCTGCCAGGACTTGCCCGCGTCGGTCGACTTGAACAGCGCCGCGTCCTCGATGCCCGCGTAGACGACGTCGGCGTCGCTGAGCGAGGGCTCGACGTGCCACACGCGCTTGAACGCCCAGGGCTTCGGCGTGCCGTCGTAGAACAGGTGCGTGCCGACCTCGCCCTCGTACTTGAACTCGTTGCCGATCGGCTCCCACGTCTTGCCGCCGTCGTCCGAGCGCTGCATGACCTGCCCGAACCATCCGCTCGTCTGTGAGGCGTAGATCCTCTGCGGATTCACCGGCGAGCCCTTGACGTGGTAGATCTCCCAGCCTGCGAAGAATGGCCCTGCCACGTCCCACTTCGCGCGCTTGCCGTCCGACGTGAGGACGAACGCACCCTTCTTGGTGCCGACCAGGACACGGACTGTGCTCATGCTTGGTTTCCTCTCGAATGGTCTAGAGCCGTGCGTCGGGTTGGGGCGTTCGATGCGGCGTGAAGGTGAGCGTGATTGGGAGGGTTGTCAAGCCGGGGGCGAGGACGTGTTCACTTGGGGGTCGTACAAAGCGTACCCTTCGTACGCCCCTGGATTTCGCAAGGCCGCGCACCCGCCTTGACAACTCGTGTACGACGCGCTCCATGAGTACCGTCACGCCATGGCGCGCAAGGGTAAGCGCGAGCGTGCGGCCGGGAGGACTCCTCCGGCATCAGCCTGCTTGTGGGGCTCGGATCAACCGCCTCTTCGCCTTGCGAGAACCCAGGCCAACAAGATCAGGATTGCAGCCCCTCCGATCCACCACAGGTACATCTCTCCGCTGTGCCCATAACCGTGCACTTGGCCGGCGCCATTCATGTCATCGCCCCGCTTTCAGAAAGCCCACATGATCTCCGCCATGGCGCTCCGATCCCGCGCGCTGCCCGTGTTCTTCAGGAACTGGGACTCGAGGGTCAGTCGCACCTGGGTCTGTGCCCAGAACGACACGCCGAGGGTCGGACCATTCGTGGATTCGTCGACGCTCAGGGGAAGCTCCCGGCGTGCGTAGTCATAACGTCCGTATGCCGCCCATTGATCGGCGACGAGGAACTCCCCGAGCAGAAAGCCGCCCTTGTTGATCAGAGTTGGGTCTCCCGCGGGACGGTCCCTCCCCCAGAGCAAGCCCAGAACTCCTTTCGTCCTGGGGGCGTAGACGTTCGCGAACACGGCTACTCGTTCGTAGTCGATCGAGACCTGACCGGGCGAGGACAAAATCTCCCCACGGTAGCCGAAGGCGCTGATCGCGTTGCCCTGCTCGCTCAAGACGCACTCCGCGCTCGCATAGAGATCGGTGTGGCTGTTCCCCCCGAGCCCCTCCAACTGGGGCTGGCCCACACCGACATAGGCGTTCCAATGAGGCAGGTTCACCACCCCGAGTTCCACGCCGCGTACGAGCGTCGCGGGCGCCCAGGGATTCTCGGCACTCGAGGGAGCCTCGAGCATCACCGGCGCCGACAGCGGCATCGCCGCACCACCACCATTGAACAGGATTGCCATGGGGAGGATCTGGCCGAAGCGGACCGAGACGAAGCGCGGGTTCCATGACGAGTTGAACTGGCCGTAGGCCTGCTCGACGTCCACGCCCCCGCTTTCGGTATTGAACGCGAGGTTGGCGATTCCGGACCAGCGCGGGTCGAGCGGACCACCGACCCACGCGTCGACAACGCCCGAGCGAAATCCGAGTTTCGCGTGGCGGCGGGCCTCGATCATGTGGTGCCCCATCACCGTAAAGTAGTTCGCCCACTCCAGGGGCAGCGGCTCACCGAGGTCGCGGGTCGTCGAAGCGACCGGCGGCTTCGCCATATCTCCGTTTCCCTTGCCCATGTCCATCCCCGTGCCCATGCCCCCACGTTCCTCGCGCAGGCCGCGCCGAATGTAGGCATGCCCGTCCTCGTTCAACTCAGGAAGACGGAAGTGACACATCTGGCACTTGGCCGCGTCGCGCCGGGCGAATGCGGGGAGCGCGAGGGAATTGCGGGCTTGTAAGACGGAGAGGAGCAGGACGAGGAGCAGGGCACATGCGAGCGTCGGATTCCACTTTGCGGACTTGAATTGCATGGTGAACCTCCCGGCGGGAGCATAGTCGAGGACTTCAGCGTGGGGCGCAGATTTGTCGGCGGTGGCGATGAGCCAATACCTGACACCATGGCTTGTCGGGAGTGCTTTCGGTGATCGTGCCTCGCCGTTAGTACTCTGCGCCGGACGGACCGCAGCTGCAATCGAGGCAGCCGTGCTCGGCGGACGTGCCACAGGTGCGCTCGATCTGGCCGCGCAGAGCCTCGCGCGCGCGGAAGAGCCGCACCGACGCGTTATTCGCGCTGATCCCGCTCGCTTCGGCGAACGCCTTGACGCTCGCGCCGCCCAGGTCTACGTGGCGAGGGCCTCGGCGAAGTCGGGCTTGAGCATATTGAGCAACGCGCGTTGCTCGGCGCCCCGCTTGCGCCAGTGATCGACGATCGCGTGCGCAGCGAGCGATAGATCCACGCGATCACCGATTCCTCGTCGCGCAATTGCGCGGCGCGCGGCAACCCGCGCACGAATGCGTCCTGCAGGATGTCCTCGGCGACTTCGCGCGGGCCGACGCGCTTCTCGTGGAACGCGAGAATCCTGCGGTGGTTCGCCACCAGCACGGCGACCACTTCGGGTGTTGTCGGCAGCATGGGGGTCGAATCGTTCGGATCGAGCCTCGGGTCTCCGGGATGGGGCCCTATGGGGCCGGGCTCCAGATTAGAGGAGCCCGGTCCCTCGGGAACGTGGCTACGCGCAGCGGCTGGTCTGGGGGTCGCGTTGGGCTTGTTCATGGCAATCTCCTCGGGTCGGGCGCTCGGCCGATGCCGCCGGTTTAGCGGGTTGGAATCGCGCTTCCAACCTTGCAGACGGAGGAGGTGTGCGAATCCTCTACACATCGAAACATTCGATTAGAACATTGACGAGCCTTGTTTGAGGAGCGTAACCTCTTTGCACTGCGCGCCCCCGATGCCCCCGCACCGCGCGAGTCCAGGCAACAGGCCTGCTCGCCGCCCTCGAATCGGGCAGAAGGAGATTCCATGATAACTGGCGTTCACAGAATCGCGAGTCTGGCCGTCCTCGGCTTGGTGTCGATGGTGACCCCGGCGCTCGCGCAGACGTTCTTCGATGCACCGACCGTGCTGCCGTTGAGCGCGAAGCCGTCGAGCGTGCGGCTGTCGATCGTGGCGGGCGATAGTGGAGCTCCGCTCGGATTCGCCGTGGAATGGATGAAGCGGAGCGATTTCGACGCGACGGGCTGGCCGGCAGATCCCGATCCCACCGTGCGACACAGCGAGTTCTACGGAACGCCCGACTGGGTCGTCGAGGGGAGCGCGGGCAGCTTCCAACTCCCCGCCCGTCATTGGCAGGCGGTCGAACTGGGTGAGTTGTTCGACGAGAGCGGCATCCTCGGCTCGGCGGTCGAGGAGCTCGAGCCGGGGACCGAGTATGCCGTGCGCGCCTACATCCTGTGCGACACGACACACCCCGCAAGCCCGTATTCCCCGACGGTGTTCGTCAGCACGATGGGGGCGTCGACGAATTGCACGTTCACGCTCGACTACTGGAGGACGCACCCGGACGCCTGGCCGGCGACGAGCCTCACGCTCGGCACGGTCACGTACAACCAGCCGGACCTGCTCGCGATCCTCAACCGGCCGGCCGGCGGCAACGGGCTTGTGATCCTCGCCCACCAGTTGATCGCGACCAAGCTGAGCATCATGAACAGGGCCGACCCAACGGCGGTCACCGCCAGCACCGCCGCCGCGGACGCCCTGATCGGGGGACTCGTGTCGCCCGCGGTCGGCAACGACTCGCTGACGCCGGCGTCAGTCAACGGGCTCGCGACGACGCTCGATCAGTTCAACAACGGCCTGATCGGCCCTGGCCACTGCGCCGACACCCCGGCCCGCTCCACGACGTGGGGGTCGATCAAGTCGACGTATCGGCGCTAGGGGCGCGCTCGGGCTAGCTAGCGCGTGATCGTCACCCGTGCGACGCGCGTCGTGCCCGCCACCATCACGCTCGCGAAGTAAGTGCCGGGGCGCGCAAGCGCTCCGGTTTCGTTTCGGCCATCCCATGCGATCGATTGCTCGCCGGCAGGGCGCCATGCCCCGGAGAGGTTGCGGACCAGCCGCCCGGTCGCGTCCACGACGCGCACGCGGGCGACCCCGGCCACGGTCGTGCTGAAGCGCAGCGCGCATCCGCTGCGCGCCGGGTTCGGCGCGATCGTGACCCGACCGGTGAGAGGGCCATCGTCGCCGACTCCCACGGTCCCGCGCGGGGTGATGCGGTACAACCCGCCCTGGTTGCTCACCACGTAGAGCGCCTTCTCGCCGGCGCGGTACGCCACGTCCGCCGCCCCTGGCAGCGTGGCGAACACCGTCCGCGATCCGTTGGACTTCACGCGGTAGATCTGGCCGAACGACGCGTCGGTCGCGAACATGTCCCCGTTGAAGCCCCAGTCGAAACCCTCGGGAGTGAGCAGGTCGTTGATCAGCGGCGTCACGACGCCGGTCGGGGACACCTTCGCGATCCCCACCGTGTCCGGGTAACTGTAGCGCGTGACGTAGATCCCCGTGCCCCAGGCCCCGCCGGGCCCGAATCGCAGGTAGGTGGCCGGGAGGGCCAACCAGGGCGTGACCACGCCGGTGGAGCTCACGCGGTCGATCGGCCCGTCGAACGCGACGCAGGCATAGAGGAAATCGCCGTAGGGGCTCCCCGGCGGTGGGAACGCCAGCGCGCCCGGGCCGGGGAGCGCGGCGAACACCGTGCTTGCGGCGCAACCCGCCGAGCGGTGGATGTCGCCGATCCCGTAGTCGGCGACATACATAAAGTTACCGAACGAGCCCGCCGTGCTGAACGCGATGCCGACGGGGTACTGGAGCGTCGTATCGCAGATCACGCCCGGGTCGAGCGGCGCGCAGCGCTTCTTCAGGCCGGCATTGCTCCCGTAGTAGAGGCAGGTGTCCGGGCCCACGCCGATCTCGACCTGCTTGGCGAAATCCGAGGAGAGCGTCGTGCCCAGGAATCCGGGTTCGACCATGGTGAGCTGGGCGCGCGCGGCGGTCGTGAAACACAGCAGCAAGACGCAGAGGGCGGGACGAGGAACGGACGGGAAGGACGCATGGAGGGCCTCTCGATGCCGGCAACCGGGGCGGAGGCAGCCGGGATGGGTTCAGGCGGACGGAGGGGGTGTCCGTCGTCTGGCTGGGAGGAGCGTGAGATCGCCGGGCGAGTGGTCGAGTCGTCGATTGGGAACGGCGCCCGAAGACGATACCCCCGAAACCCTTGCCGCGCCATCCTGTCCTGGAGCCTCAATGGTGTCGGTATCGTTGTTGACGGCCTCACACCCGGCTGTCTATGCTCCCACACATGAATTGCCGATTTCGCATCCTGCGCGCGGGGCTGACCGTCCTGGCCGCCATCACGCTGACCCTCCCCACCCACGCGCTGGCCGTGTGCGTCGGGGAAGGCGGCCATCTGGCCGTCGAGTTGGGCCCAGGCGTGTGCTCGGATTTGGAATCGTTCTCGGTGACCCAGGAAGGCTCCGCCGGGTGGTGTGCGTCGACGAAATGCTCAAACTGCACCGATGTCCCGCTCGGGGGCCCCTCCTTGCACGTGCTCGGTGCGAGCAGTGGCGAGGGGTCGTTTTCGCTCTCGCCCAGCGTCGCACCTGACCTCGATGACGTTCTCGCACGCATGCATATTCTCGCGCCGTCTCCGGCTGCTGACGGTGATCTCTCGCGCGCAACTCCCACCCGGACTCCAATCCTTCGCAACTGAGTTGCTTCCTCGCTGCTGAAGACGCGCGCCGGGGCAGAAACGCCTCGGTGGCACTGGCGCATCTTTCACGCTTTCGCGAAGGAGCATCCTGTGTTCCATGCCACGCCGACCCGTCCGGTCGGGATGTTGTCCCTATTCCTCCTCTCTCTCGCCATGCTTTCCGTAGAGCCGCTTCCAGCCGATGGACAGGCAACGGGGTCGCGACTCTCGCTGGAGGCGGCCATTCGCCAAGCCCTCGAGCGCAATCCCGGCGTACGCGCTGCCGCTCGCGAGACGGACGCCGCCCGGGCGCGTCGCAGTCAGGCCGGGGCGCTCGAGGCTCCGAGCTTTTCGTACGAAGCGGGCAAGCTGGCGACCGTGGTCACCCCGGAGGAGCGAGAGACTTCGGTCCGACTCTCGCAGGCGATTCCGGTTCCGCCGCAGCGCTCCCGCGCGCTGGAACTCGGGGCGGCCGAAGTCGCGATCGCAGAGGAGCAGCAGGAAGTCGTCGCGCTGCGCCTCCGCGGGGATGTGATCCGGGCATACCGCCGACTTCAAGTCGACGTGTTGGCTCTGAGAACTCTCGGAGAGTTGCAGAACGGCGCGACGGATCTCGAAGAACTGACCGCCAATCGGCTCCGCAGTGGCGGTGCGGGGTACCTCGACGCGCTCCGCGCAAGAGTCGAGCGCGTTCGGCTCGAAAACGAGGTCATCGAGGCGGAGCGCTCGCTGCAGGCGAATCGAAGGGCGCTCAACCTCCTGCTCGCCCGGTCGTCGGACCAGCCGATCGAGCCGAGCGATTCACTCTCGTTTGTTGCGCTCTCGGACAGTCTCCCGGAGTTGATCTCATCGGCGCTCGCATCGCGACCTCGCGTACGCCTTGCGCGCCTGCAGGCTCGGCGAGAGGGCGCGGCCCTCGCTCAGGCGAAGAGCCAGTTCCTTCCAACCGCCGATGTCTCGATCGGGCTTGATCGCGTTCCCGGCGCCGGCACGCCGGGCATCGGATTCGGCGTCAGCATCACATTGCCCTTCGCGCCCTGGACGGATCGGCGGGCTCGCGTGGCGGAGGCCCGGGCGCTCGAGGGGAGTGCGCAAGCCCGGCTCGAGATCACCGAGCGGGAGGTCGAGGCTCTCGTCCGTGACGCGTATGCGAACGCCCGGAGCGCCGGCCAGCTCGTCACTCGACTCCAAGGCTCATTGCTCCCGGACGCGCAGGATGCGGTTCATGCCGCCGTCCAGGGCTACCAATTCGGCCAATTCGATGGCCTTGCGTTGTTCGAAACCCTTCGAACCTATCGATCGGTCCAGCTCGAGTACGTGCGAAGCCTGCTCAACTACGAACTCGCCATCACCGACCTGACGACTGCGGAGTGAAGCCCATGTCTGTGCTCTCGAATCTGACCCGTCTCGTTCGCCGCGCCGCTGTGATGGCGGTTGCCCTTGCGCTCGTCGGTTGCGCCCCCCCGAAAGACACCGCTCAGACGGAGGAAGCCGCCCCCGACTCGCTGATCCACGTCTCTCCGGCCGCGCTGGCGTCGGGCGAGATCAAGTTTGAACGCATTACGCTGTCCACGCTTGCCGACTCGCTGATGCTTCAGGGGGAGATCCAACCGGAACCGCTGCGCCTGGCGCACGTTGCCCCGCGGGTCGCCGGCACCGTGCAGAACGTCCGGGTCGTGCCCGGCGACCTCGTGGGCCGAGGCCAGGTGGTGGCGACGCTCTACAGTCCGGAGTATCTGGCCGCGCAGGGTGATTTTCTGCTCGCGCATCGACGGGTCGAGCGCGCAAAGGCGAGTGGATCGCCCGATCTCGCGTCGTTCGAGAGTGTCGCACTCTCGGCCCAACGACGACTCGAAATGCTCGGCGCGACGGGGGCGGACATCGCGCGGCTCCATCAACAACATGAGGCTTCGGAGTATCTCGCGCTGCGCAGTCCCCTGTCCGGAGTCGTGACCGAGGTCGAGGCGGCTGCCGGCAAGCACGTGGATGCCGGTGCCGATCTCTTCGGAGTGGCGGATCTCTCGGTGGTGTGGGCCGTCTTGAGTGCCCATGAGCGCGATCTCGAGCGCCTGCACCCGGGGCAGAGCGTGCGGGTCGTGGCGACGGCTTATCCGGCGCTCGAACTTGCAGGCCAGGTCACGACGCTTGGGGGAGTCATGGACGAGGCGACGCGAACGCTCCAGGTGCGGGTGCGCGTGCCGAATCGCGGACAACTTCTGAAGCCCGGCATGTTCGTTTCTGCGCGCGTGGCCACTGGTGCAGCCCGCGCCGCCATCGTCCTCAGCGAGGCCGCGGTGCAGGACTTCGAGGGGAAGGCGGTCGTATTCGTGGCCCGGCCGGACAGCGGCTTCCAGCCGCGGGTGGTCGAGGTGCGCCCCCTTGGTGGCGAGCTCGTCGAGGTGACGCGCGGCCTCGCGGCCGGGGAGCGTGTGGTGACGATCGGCGCCTTCCTGATCAAGTCGCAGGCCCTCAAGGGCCAGCTCGGGGAGGAGTAGCCCGTGGATCGCCTGGTCTCCTTCGCTCTTCGACAGCGGCTCCTTGTCCTCATCCTCTGCGCCGGACTCGTCTTCCTCGGAGTCCATGCGCTGCAGCGGCTCCCGATCGACGCCTTTCCCGACGTGACGAACGTGCAGGTCCAGGTGCTCGCCAATGCGTCCGGCATGGCACCGCTCGAGGTCGAACAACTCGTGACCTACCCCGTCGAGGTCAGCATGGGCGGCTTGCCGGGCATGACGGAAGTGCGGTCGCTTTCCAAGCTGGGCCTCGCCGTGATCACGGTCGTGTTCAAGGACGACGTGGACATCTACTTCGCGCGGCAACTCGTCTTCGAGCGCTTGCAGCAGGCGAAGGAGAAGCTACCACCAGGAGTCGACGTGGAGTTGGGTCCGATCACGACCGGACTCGGCGAGATCTACCAGTACACGCTGGAGAGCCCGGGCCGCGACGCGATGGAACTGAGAACGCTGCAGGATTGGGTGGTGCGGCCCATTCTGCGGTCCGTGCCCGGCGTCACCGACGTGAACAGCTTCGGCGGCCTGGTCAAGCAGTACCACGTTCTCGTGCGACCCGAGCACCTCAACAGTTACAAGTTGACGCTGCGTCAGGTGCTCGAGGCACTCGCGGCGAACAACACCAATGCGAGCGGCGGGTACATCGAACACTTCGGCGAACAATACGTCGTGCGCGGACTCGGTCTCGCACAGACGCCGGAGGATCTCGGGCGCATCGTCGTGGCGACGCACGATGGCACCCCCGTGTACGTCAGGGACGTGGCGGACATTGCGATCGGGCCGGAGCCCCGCCAGGGATTCGTCACCCGGAACGGGAAGGGCGAGGCGGTCGCCGGCATCGTCCTGATGCTTCGTGGCGCGAGCGGACGCGACGTGGTTGCAGCGGTCAAGGCGAAGGCGGCCACCGTTCAGAGCGCTTTGCCGCCCGACGTCAAGATCGTCCCATTCTACGATCGGACCGAACTCGTCAACCGCGCCATGCACACGGTGACCGAGGCGCTGCTCGAGGGGGGCCTCCTCGTCGTGCTCGCGCTTCTGCTCTTCCTTGGTAACCTGCGCAGTGCCCTTGTCGTGACGCTTGTCCTGCCGCTCTCGGCGCTCGTCGCGTTCATCGCTCTTCGGGCGGCCGGCTACTCGGCGAACCTGATGTCCCTCGGCGGGCTGGCGATCGGCATCGGAATGATGGTCGATGGGGCCGTCGTTATGACCGAGAACATCTACCGGCACCTCGTGGAGGAGCGCGGGCAGCGCAATGTCATCGAGGTGGTCCGCGACGCGGCCCGGGAGGTGGCGCAGCCCATCGTGTTCGGCGTGTTCATCATCGCGGTCGTGTTCGTGCCGCTCTTCACGCTCGAGGGCATGGAAGGCAAGATGTTCGCTCCCCTGGCCTTCACGATCACCGCGGCGCTCCTCGGATCGCTTGTACTATCGCTGACATTGGTGCCGGTGGCGGCGACGTTCCTGCTCCGCGGCAAGCTCTCCGAGAAGGATACGTGGATCGTGGCGCGTGCCAAGACCGGCTACGCTCGTGGGCTACGCTGGTGCCTCGCGCATTGGCAGATTCCGCTCGGCGTGGCCGTTGGCGGGATGCTTCTCAGTGGTGTGCTGTTCACGAGGCTCGGTCGCGAGTTCCTGCCGTCCCTCGACGAGGGCGCGATCGGCATGCAGAGCTTCCGCCTTCCGAGCATTTCGCTCCAGACCTCGCGGGCCATGCAGTTGCAGGTGGAGCGTGTGCTGAAATCGTTTCCGGAGATCGAGACCGTCGTGTCGAAGACCGGCCGGGCGGACATCGCCTCGGACCCGATGGGTCTCGAGGTCAGCGACGTGATTGCGAACCTGCGCCCGCGCAAGGAGTGGAAGACCGCCCGGACGCCCGAAGAGCTGGTCGAGAGGATCCGCCAACGCCTGGAGGCAGTCCCGGGCATGACGTTCAGCTTCTCCCAGCCCATTCAGCTGCGGGTCGACGAGCTCGTGTCCGGAGTGAAGGCCCAGATCGCGGTCAAGCTCTTCGGGGAGGACCTGAAACTCCTTGGGGAGAAGGGCGAGGCGATTCGACGGATCGTCGCCCGCACTCGTGGCGCCGCCGACGTCAACCTCGAACGCACGGCGGGAACGGCCTACCTCGAGGTGCATATCGATCGGGAGCGCATCGCTCGCTACGGAATCAACGTCGCCAACGTGCAGGACGTCATCGAAACCGCCATCGGCGGGAGGGAGGCGACGCAGATGCGCGAGGGGCAGCGGCTGTTTGGGGTCGTGGTGCGCTTCCCCGAGTCGATCCGGTCTGATCCCGCGCGCCTGGCGAACCTGCTGATTCCTTCGGGCGACGGGAGCCGAATTCCACTGGGGCAGCTGGCGACGATCCAGGTCGTCGAGGGGCCGGCGCAAGTGAGTCGAGAGAATGGCCAGCGGCGTATCGTCGTCGAGTGCAACGTCGTCGGCCGGGACATGGGATCTTTCGTCGCCGAGGCCCAGCGGGCCGTCGCCCGCGAGGTGAACCTGCCCACCGGCTACTTCGTCACGTGGGGCGGACAGTTCGAGAACCAGCAACGGGCCATGGCGAAGCTCTCGATCGTCGTGCCCGTCGTCTTGCTGCTCATCTTCTTCCTCCTGTTCATGAGCTTCGGATCCCTGCGCAACGCCCTCCTCATCGTGCTGAATGTCCCGTTCGCCCTGATCGGTGGAGTCTTCGGACTCTACCTCTCCGGGCAGAACCTGAGCGTGGCCGCGTCCGTTGGCTTCATCGCGCTCTTCGGAGTGGCGGTCCTCAACGGGATCGTCATGGTGTCGTACTTCAACCAGTTGAGGCGGGAAGGGGCGACCCTCGAGGATGCATTGCTCCGGGGCGGAACGCTGCGCCTTCGCCCCGTGCTCATGACCGCAACGATCGCGAGCTTCGGCCTCATCCCGCTCTTGATCGCGACCGGACCGGGATCGGAGATCCAGCGCCCGCTCGCGGTGGTCGTCATCGGCGGGCTGGTGACGTCGACCTTGCTCACCCTTTTCCTGCTCCCGATCCTGTACCGCTGGTTCGAGCGGCGGGACGTGGAGTTCTAGGAGGTCTCATGCGGCGCATCGAGGCTTACATCCAGCCGTTCATGCTCGCACGCGTGGTTCGGGAGTTGCACGACGTTCACGTGCACGGGCTCACGGTCCTCGACGTGAAGGGCTTCGGTCGCGAGAAGGATGAGAGTTATCCTCACCACGCGGAGGACTACGCGGTCGATTTCACACCGAAGGTGAAACTCGAGTTGTTGTGCCGGGATGAGGAGGTGGACGCGCTTCTCGGTGCAATCCTTCGCGGGGCGCAGACCGGTCGCCGGGGTGACGGTAAGGTGTACGTCACCCAGGTCGAGCGCGCGATCAGTGTTCGCACCGGTGAGTCCGGGGAAGCTGTGCTCTAATCAACCGAGTGGTCAAGGCTGTCGAACGCACGAAACGATCCACATCAGGGAGACCATGGGGCAGGGTCACGCACATTCGCCACGTGAAGGCCGCAAGCGCCAGCTGACCGTCGTGCTCGGCCTGACAGGTGCCTTCATGCTCGTAGAGGTGATCGGCGGGCTGGCCACGCACAGTCTTGCGCTGCTCGCGGACGCGGGACACATGCTGACCGACGTCGCCGGCCTCGCGATGGCCCTCATCGCGACCCGCTTCGCGGAGCAGCCGGCGACTCCGGAACGGACCTACGGCTACTATCGGGTCGAGGTCCTCGCCGCGCTCGCCAACGCCGTGCTGCTCGTCGGAATTTCCTTCTACATCCTGTTCGAGGCCTACCAGCGATTTCGGGATCCACCCGCGATCAACGGCATTCCCGTCCTGCTCATTGCGGGGGTCGGACTTCTCATCAATGTCGTGAGCGCGCGGGCGCTGCACGGAAGCGCCGGCAGCAGCTTGAACGTCCGGGCGGCGTATCTCGAGGTGCTCTCGGACATGCTGGGCTCGATCGGCGTGATCATCGCCGCGACCATCATCCATTTCACGCACTGGTACTACGCGGATCCCCTCATCTCGGTGGCCATCGGGCTCTTCATCCTGCCCCGGACATGGGGACTGCTGAAGGAGGCGGTGGGCGTCCTGCTCGAGGGAACCCCGTCGAGCATCAGCCTCGATGCGTTGCGAGAGTCGGTGCTGGGCGTCCCCGGCGTTGCGGAAGCGCACGACCTCCATGTCTGGAGCCTCACCTCGAACATGCATGCCATGAGCGTCCACGCATCGCTCAAGGAGGGCGCCGATCACGAGAGTGTGCGCGTGGCGATCGAGCGGCTCGTCACATCCGAGTTCGGCATCGGCCACGTGACCGTGCAACTGGAGACCGAAGCTTGCGAGGAAAGCCATCCCTGACCGCCGTCAGTCACCGGTGAGCGAGCCCGACACGGTTGCCCGCAATCAACTCGTCCGGCGCGCCCTGCGCCTCGAGTACGCCACGATCGGCTGGAACCTCGCAGAGGGCGCCATCGCGATCGGCGCCGCCGCGGCTACGGGCAGCATTGCGCTCCTCGGATTCGGAATCGACAGCTTCGTGGAGTCCGCGTCGGCGCTGGTGATCGTCTGGCGGCTTGGCGCGGAACGGCACGCGGTCGACCGGAGCGCCGTCGAGCGGCTCGATCGGCGCGCCCACCGACTCGTAGGGGCATCCCTCCTTGCGCTCGCGGGCTATGTTGTCATCGTGGCGGTGCTCACACTCCTGCATGGGGTCCGCCCCCGGCCCAGCCTGATCGGAATCGTCCTGCTGCTGGTTTCGATCGTGGTCATGATGTGGCTGGCAAGGGCGAAGCGAAGGGTGGCGAGAGCACTGGGAAGCCGGGCGATGGAGGCGGACTCGTTTCAGACGACGGCCTGTTGGTGGCTCTCGATCATCGGGCTCTGCGGCATCGGTCTCAATGCGATGCTGGGTTGGTGGTGGGCCGACCCTGTCGCGGCGCTCGGGATGTCGGTTCTGCTGGCACGCGAGGGACGTGCGGCATGGCGCGGAGAGAGCTGCTGCGATTGAAGTTTGACGCCACCTGGCCTAGTTCTACCGCCGAGCGGGGCCGGGTTCTCCGTGCCGATGCCGGTGGTGAGTGTCGTGGCTGTGGGGGTGGCCGTGGACGAGCGCCGGGTGCCAGTGCCTGTGTGCATGCGGCACAGTGACGAGATCACCCGGCGAATGCCCGTGTTCGTGATGCGCGTCATGCTCATGCGGGTGGTCGTGCTCGACTCTTTCGTGCATGTGCTCATGCCCGTGATGGTCCCCGGCGAGGAACAGCGCCCCGGCGGTCATCGTGACCAGGGCGAATACGCCCCATGGCTGGAGCGGCTCGCGCAGGATGGTCCATGACAAGAGCGCAGCGAAGCCCGGCGCCAGGGCAAACAGCGTGCCGGTCTGCACGACACCGAGTCGCCGAAGTCCTCGGACGAAGAGCACGATGGAAAGTCCGAACGAAACTCCGCCGATCGCGACCGCGGCGACGACCAGCCCGGCCGTCCAGCCCCCGAGCTGTCCGGCAATCGCGGCGATCGCCAGGCTGACCGAACCCCCGACCAGGCCCTTGATCCCGACAATGAGACGGGCGTCGTGGAGGCTCACACGCTGGGTGAGGTTGTTGTCGACGCCCCAGAGGGCGCACGCCAGGATGACGAGGGCGACACCGGACCAGCGCGTCGGCTCCGCCTCGACGACGCCGGCGGGGATCGCCAGTGTAGCGGCTCCGGCGAGGATGGCGCCGGCTCCGATCCAGCCCCGCCGACCGAGGACCTCGCCGGAGAGAAGAACGCCGAGTCCAATCGTCCAGACCGCCTCGAAGTTGAGCAGGAGCCCCGCGACATGCCCGCTGACCAGCCGGAGCCCGAGGAAGAGGCAGAGCGGGGCGAGCACTCCGCCACCCAGGACCGCGCCGCCGAGCCAGAACCGCTCGGCGCGCTGCAGGGAGGGCGTCGCGGAGCTGGCCCGCGTCCTAGAGTACCGGTACAGCAGGGTGCACAGGACTCCCGCCGACAAGTAGAGGGTCCCCGAGAGCGCGAGGGGCGCGATGTCCGACAGCAGGAGCTTTGCGGCAGGCACGCTGGCGGCGAAGGCGAGCGCAGCGGCAACGACCTCCAATTGGCTGCGCCCGATGCCGTGGGCCCGGGCCGCATCGGCGGTCGGCGCGCTCATCCGAGCCGCTGCCGGCGCAGCCGCAACGCGTTGCCGATCACCGAGACCGAGCTGAAGCTCATCGCCGCCGCGGCGATCATCGGGCTCAGGAGCAGGTGGACGACCGGGTAGAGCACGCCGGCCGCGATCGGCACGCCGACCGTGTTATAGACGAACGCGAAGAACAGATTCTGCTTGATGTTGCTCATCGTTGCCCGGCTGAGCTGCCGCGCGCGCACGATGCCCCGCAGGTCGCCCTGGACGAGCGTCACGCCCGCGCTCTCCATCGCGACGTCGGTGCCGGTGCCCATCGCGATGCCGACTTGCGCCTGCGCCAACGCCGGTGCATCGTTGATGCCGTCGCCCGCCATCGCGACGATGCGGCCCTCGGATTGCAGCTTCTTGACCGCGTCGACCTTCTCGCCGGGCAACACGCCGGCATGGACCTCGTCGATGCCGAGCGTGCGCGCGACCGCCTCGGCGGTGGTCCGGCTATCGCCCGTGATCATGACCAGGCGCAGGCCCTCGGCGTGCAACTGCCGGATCGCCTCGGGCGTGGTGGTCTTGATCGGGTCGGCCACGCCGAGCAGCGCGACCACGGCGCGATCGACCACCACGAACATCGCGGTCTGGCCCTCCGCGCGCAGCGCCTCGGCCTGCTGCGCGAGCGCGCCCGGGTCCACGCCGAGGTCCAGGAGCAGCGCCGCGTTGCCGAGCGCGACCGCGCGGCCTTCGACCGTGCCGCGCACGCCCTTGCCGGTGACCGACGCGAAGTCGGTCGCGGCGGACGGTGCAAGCTTGCGTTCCGCCGCGCCCGCGACGATCGCGGCGGCGAGCGGGTGCTCGCTGCCCTTCTCGAGGCTCGCCGCGAGGCGAAGGGCGTCGGCCTCGGTCCATCCGGGCGCGGCGACGACGCGCACGAGCTTCGGCTTGCCCTCGGTCAGTGTGCCGGTCTTGTCGATCACCAGAGTATCGACCGAGCGCAGCGTCTCGAGCGCCTCGGCGTTCTTGAACAGCACGCCCATGGTCGCGCCCCGGCCCACGCCGACCATGACCGACATCGGCGTCGCCAACCCGAGCGCGCACGGGCACGCGATGATCAGCACCGACACCGCGTTGATGATCGCGTACGCCATGCGCGGCTCGGGACCGACCAGGGCCCACGCTACGAAGGTGATCACCGCGATCAGAACGACTGCCGGCACGAAGTATCCGGCCACGCGGTCGACCAGGCGCTGGATCGGCGCGCGGCTGCGCTGCGCGGAGGCGACCATCTGGACGATGCGCGCGAGCAGCGTATCGGCGCCGACCTTCTCGGCCTGCATGATGAGCGACCCGGTGCCGTTGACGGTCGCGCCCACGAGCTTGCTGCCCGGCTCCTTCTCGGCGGGGATCGGCTCGCCGGTGACGAGCGCCTCGTCGACCGCGCTCCTGCCCTCGAGCACGACGCCGTCGACCGGAACCTTCTCGCCGGGGCGCACGCGCAGCCGATCGCCGACCTGCACCTGCTCGAGGGGCACGTCGATCTCGGCCCCGTCTGCGCCGATGCGGCGTGCCGTGGTCGGCGCGAGGCCGAGCAGCGCCTTGATCGCGGCGCCGGTGCGGCTGCGTGCGCGCAGCTCGAGGACCTGCCCGAGCAGCACGAGCGTGACGATCACCGCGGCCGACTCGAAGTACGTGCTGACGCGCCCCGAGGCCTCGCGGAACGACGCGGGGAAAATGCCGGGCGCGAAAACGGCGACGAGGCTGTAAGCAGTCGCGACGCCGACGCCGAGCGCGATCAGCGTGAACATGTTCGGGCTCTTGTGGCGGATCGAGTCCCAGCCGCGCACGAAGAACGGCCACCCGCCCCACAGCACGACCGGCAGCGCCAGCGCGAGCTCGATCCAGCCCATCGCGGTCATCGGGATCCAGCGGTGCATCTGGAGCGCGGGCACCATCGCGCCGACGGTCGCCAGCAGCAGCAGGGCGGTGAGCGCGGTCGACACCTGGAAGCGCCGCGTCATGTCGACCAGCTCCGGGTTCTCCGGATCCGCGAGCGTGACCGTGCGCGGCTCGAGCGCCATGCCGCAGATGGGGCACGAGCCCGGCGCGTCGCGCACGATCTGGGGGTGCATCGGGCAGGTCCACTCGGTCTTGCGCAAGGGCGCGGCGACCGCGACGGGCTCGAGCGCCATGCCGCACTTGGGGCACGCGCCGGGTCCCAGCTTGAGAACCTCGGGATCCATCGGGCAGGTGTGCTCGACTCCGTGCGCGTGCGCCGAAGGCAGCGGGGGAGCGCTCGCCTTCGCCGCTTGCTTCGCGAGGAAGCCCTCGGGGTCGGCCTGGAACTTCGCGAGGCAGCTCTTGGCGCAAAAATAGTACGTCGTGCCCTGGTACTCCCACGAGCCGGCGGCGCGCGAGGGCACGACCGTCATGCCGCACACCGGGTCCTTGAATCCGGGCTCGGCCGAGGGTGCCTCGGGTGCCGCCGTCAGCTGGATCGTCCTCATGAAGCCCCTCCCGTTTGCGTGGTCCGCCGCCCAGGCTACCGCCGACGGCTACTTTGCGAGCGCCGCGCTCTCGATGGCGAGCACGACGTCCTTACCCATGCCGTAGACCGTGCCTTTGACGGAGACTCGCTTTCCGATGACGCCCAGCACGGGCTGATTCGGATTCTTGCCGTGGCCGAGTGCGATCAGGGAATAGACGCGCCCGGACTTCTCCTCGAGAAACGCGAGCGTCTGGCCACCCTTCGCGCACATGAGCGCACAGGCAGCGTGCTCGGGGCCGCGGCTCGCGTGGGAGAAGTAGCACTGGGGATCGATGATCTCGCCGAGCATGATCGCCTTGACCGGGGGAGGGGAGACCACGGTCGGGCCCTTGACGGACGGCGCCGTGGACGAACCGTGGGTCCACGCAATACTGGCGCTGGTGACGAGCGCGAGGGCGGCAATCAAGCCGATCGAACGAAGGAAACGCATGAACTTGCTCCTGGAGATGGGGTGGATGAACCGACGAATCCCGGGTGCTATTCCACACTCACGACGAAGGGCGCGGTCATGATCAGGCCGCCACGCTGGAATTGCGCCCAGACCTTGTAAGGCCCCGGGGCGGGAAAGGTGACGTGGAAGGCGACCTGGCCCGGTTTCCCGGCACCCATCTCCATTGGATGCACGTGGAGCAGTTCTTGCGCGTCGGTCGAGAGGATGACCGCGTGGCCCATCGCTCCCAGGTAGGGCTGGAGGTCGGGCACGGGCCGGCCGGCGGCATCGCGCACCTCGAAGTGGAGCATCGCCTCCGCGCCCGCCTTGAGCTTGCCGGGCATCGGCATCAGGGCGACCGCATACTTCGGGCCACGCGCCGCATCCGGCCGGCCCTCGGGCGCGGCCTGCACCTGGTGCACGATCCAGCCCTGCGCGTCGGCCGCATCGATCACGGGGAGAATGCTGGTCGCCACCGGACCGTCGCCCCCCGTGACGAGGTTCGCTCGCGCGACCGTGCGCGTGCCGCCCTGCGGAACGTAGTCGGCGTAAACGTAGTACGCGCCCGGGTTCGGGAGGACCGTCGTCACCGACAGGCTCTCGGGCTCCCCCGTCGGGTGGAGATGATTGAACCAGGAGAGATCCGCCGAGATGACATAGAGGTGGACGGTTTTCTCATGCTCCACCGTGAGTGCAGTCAGCGGCGCGCCGCTCGCCGGATCCAGCAGGCGCAAGGTCAGTCGCACCGGTTTGCCCACGGGGACGATGCCCGGGCTGGTCGCCACTTCCATTCGGCCCACCATCGGACTCGCGGCCGCGACGGGCGCAGCGTCGGGCGTGGCGGCCGGGTGGGTGTCCGGGGGTGCGGCCTTCTGCGCACACGCGCCGAGCGAAAGCGCGGAGACCACGGCGAGCGCGGAAACGAAGGGCATCTTCATAGCTGGTACCTCGCGAGCTTGATGCGGGATGGGGATCCGGCTTCGGTCCAGGCGGCCAGGATCGTCGAACCGATACGCAGTAGTCGAGGGAAGCCGCTGGCTCTGCGGGAAGACGTGGTCGCGATCGTCCAGATCGGCCCCGCGACACCTGCCGTCGAGATGGTGCGATGCTGGATGCGCGCCGTCTTCTCTCCGGCCTCGAGCCAGCTCACGAGGGCGCCGCCGTCTGGAAGCAGGGCGACATCCACTCGTCCCAGCGGCTGGCCCTGGTCGATGTGCGCGGGAGTGCCAAAGCTCTTTCCTCCATCGGGGGAGAGCGCGACAAAGACGGAGGCCGACTCGTGCGCGGCCGTATACCAGGCAAGTGCGAGTCGATCCCCGTCGGCGTCGAGCGACGGGCCGTTGACCGGGCAGCCCGGGATGATCCAGCCATCGCTGTGGGGCACGCTTGGTTCGGTCCAGGCCGCACCAACCTGCCGCACCAGTGCGATGTCGCGCAGCTCGTTCGCGGCGCGATCCCGGTAGGCGATCACGGTTCCACCGCGCGTTCGGGTTGCCGCGGTCGCGCAGCAGTCGCACGTGCGATCATCGAGTTCCCGCTCGTCCGAAAGCGTTCCGGAGGGATCGATGAGGGCCGTGCGCAGGGTCATCTCCGCGCCGGGGCTGCCTTCCTCCTTGCCGGCCATCTTGCGCCCGTCCAACCAGACGGCGCGTGCGGCTGCTCCTTCGGGAAGGAGCGAAACGAAACCATGCTCGGTCTGTGTCGCATCCCGGTGCGGAGTCGTCGGGGGCGACCAGTGCAAGCCGCCATCGCGCGAGAAGCTCACCCGAACCTCGTAGGCGTATGTATCCGCGCCCGTCCGCCACATCCAGAACGCCGCCAGTTCGCCGGTGGCGAGCGCGATCACCCCCGGGTAATCCGCCCAGTTGACGAAGAACGAATCCCCCTCGGCGATGGTGCGGGGAGTCGTCCAATGGCGACCCTCGAGCGCGGCGAAGCGCAAGCGATGGCCGCCCTGCGGGCGCGCCTCGATCCAGCTCAACAGCGGGCGGCCTCCCGGACCGTGGGCCAGGCGTGGCCCAACGGCGCCGGTGTCTGCGGGCGAGGCCATGCGCTCGATGCGAGGTCCCCGCGCGCCTTTCGCCGTGGCGGATGGGGCGGGAGCGACGAGACCAAGAACCGCCAGCAGGCCGCAAGTTCCGACCACGGGGCCGAAGCGCCACCCGAAGTTCCCCCCGAGCCGGTGCATGAGGCTCATCGGACGACCACCACGCCGCGATACATGCCCATCCCGCAGGCGAACTCGATCCGGCCCCGCTTCCGGGCAGGGAGTTCCACGCGGACGGGTTCGTTCAGCGGAAGCTCGACCCGCTTTCCGAGTTTGGGAAAGACCGCCTCGGTCGCGCACGTCTGATCGGTGATGCGGGTCATCACGAGAACCACCGGCCGGCCGGGCCGGATCCGGATGGAGGCTGGAACGAATCCTGTTTCGGTGATCTGGATCGCGATCTCCTTCGGCCTGGCGTGCGAGTCCTTGGCGAACGCGTGGGGGGCCGAGGCGAGAATCGCAACGACGGCAAGAGCCACCATGACCAGTCTTGAGGGCCGGCAGCGGTGCGTGATCGCAAGTCCGTGCAACATTCGGGATCTCCTCTCTGCCTGCTGGCAGTCGTGCTCTTGATTGCGGGCGTGTCCCCGTATGGGTTCCTGGCGTATCCGTGCGCGACAGGGCAGGGCGACGACTTGTCATGATACCGTCGCCGCCCCGCGATGCCTTCAGGCAGTCATCTGAGACATGCGCTGGCAGCTCTCGGCGCAGCGCCGACAGATCTCCGCGCACTGACGCATCATTTCGTCGTCCGCGAAGCGCTCACAATCGACGGCACAGGAAGTGCAGATCGTGGCGCACAGGCCGCAGACGTGGGGCTGGTGGCTGGATCCCCGCAGCATGGAACTGATGCTCGTGCGACACATTTCCGCGCAGTCGAGGAGCAGCTGAATGTGGCTGTTCTCGGCATGCTTGCCGCCCAGTTCGAGGCAGTGTGCCACCGCTGCCAGGCAGATCTGCTCGCATTCGGTACAGGCATCGATGCACTTCTGCATCGCGTCACTCATCTTGTGCCCGCTGATCTGAGTCATGGCGTGATCTCCATTTCCGTTCGACGATTACTTACGGCCGGGTGGACACTTCTGATACCACTCGCAAAGCCACGTCTGCATTTGCTCGACCTCCTTGGTCTGGGTGGACACGATGGCGAGGCACATCGCCTTGAGCTCCGGATGCTTGGCCCGGGACTGGCATTCCCTGGCCATCCGCACTGCCATCCGATGGTGCTGCTTCATGCCCTGCAGGAAGGCGATCTCGTACTCGCGGCCCTTCATGCCCGACATCGAAGCACCCATGCCCTTCATGCTCGACATCGAGGAGCCCATGCCTTTCATGGCCATGGGTTTGCCGATGTAGTCGATCTTGTACCAACTCTGCAGCCAGCCCTTCATCGTGGTGATCTCTGCGGTCTGGCCGCTGGCGATCCCCTGGCAGAGGTCCTTCAGTTCCTGGTGGGTTGCGCTCGTGCCACACTCCTTGCCCATCTCGACCGCCATCATGTGATGGTCGATCATCTGCTCGAGAAAGCGCACCTCATACGGCTTGTTGCCGGTCTTCTCGGAATGATGTGTGCTCCCGTGGGCGCCCACCTGCGGCGGCGCCAGCACGACGAGACTCAGGACCACGATCGAGGGAAGAAACTTCCACGGTTCGCTTTGCCTGTACGTTTTCATGGTGTGGACCTTCCTGTTCAGGTGGAACTGCCTCCGGCATGACCGAGCGCTGCGACACCGTGCGAAATCGTGGCGTGGTCGCCGGAGCGTGCATCGACATCGACACCGGGACTTTCATTGCGGAGTCGCGCCTGCAAGGCCCGCTCTGCATCGGGTCGACCGACCAGCCAGAACACGGCCGGGGTGACGAGCATGTTGAGCGCGGTCGAGGTCAGGAGCCCGCCAAGGATGACCGTGGCGACGGGATAGAGGATTTCCTTTCCCGACTGCCCCTTGGCGAGCGCCAGCGGAATGAGCGCCAGCCCGGCGGTCAACGCGGTCATCAGGACCGGCACCAGCCGCTCGAGAGTGCCGCGGATGATCATCTCGTGCGTGAACGATTCGCCCTCCTCGCGAATCAGGTGAAGATAGTGCGAGATCATCATGATCGTGTTGCGACTGGCGATGCCGGTCAGGGTGATGAACCCGACCATCGAGGCGATGGAGAACACCCCGCCGGTGAGAACCACCGCCAGGACGGCTCCGATCAGGGCGATCGGAATGTTGAGGAGGATCTGGAGCACGATCCGGGTCGAGCGGAAATGCGCGAACAGGACCGTGAACATGGCGGCCAGTGACAGGAGGGAGAGCAGGCCGAGCGTGCGGCTCGCGGACTGCTGACTCTGGAACTGGCCGCCAAAGGTGACGAAGTATCCCTGCGGAAACGTGACCGAGCTATGGACACGCTCCTCGACGTCCTTGACCACGCGCGCCAGGTCGCGCCCCGCGACATTGGCGGAGACCACGATGCGGCGCTGGCCATCCTCGTGCAGGACCTGGTTCGGTCCCCACGTCTCCTGCACGTCGGCGAGCGCCTCGAGGGGAACCTTCATGCCCGAGGGGGTGTCGACCAGCAGCGTTCGAATGGTCTCGGGCTGGCCGCGAAGACTCTCGGGCAGTCGCACCACGAGGTCGTAGCCGAACTGCCCCTGGAGGATCTGGCCGACGACCCGCCCGGCGAGCGCGGTCTCGAGCCATTCGTTCAGTTGCCCGGGCTGGATGCCGTAGAGCGCCGCCTTCTGCCGGTCGACCCGCACCTGGAGCTGCGGGACGAGCACCTGGCGTTCGGTCTGCAGGTCGACCAGCCCCGGAATGTCGGCGATCGCCGCGTGGACCTCGGCTGCCTTCTGCCTCAAGACGCTCAGGTCGGGCCCGAAGATCTTGATCGCGAGCTGCGCCTGGACGCCGGAGAGCAGGTGATCGAGCCGGTGGGAGATCGGCTGGCCGACGCTCACCCCGACTCCGGGGAGCTGGGCCAACTTCTGCCGGATGTCCGCCATCACCCGGTCCCGGGCGCGCTTCGATGGGCGGAAGTCGACGTCGATCTCGCTGTAGTGCACGCCCTCGGCATGCTCGTCGCGCTCGGCGCGGCCGGTCCGCCGGCCGGTCGAGATCACCTCGGGGACCTGGTGAATGAGGTTCTCCGCCAGCGTACCCAGGCGATTCGATTCCGCGAGCGAGGTGCCGGGTTGGGCGAGCACGTTGATCGTGGCCGTCCCCTCGTTGAACGGCGGCAGGAATTCCTTGCCGAGGAAGGGCACGGTCAGGCCGGCGAGGAGGACGGCGGCCCCCGTCAGGAAGACGATCGGCTTGGGATGATCGAGTACGCGCTTGAGCAGCCCGGTCTCGATGCGCTTGAGCCAGCGGACGAATGCGCTGTCGCCGTGCGTCGCCGCCTTGGCGCGGGGAAGGAGATAGAGGCAGAGCGCCGGCGTGACCGTCATCGACACGACGAACGAGGCCAGGATGGCGATCACGTACGCCTGGCCCAGTGGCGAGAACAGGCGCCCCTCGATGCCGCCGAGCGCGAACATCGGCAGGAAGACCAGGATGACCAGGATGGTGGCGAACACGATCGAGTTTCGAACCTCGGAGGAGGCTGCAAAGACCACCTCGAGCGCGGGCCTGGGCTGGGGACTGGCATGGTTCTCGCGCAATCGTCGCAGGACGTTTTCCACGTCGACGACGGCATCATCGACCAGCTCGCCCATGGCGATCGCCAGGCCGCCGAGCGTCATGGTGTTGATGGTCTGACCCATCATCTTCATCACGACCGCGGTGACCACCAGCGACAGCGGGATCGCCGTCAGGGTGATGGCGGTGGTTCGGAAGTTGAGCAGGAACAGGAAGAGAATGATCGTCACCAGGATCGCGCCATCACGCAACGCCTCTTCGACATTGCGGACCGCCGCCTCGATGAAACTGGCCTGCCGGAAGAGCACATGCGTCTTCGTATCGGCCGGCAGCGTGGGGGCCAGTTGCACGAGCGCGGCCTCGATCTGCTCCGTCAGCTTGACGGTGTCCTTCCCGGGCTGCTTCTGCACCATGAGGATGACCGCCGGCTTGCCGTTGACGCTCGCGTCACCGCGCTTGGGAGCGATCCCCACCGCCACGTCCGCGACCGCGGAGAGCGGGATCGAGACTCCTCCCGGGAAGGCGCCGACGGGCGTGGCCGCCAGTTCGGCGGGATCGGTCGTTCGCCCGACGTTGCGCACCACGAGTTCGCGCCCGGCCTGGCTCACGAAGCCGCCGGTGGTGTTGGCGTTCGAGTTCTGGACGGCGCGCACCACGTCGTCGAGCGTGAGCCCGACCGCGGCCAGTCTCTGCGGATCGGGCTGGACGACGTACTGCTTGAGCCCACCGCCGATCGCGATCACCTGCGAGACGCCCGCAATGGTGAGGAGGCGCCGACCCACCACCTGCTCCGCGGTCGTACGGAGGTCGAAGGGCGCGACCGTCCCCTTTGGGCTCTCGACGCCGATGAGCGCGATCTCGCCCATGATCGAGGACACCGGGCCCATGCTGGGTTCCGCCGAGGGCGGGATCTGGTCGCGCACGAGCTGGATGCGCTCGCTCACGAGCTGCCGATCGCGGTAGGTATCCGTTCCCCAGGCGAATTCGACGAACGTGATCGAGAGTCCGACCGCCGAGACCGAGCGCACGCGCTCGACGCCGGGGGCGCCGTTCATGGCGGTCTCGATCGGGCGTGTGACGAGCGCCTCGACCTCCTCCGGCGCGAGACCGGGCGCCTCGGTCATGACGGTGACGGACGGGCGATTGAGATCGGGGAAAACGTCCACGGGCAGGTGGATGACCGTCCACACTCCGTACACGAGGAGGAGGGCGGCGCTGACCACGACGAACAGACGGTTCTCGAGTGCGAAGCGCAGGATGCGATTGATCATTTCTTGCCGCCTGCGGCCGCGACCGGCGCCGGGGCGCTCACGGGGGCGGCGGAGACCAGCGTGTACGCCCCCTCGGTCACGACCCGTTCGCCCGGTTTGACCGACCCGGCGATGCCGACTCGTTCGCCATATCGTCCGGCGACTCCGACCGCCCGGTACTCGAAGAGCTCGGCTCCGGTGTGGATGAAGACGCCCGGCCCCGATTCCTGGTAGACGATGGCGCTCGCCGGGACGCTCAGGACGGTCTCGAGCCTCGGCGACTCGATGCTCACGTCGACCAACATGCCCGGCCGCAGGAGACCGCCGGTATTTTCCACGGTGAGGATGATCGGCGGGATGGCGCTGGCGAGGGGCGCCTGACTGCCCGATCCCTGCTCGGGCGTCGAAGCGGTCGGTGCGAGCCCCCGCACCTTGGCCGCGAAGTGGCGATCCGGGAGTGCGTTGGTGTGGACGGTGGCCACGCGGGCCTGGAGCGCCTTCGACAGGTTCTCGCCGAAGAGCGGAACCTCGACGCGCATGCGCCGCTCGTCGAGGATACGCGCGAGCTGCTGGCCCGCTTGCACCCACTGACCGGGGACGAAGTCTTGCTCGGAGATCAGCCCGGAGATCGGCGCCCGGATGGGCAGGCGATCGATCACGAGGAGGTAGCCGAGGAGTTGTCCCTGGCGGACGCGATCTCCGATCACGAGCGCCCGGCCCGCGAGCTCGAGTCGCCCGGCCTGCGGGGCGGAAACCGCCGCGAGCGCGCCGCTCTCGGGCACCACGTGCCCGATTGCGGTCAGTTGCTCGTGCAGCGGCTCCTGCCGCACCAGGGCCGTGCGCACGCCGAGGAGAAACTGCGACTCCTTGGGCACGAACCGGGGCCCCGCGCCGCCGGCGGTCGGCGCCTGATCGTGCCCCGCATGCGCCGCGCCCTGCTCACTCCACAGGAGCAAACCCGCGGCCACGAGCAGCGCTGCCTGAACGATGCGGGCTCCCCGTCGGTTCGCCCGCCGGCGCGACCACGCGACGAGCGCGCCGATCACGATCACGGCGGCCAGGCCCAGGAGGATGAACATGAAGGTGGGTGGGCGTCGTGCGCTGGCGGCGGGAGTCCCGCCCGTAGCCGGGGCAGGAGCCTTGCCCACGGGCAGGTTGGAGAGGGCGAACTCGGCCTTGAAGGTGCCCTCGATGCTCAGGATCATGGTGTAGTCGCCGGGCTTGGCGCCGACCAGGTCGGCGCCATAGACGCCGGGCTGGTCCGCCGTCGCCTCGACCGAGATCTGCGTCGGGCTCGTGGTCCGCAACAGGACGCGGGCATGCTCCACCGGTGCATTGGTGGCGAAGTCGCTGACGAAGACCTGGAGGAGCGTCCGCTTGCTGCCCGGGACGCTGCGATACTTCAGCACGACCTCGTAGTGGTCATCGGCGGCGGATCGGACCACGAGACTCGGGTCCGTGACCGTCGCCTGGGCCGGCGCCGAATCGTGCCCCTCGTGTGCGTGGCCGGGCCCAGCGGAGAGCGCGAGTCCGAAAGCTGCAAGCAGGGTCGGCAACACCCATAGCCAGCAGACCGGGCGCGCCGTGGTGGGATGTTCCTTCGGCTTGTTCATCGTCCCTCGGGGCGCAGGAAACGGGTGAGCAGATCGCGGCGCGCGCCGGTCGCGCGGACCAGGCGGGCGCGGGCATCCTCGACTGCGGCGATGGCTTCCAGGTAGTCGCGCTGCACCCGGACGAGCCGATCGCGGAGGGTCAGATAGTCCTCGAGCGGGATCCGCCCACCGCGGTAGGCGTCCTCGGTCAGGCGCAGGTCCTTGCCGGAATCCTCGGCGGCTCCGCTCAGCAGCGATCGCCGGACTTCGGCACGCTCGAGGGCCGCACATCCACCGGTCACCTCCTGCGCCACGGACACGGCGAGTCCCGTCCGATCGGCCCGGGCGCGCTCGAGGTCGACTTGGGCTTCCGCGACCGCCCCCTGGTTGTGTTGCGTCAGGGGGAGCGGAATGCTCGCGTGAATTCCGATCAGGGTATTGCGATCCTGGATGGGACCAGCGGTGCCGCCACCGGTGGTCGGGACGGGATCAAAGTAGAGTCGCTCCCTGGCTGCGGAGATTCCGATCGTCGGGTTGACGCCCCCGAGTCGGCGCTCGAGGCGCACGCGCGCGGAGAAGAGCGATTCGGCCGCCGCCGCGCGAGCCAGGTCACCGCGCGTCCTCTGAGCCAGCGCGAGCGCCGCATCCGGCGGGCAACTCCAACTCGCATCGCCCAGGTCGTCGACGAACTGGAGCGAGTCGCTCGCGCTCGTCCCCAACCAGACGCGCAACTCCGCGGAGGAAAGCCTCTCCTCCTGCTGCGCCATGATCACCTCCGCATCGAGACTCACCGCCTCGTTGCGCAACAGCCGGGCGGCAAACGCCGTCACGGTCTCGCGCTTGCGAGCCGACTCGGCGCTGGACCCGAGTGTGTTCGCGCGCCCCGCGAGGGGTTGCAAGAATGCGAGGCGCCGCCGCGCGACCAGCCAGCGCCCGACTGCGGCATCGACCGCTGCCGCGATGTCCTGTTCCCGGGTCGTCACCTCCCGCTCGATGAGCCCCGCGGTCGCCCGGCCGACATGCCGCCGTGCGCTCCTTTCGCCGCGGAGGTCGAGCTCCTGCTCGATCGAGAGTCGTCGCGTGTAGTCGCGCGAAGAAAAGGGCGACCCGGCGCCCTCCACCTCCAGCGTGACCACCGGGTTGGACGGATAGGGGGCGATGCCACTGAGCCGGTCGGCCAACCGCCCGGTCGCGCGCATGCCACTGAGTTCCGCCGAACGCTCGAGCGCGCGATCGACGGCCTCCGCTCGCGTCAGGGTTTCGGCGTGACTCGTCGCGGCAATCGCGCAGGCCAGGACAGCCGAAGCCACAAGGCAACGAGCCAGTCGAACCAGCATTGAACGTTGGCCGTTCATCAGCGGGCGTTGAGTCCGAGCACCGCCTCCGTGGCGCGCAGGTGTGTCTGGAGTCCCGCGAACAGGGTCTTGGTCTTTGCCAGGTTGCCCGAATCGCCGGCCTCGTCGAGCTCACCCGCCATCGAGCCCACTTCGTCGACGTGGCCGTCGAGCGCGGTTTTCTGGGCCGCGGACAGGCCGGTCGCCTTTGCAGCCGCGGCCGTCACCAGGTCCCGGATCGCGAAGGCCTTCTTGTGCACGTCCGCGAGCTTCGCATCGGCAATGATCTGCTGAAGCTGGGTCTCCTGCTCGTGGACGCGTCCGAAGAGGTCCGCCACCGAGCCCTCGGTCGAGATTGCTTCGCCCTCGCCGGCCTCGGGCGTGGGAGCGGGGGTGGCGTGTTCGGCGGGCGGAGCCTGGGCGACGGGTGTGTCCTGCTTCTTGGCGCAACCCGCGGCGATGAGCAGTGCGGCGGCAACAGACAACACGAGCGTCGTGCGAGCAAACATGATTCCTCCCCAACGTAAGTAGTAATGAACGCGCCGGCGCGACCAATACAGGTCGGACCGAATCCTCGGTGTGATCGAGACGATCGAGGGGTTCGTTACTTACAGCGTGGGGGGCGCCCGGCCTTGGA
>JBKJJJ010000139.1:0-10375 GCA_046598045.1 Candidatus Eiseniibacteriota bacterium
GCGCGCCGCACCAGGAGTTCGCCGCGAAACTTACCCCCCTGCGTGTACACCACGTGCGGCCCCACGCGCAGGACGCGCGAAGGCAGGGCCGCATCGCCCTCCAGATCGGCACGGTCGAGCGACGCGACCGCGCCCACGCGCCACGCCGGCGTCGGCAGGAACGTGCCTTCGGCCGAGACGCCCTGCGACACCAGGCGGCGGGAGACGCTGCCGAACGTGTCCGAGCTCTGGATCGCCGTACTCTGGCCCAGGCGGCCGGAGACCTCCGACAGGAAGCGCGGCCCCGGGCGCGTGCGCCAGCGCGCCTCCTCGAGCCACTCGTCGCGCGTCGTCGCCTGGCCCGTGTACTGCCGGTCGACGGTAGCCCGGCGCTCGATGCGAAACAGGAGCGCGAGCCAGCGCGAACGCGCGCCGACCTCGAGCTCGGGCCGCACCAGGTAGGTGCCGAACGCGACGTCGCCGCGCCCGAGCGCGCGCCTGGGCGTGTACAGGAGATCGGCCAGCCCGAACGTGCCGCGCCGGCCGAGTGTCGCCTGGACGAGCACCGACGAGCGGGCCTCGGCCAGGCGCCGCCCCCACGCGCTGGAGTCGCGCAGCGCGTTCGCCGGCCGGAACTCGAAGCGGTAGCTCCCGCTGGTTTTGACGAGCCGTTCGAACGTCCCGGTCGCGACCTGGGTCACATCGTAGTCGCCCTGTCCGACAAAGTTGCCGAGGGAGTCGTAGGCGCCGCCGCCGGGGCTGACGAAGCGCACCTGGCGCTGGCGAATCTCCCGCGCCTCGTTCGTCCACTCGAGTGCCAGCTCCTGTTCCCCGGCGCGGGTGCCGAACGCCTGGCGAAAGCGCGCGTAACCCGCGTTGCTCGCGGTCCTGGGCGGCGCACCGGCGCCGTCCGGGCGCTGCAACCGGCGTTCGAGCCCGAGCGCGCCCGAGAGCCGCCCGCCCGCATGCCAGGCGAGTGCCCCCCGCACGCGGTCCGAGCGCGTGCGCGGCAGCCAGTCGCCCGCGGCGCGCACCGCGTCGAAGCGCTGCCCCGCCCCGAGCGTCAGGTCGACCGGGCCGAGCCGCGGGAATGCCGCGCCGGCGTCCCATTGCCGGTAACGCGCCGCGGCCGAGTCGCTCGTCGCCGGGGGCACGCGCGCCTCGAAGTCGAGCGACGCCTCGGGGCGCACGAACGCATTGCCCGCCCACGCCGCGCGGGCGATCCACTTGTCGCGGAAGCCCTCGTTCGCGTACGCGCTGCCGGGCTGGCGATTGTCGACGCGCTCGAGCCGGCTGCCGCCCAAGAGCTTGCCCGTCCAGTCGGCGCTCGCGCTCCGCCTCCGCGCGAAGAAACCGCTGTCCGCCGAGAGCTCGGCGTACTCGGCCTTGAGCCCGAGCGCGGCCTCCGGCTTCCACGTCAGCGCGAACGCGCGGCGGTCCTGGGCCTTGAGCGCGCGGTTCGCGCTCACGCCCCACTCCTCCGAGTAGTACGCGGGATCGAGCCGGCCCGGCGAGCGGTAGCGCGCGTCGAAGCGCCGCAGCTCACCGGTCATGCCGAGCTTGCCGAGGCGGCGTACGGGTCCCTCGAGCGCGAGGCCGAGTTGCGCGGCGCCCCCCGCGCGCGCCCCGTCCCCCACGCTCGAGAACGTGTTCGCATCGGCGCGCGACCCGGCCAGCTCGCCGCTCAACCGCGCCCACGGCCGGGGCACGAGCGCGAAGCCGGCGTTCGCCACTTCGAGCGCACTCGGCAGCGGCAGGAGCCGCCCCGGCGTGAACGCGCCCTGTCCCGTGCCCACGTAGCGATAAATCACGCGCCCCGCGACCCGCGTGGACTCCGCATAGTCGCCGCGGGCGGCGCCCACGGCCGCGAACTGCACGCTGTATGCGCCCATTCCGATGCCGGCGAAGGTGAAGCGCGTCACCCCCGCGGTGTCCTGAAACGCCGCATAGTCGCCCGGCGTGTTGCTCACGCCGTTGCCCAGCGCCTGCAACGGATCATTGCCCGCCTGCGCGAGCACGAGCCGGTCCTCGTCGCTCAGGTCGGTGCGCAACGGGCGGCCCTTCGCGTCGGCCTCGCGGTAGACCTGGCCCCACACTTGGGCCGCGCCGCGCGTGAAGCCCGCGCGCGCCTGCGAGACGTTTCGCCGGTACGACGACAGCGCGACCTGGTAATCGATCGCGATCCGCGAGGCGGCGGAGATCAGCCGCCGGGCGCTGAACGTCAGGGTGCCGCGGTCGTAGTCGAGCGAGTAGTCCGCACTCTCGCCGCGCGCGAGCTTGACGCCGTCGAGCCAGACGACCTCGCTGCCCGCGACGATCGAAATGCCTGTGCGCCCGTCGTCGTCGCTCAGCACGTAGGGCCCCTGCACGCCCTCGGTGCCCGGAAATTGCCGGCTCACGAACACGCCCTTAACGCCGGCGAGCACCGCGCCGCCTTCGAGGCCGCCCGACTTGCCGTAGGTGGACACGCCCGACAGCTCGCGCGCGTAGCGGGCGAACGTGCCCCGGTCCTGCGCCACCGTCAGGTCGCCGAGCGTGGCCCCCGCGCCCGGCCCCTTGACCTCGAGCAGGAGCTTGTCGAGTTCGCGCAGCTCGCGCGTCGAACCGTCGCCCGAGATCGGCGTGTTGCGATCGGACAGGACCGCGAGCACGTCCACCCCCGGCGCGACACGCCCCGTCGCGTGCAGGTCGAGCGATTGCCTGAGCGCGACGTCGCGCGTGTTGCCGAAGTCCACCGCCACGGTCTTGTTGCCGCTCAGGTTGAGCGCCGCGCCCTCGTCGGCGGCCGTCGCCTGCCCGCCGACCGCGCGCACGGCCGCCGGGCCGATCGCGCCCCCGGCGCCCGCGCGCGTCGTGTCGCGCGCGGCGAACGAGGTGTCGGCCGCGGACGGGGCGCCGCCGGGGCGCAGGCGCGGCGCGAGGACGCCCGCGGCGCCCGCGAGCGGCACGAGCAGCACGCGATAGCTGACGCGCACGGTGTCGCCGGGCGCGAGCGCGGAGTTCAGGCGGAACGTCCCGGGCGCGGCATCGAGGAAGTAGTCCTGCCCGCGCACGAGCAGGCGGCCGCGCACGCGCGCGCTGTCGCTGCCGGCGAGGACGAAGCGGTCCGGCAGCGGGTAAACGGTCTGGGGCGGGAGGATCACGAGCTGCGCCAGGCGCGCGCCCGGATCCTGCGGGACCCAGGCGGCCGCGCGGCACGCCTGCCCCCGCAGGGCCGCGCACGCGGCAAGACCGAGGGCGAGGCGAAGCGCGCGCGCCCGGGTCACGGCGAGGCGGCCTCGAGTCGGAAGCGCACGACGCGGTGCCCGCGCGCGTCGGTCGCGAGCAGGCGCCCGGCGCCGTCGAACGTCACCTCGCTCACGCGCGGATCGGACTTCTTAGTCGGGACGAGGCGTGCGAGCGTGGAGCCGCCCAGCGCGCGCACGGAGAGCCGCCCGGTCGCGCGGTCGGCGAGCGCCCACGTGCTGTCGGGGCCGAACGCGACCGAGAGGCCGTCGCGCCCGGTCATGCCCGGATCGAGCGCGTAGTGCGCGATCGCCTCGCCGAACGGATCGAGCAGCTGCACGCGGCGATTGCCGGCGTCCCCGACGAGGATGCGCCCGCGATCGTCCACGGAGACGCCGCTCGGCCGGTCGAAGCGCCCCGGCTGGGTGCCGAAGCCGCCGCGCACGGTGAGGATCGAGCCCAGCGGATCGAACGTCAGCACGCGGTCCCCCGCGGCGTCGCTCACGACGATCTGCCCGCCGCGGTCGGTCGCGAGCCCGAGCGGCTCGACGAGGTCGAGCGCGGCGCGGGTCTCGTCGCTGCGCAGTGAGGCGAGGACGCCCAGCAGGCGCCCCGCGAGATCGTACTTCACGATGCGCGCGTTGCCCTGGTCGAGCACCCACACCGCGAGCGCGCCGCCGACCCAGAGCGCGGTCGGGCGGTCGAAGCGGTTGTCGTCGTAGCCGAAGCCGCCGAACTGGTCGAGGTAGACGCCGGTCGAGTCGAAGCGCTCGACCCGGTGGTTGCCGGTGTCGGCGACCAGGATCCGGCCCTGCGGATCGACCGCCACGCCGGTCGGGCCCGAGAATTCTCCCGCGCCGACACCGAACCGCCCGAACGAGGTCTCGAGCGCGAGGCGGAACGGGAGCGCGGCGGTCGTGGTGTCGGGAAGCGCAGGAGTCGCCGCCCCGGCCGGGCGGGCCACGGCCGCGAGCAGCAGGATCGGCAGGAGGAGCTGCGCGCGCCCTGAGGGGAAGCCTCGGCGCGACGTCGGGATCAGAAGCGGACGATGCACGCCACGCGCGCGTCCGGAACCAAGCCGGGACCGGGCAGGACCTCCCACGCCAAGCGCGCGGTGGCGTGTCCGGGCAGAGCGTCGGGCGCAAGCGCGGCGCCCTCGGCGCGGTGGCCCCCGGCACCCCGCGCCGCCGCGACGGCGGACACGACCCGGTTGATCGCCGCGAAGCCGAGTGCGTACTGGGCGTTCTTGAACGCCTGCTCGCTGGAGCGGCGCTGCGCGCGGTAGCGCAGGAACTCGTCGAACGAATCGCCCCACGACCAGGCGTTCTCCGCGGAGATGGTGCGACTCGCGATGTACTGGGCCCGTTCGGTCGGGTCCTCATAGAAGAATGCGGCCTCCCGCAGGACGACGTACTGGTTGAACACGTCGCTCGAGCGATACTGCCCGACCAACTTGCGGTAGGAAGTCGGCTTGTTCGCGAGATCGATGCCGGCGAACAGGCGCGCGGTCGCGAAGTACGAGTCGCGCCGCAGCGCTCCCTGCCGGCGGAAGGTGGCGAACGAGCTCCAGGTACCGAGCTCGAGCGCCCCGAAGACCGCGGCCTGCGTGTGGTGGCCGTTCGAGAGCTGGCCCCAGCCCGGGATCAGCAGCGAGCGCAGCGCGGCGCCCGCGGGCCCGTGGCGCCTCACCGGTCCCGGGGTGGTCGCCGCCAAGCCGCTGCCGGGCGCGGCCTGGGGCTCGGCGGCCATGGCGGCGATCCGCGCGGTCGCGCCGATCGGGGACGGCCGGAGATCGAGGGTCGACGCGAACGCGCGTTGGGGCGCGAGGAGCAACAGCGCGGCAAGGAGGAGCGGCGCGGCGAAACGCGGCGTCATCAGAATTTCTGGGTGAGCGTCAGGCCGTAGGACTGGTGCGCGCCCGGGCGCACCTTGATCTTGAGGCTCAGGTTGTCGCGCAGGGCGACGTTGTTCATGCGCGCGAGGTGCAGCGCATCGATCGTGCTCGCGAGGTGGTTCGCGATCGCCGCGAACAGGCCGACACGCGACTTGCGCCCGAGCGTCTCCACCTCGTCGATGTAGGCCTGGGCGGTCGAGCGCGCGCCGTCGGCGCCGACCGACGGGTCGGGATCCGTCCAACCGGCGGCGTAGGCGTCGTTGGTCGAGACCTGGTCATAGAACTCGCGCGGGTCGTTCTCGTAGATCTTCTCGAGCCGGGCGAGTTCCTCGGGTGGAACCGAGCCGGCGAGGCGCGCGAAGGAGAAGCGACTTCCGGCCTCGTTCGGGTCGCCGACATAGCCAAAGTACTGGTCGCGCTTCCCGTGGCTGTCGCTGCGGTACTTGACGAACGCCAGCACCGCGACCGCCTCGACGCCGAGGAACACGTACCCGCGGCTCGACCCGGCGTAGAGTTGCCCCGCACCCGGGAGCGCGGCCGACAGGAGTGACGCCTTCCCCGGAGCCTTCCAGCCCGGGACGTCGACGTACGCGTACTCGGTCTCGGGGCCGACGGAATCGGTTCGCTTGCCCGTGTCGCGGGTGATCGAGCGCTGGGCGAGGACCAGTTCGGGGCTGTCCGTGCCGCTCTGGAGCAGCGGCATGACGTCGAGCGTGCGGCCCTGCCAGGTGTGTGCGGCGGCGGCCGGGACGGCGGCGGCAACGGGCCGGGAGACGGAGCACGCGGCAAACATGGCGCAACCCAGGGCAATGCCGGCCGTCCAGCGAACGGCAGGGCGTAGCACGGGGCGGCGGCAGGCGTGGGCCATCGTTTCAAATCCCTCCGGTTTCATCGCTCTCGGACGCCGGTCCTGGGGGAATCCGGCCGGGCGGCGCGGCTCCCGGGGGAGTGGCGCGGCCCAAGTGCAACTTGTAGATAATGTTACACCCGGCAGGGGCCGGGAGTTCAGCAATTCTTCGGCCCCGGGGCTACCGAATGACCGCGAACGGCTGGGTCAGCACCTGCCCGGCGGCCTCGATCCGGGCCAGGTAGAGTCCCGAGGGCCGGGACGCCGGGTCCCACGTGATCGCGTTGTCGCTCGCCTCCACGTCGCGGGTGATCGCATCGACCTCGTGGGCGGCCGGGTCGTAGATCCTGATGGTCACCCGCCCCGCCTCGCGCAGGCGAAACGCGAACGTGACCGGCGATTGCCGCGCGGGGTTCGGGTAGCACTTGAGCGAACCCTGGAGGATCGGCGTCGCCGATGCGGTCACCCCCGCGCCCAACCCGAAGACGCGATCCACCCAGTAGCCGCGGCCGGGCGCTCCGCCCTCGTGGCTCCACGCCGAGGATGCGGGCCGGCCCTGGCTGACGAGGGCCACGAGGCTGATCCCATAAAGCAGGCTGTCCCCGCCGGCGATGAACAGTACGGCCGGCCCGTCGGCCGCGGTGGCGTCATTGTCGATCGCACCGGTCCCGCGCGCGCCCACGGAGAGCCCGAGCGGGAACCCGCCCGGGACTCTGCGGTCGGCGTCGAGCGCAGTGAGCTTGCCATTGCCGAGCGAAGCGAGGATCAGGCTCGAGGCACCGGAACGGGTCAACGGCAGCGGCCCGGCCCTGGTCACGAAGCCTTCCTTCTCGGCCTGCGGCGGCCAACCCGGCGAAAGGGACCCGTTGTCATTCCAGTAGCCGACCTTGCCGCTCCGCGTCGTGAACAGGATCTCGGGCAGGCCGTCGCCGTCGATGTCGTCGAGCGCAGGCGCGTTGATGGGCTCGCCGAGGGGTTTGTTCTGGGAGAGCGGAGTTACCACGTAACCGCTCCCGACCGGCTCGAGTTGGGACACCGATCCGGCCGTGCGGTCCACCACGACGACGTGGTTCACATAGCACGCTTCCGGAATGCACACCGTGCCGGGAGGAACGTCCGTCAGGAAGTACAGGGGTTGCAGGTCATGCCCGTCGGGCGCTGCGCCGGTGACGAGGCCGAGGTTGAAAGCCACCTCGCCGTGATCGCTCGCGGCGAAGTAGTTGTCGCCCGAGACTGCCAACCCGGTGACCCGGCCCGAGAGCGTGCGCACGACCGTCGGTGTCACGGATTCTGCTCCCGGGATTCCCGCGAACGCATTTGCGACCACGGCCCCGTTCGCGAGCCCCGTGAAGATCGTGGGCGGCAGGTTGGACACCCCCAGCAGGGGCGAAGCCCGCTGCGTGGCCGGCCCCGCGGTCACCGGCGCGGGCTGGACCACGGTCTCGATCGACGCGACATGCCCGTCGGAGGTGAAGCGGACCAGGTGCAGCTTGCCGGTTTCGCCGCCTGCCAGGGCCCCTGGCGCGTCCTCGGCGGCCGCGAGGAACGGTCCCCCGTAGATCGGGTCGCGGTTGACGACCGCGACCTGGCGCAACGGCGCAGTCGCGCGCAGCACCACGTCGTCGCTCGCGCCCGGCACGATCGGCGAGCCGTCGGCATTGCGCACGTGCACGGCCGAGTCGCCGCCCGCCCACGCGATGCGCACCTGCAGGCCGGGCCCGAGCGGCGAAACCACGGGAGAAATCCCCGCAGGCGGTTGGACGACGTGTGCGGGCCAGCCCGCGAGGTCCCATTGCCGGGTCACGCGCACGGTCATCACGGGTCCGGGCGGACTCGTGAACTGGATGTCGAGATGCGGGTCGGTCTCGGAGTTCGTCAACAGGCGCGGGAACGTGGTGTCGTTGAAGCGCCCGCCGCTGGTGTCGGACCATGGATCCGTGGTCGCGCCGAGCGCAAACGGCGAGTTGAAGTCGCCGAGGTCGTCGAGCCCGTCGGCCTCCTCGATCTGGAGGCCGAAGCGCGCGCGGTTGACGTTCAGCCCGTAACCCGGGTCGGCGCGCGGCCCGAAGAAGTCGGCGACGCTTTCATCGACGTGCCACGCCAGCATTCCCGGCCCCGGCACCAGGAAGTCGTACTCGAGCGAGTCCGCGCCCGAGGGGCCGAGGATCACGCCGGTCCCCGGATCGCGCGTGATCTGCAGTTGCCCGTTGCCGTTCACGTCGTCGAGGCGGTTTTCGAGCAGCAGGTATTCATCGCCCGAGATCGGAACCTTGAAGACCGTGAAGTTCTCCTCGATGTCGCCCAGCGAAGCCTCCGTGCCGTAGGGCGGCTCAGGCGCCGTGGGAATGTCGTCGTAGACCAGGCGCTTCTGCCATGGATCGACCGCCGGCGGCAGGATACCGGTCGCGTAGACCGCGGTCCCGCTCGGGAACGTAACCGCATTGCCGACCAGGTTGCCGACGTCCATCAGGCTCCAGTACCCGACCGTGGGCAGGCCCGATTGCACGTCGTACACGTCGCGCCACCCGAACACGAGGTGGCCGAATTCGTGTGCGAGGACCGCGTTGATCGTGCCCTCGTAGCCGTCCTGGCGGATGCTCTCCGGCGCGAGCACCGCGGAGAACACGGTGTCGGCCTTGCTCGGCCCGAGCGCGACCGCGTCGGTGTCGGCGACGCCGATCGTGAACGTCGGGATATCCTCGGGGCTGTCCGCGTTGACGTCGCTCTGCAGGTCCGATCCCGCGTGGAGGATCGCGATGCGATCGAACGTGCCCCACGGGATCGACTCGGTGGTGTCGGCCGCGACCAGGCAATCCTTGAACAGCTTCACGGCCGCCGTGTAGATCTCAGTCGAGAACTTCCACGGGCCGTAGTCCGCCATGTCGCTGAGGTGGAACGCCGAGTCGGGCTGGCTCGGGTAGACCGTGAACACGAGCACGACGCGGCCGCCCATCTGGTCGCGGTAATAGCGCCTCAGCGCCTCGCCGTGCGACTGGAAGAACGCGCGGTCGTGCGGCGTGGGATCAAGCGGGCGGTTGATCGAGTCGCGCGCCGAGAGGTCGAACTTGCCGTCCCCCGAGCTCGCGGCGCCGCCCGAGTCATTCCGGAAGTCCACGCGGATGAGCGCGACGCGGATCGTGTCGTCGCCGGGTGCGCTCGCGATCGCAAGCGGCGCGGAGTCGGCCCCGAATGCGCTCTTCCTCGCGGCCCGCTCGCGCATGGACTGGAACAGGTCGACGCGGCCCCGCCGCGCCGGGGAAACGATCGAGCGCGCGGGGTCGAAGCCCTGGCCGAAGATCTCGTGCGGGAAGGTCGCGCGCCGGCGCGCCAGCTCGGCGATCCCGCGGGGCGCGGGCACGAAGCCCGCAGCGCCGGCCACGCCCCCCGCCCCGGCGAACGAGCCGGTCACCGGGCGCGGCGCCTTCGCGCCGGCGGCGCCGGGGACCGCGGGCGCCTTGCGCAAAATGAGATCCCCCGGGGCCGCCAGGGCGGCCACCGGGGGAATCGTGAACGAAACCGTCGTCGCCAACGACGCGACAAGAAGCCAGGAAGCCAGGGCGCGTCGCGTCACGGGGCGCAGGGTCTAGAAGTGCGCCGCGAGCGAGAACTTGCTGACGCGCGCGAGACGCGTGCCGCTCTCCGGGTCCTTCGCCTGCGGGATGCTCGCGAAGTCGATGTCGAAGAGCTTGTAGCCGATGCCGAACCCGTACGTCGGGTCCTTGATGCTGCCGTCGGCGTCGTGCACGTAACCCGCGCGCAGGGCGAGCGCGACTTCGGCGTTGTACGCGACCTCGCCGCCGAAGTTGAAGATCGGCTTCTGGTAGCGCTTCTTCGTGCTGCCGTCGGGCTGCGAGATCTCGCCGCGCACGAGCAGCTGGTTCACGTCGCCGGTGACCAGCGCGGTGAACTCCTTCTTCTTGTAGGCATTGACCGCCACGCCGAGCTTCGCGTTGCGGTAGATCGGGTCGCTACGGTCGTCGGCGATGAACGAGATGCTCGGTCCCAAGTTCTGGATTGCGAGGCCGACGTTCACCAGGTCGCCCGGAACCTTGTAGAGCGCGCCGAGGTCGAACGCCACCGTGGAGCCCTTGCCGGCGCCCGGCAGGCCCGGAAGGTCGGGCGAGAGCTGGACGCGCACGTACTTGAAGCTCGCGCCCACGCCGAGACCGTTGATGACCTTCGTGCCGTACGACAGCGTCGGCGCGATTTCGTACGAGGTGAACGTGCCGAGGTCCTCGCCCGTCGGGGAGGTGGCCTGGCTCGTGCCGTAGCTCAGGTAGACGATCGAGGCGCCGAACGTGCCCCACGTCTTCACCGGGGTGGTGTACGCCGGGAACATGATGAACACGTCGTTTGCGAGGTCCGGGACCAGCTTGGCTTAGGTGAGGGATGCTTTCTTCTTGTCGAGGAATGCTAGGCCGCCGGGGTTC
>JBKJJJ010000141.1:0-4364 GCA_046598045.1 Candidatus Eiseniibacteriota bacterium
GCGTACCCGCCGCTGCTTCGCGAGCGTGAAGTAGATGTAACCCGTGCTCCACCCGAAGCCCAGCGTGGTCGAGCCGGCGCCCATGCCGAACGCGCCGTACGCGCCATAGGCGCGCGAGTGCGAGTCCGCGCCCGGGTAGAAGCCGCTGGGCACGATCAGCCCCTGCTCCGGAAAGTAGAAGTGGAAGATCCCCGCGCCCGGCGCCGCGTAGTACGGCGACTCGATGCCGTTCTTCGCGGCGAACGCGCGGCCGATCGAGGTCTGCTTGTCGTCGGCGGCGACACCCGTGAACACGAAGTGGTCGTTCGCCACCGCGAGGCGCCGTGGGTAGATCGCCTCGCCGCCCGTGATCTGGTTGAACGTGTGGATCGAGAACGGCGCCGTGCCGTCGGACGCCGGGAACAGGTCCCCGTACACGCGCACGGTCGAGCCCGGCGCGAGCGTGGCGTCCTTGTCGACGCGGTGCGCCCACACGATCTGCTCGCTCGCGGTCATCGTGCGCGCGGTGGCCGCATCCGGGAAGACGACCTCGGGCGCGCGCTTGACGCTCTCGACGAACTCGCGACGCCCCGTGGCGAAGATGCCCCCGCCCTGGCGCAATTCGTCTTCCTTCGACGACAGGGCGACCGGCGCGTAGGTCTTGCCGCGCGTCTGGTTGACGAGTTCGCGCGTGCGCGTGTCGAACGAGAACGCGTCGCCGTCCTGGGCGTCGGCGACCGCCTCGGGGCACTGCACGACGTGCAGGCCGAGGTTGAGCGCGTTGCGGCGGAAGATGTCCCCCATGTTCTCGCCGCACACGACCACCATCTCGAGCCCGGCCTCCTCGGCGACGCCCTTGAGGCCGGCCGGCGACATCTCGCGCGAGCTGCCGATCGCGAAGCGCTGGCCCGCGATCACGAACGTCTCGCCCGCATGCACGCGCTCGCGGAAGTTCGGCATCAGGTGGCGGAACGACCCCGCCTTCCAGCGCTCATCGAGCGTCTCGAGGCTCTCGGACACGCAGTCCGCGGCGGGCGTGATCTGGTCGGTGTCGATGGCGTCGAGTTTCTGCCCGGGGCGCTTCGGGTCCCAGAAGATGAGCGCGCGACCGCGCACGAGGTGCGCCGCCGCGCCGGCGGCCGCCTTCGGGGCGAGGCCGGACAGTTGATCGAGGGTGACTCCGGGCTTGAGCTGGGCGGGCAGGACGGGTGACGACATGAACTCCTCCGGGGGCGTGGCGCGCGATGAGGCTTCGCCCGCCATCCTAGGTCCCGGTCGCCGGGCCCGCAATAACTCCGGCAGGCAATGAAAAACCCTCCCACCGGGGGGTGGGAGGGTTGCTCAGGGGGAGCCGGGTGCGACGATGACGCTAGAGCGCGTTGTTGACCGACATGTAGAACGCCGCGACCTTCGTCCCCAGCAACTTGAGGGAAGCCACCGTGACGATGGAAACGAGGGCTGCGAGCAGCGCATATTCGACCAGGTCCTGGCCCGACTCGTCCGTGACAAAGCGCTTGATCGAATTCATGGTGTCCTCCGTGCGTACCGTTCCCGCCGCGCCAGATACGCGGCGCGGAACCTTGACGAGGAGGGATAGAGCAATCCCTGTGCCGCGACGAAGCTCGCCCCCGGGCGAGCGCTGGACGGCGCAAAACGCAAACCCGACCGGGGGGATTGCCTCCCGGTCGGGCAGCGTGCCTGATCCGCATGGACGTCTGGGCGAAGCGCCGGATGCGGCTCCTGCTCAATTGCACGGCGCGGCGGTGCAGCTTGCGACTCAGAGCGCCTTGTTGATCTGGGCGAATTCCTTCGCGATCTTGCCGCCAAGGAGCTTGAGGGCCGCGATCGAGACCACGGCGAGGAGGGCGGAAAGCAGTGCGTACTCGACCAGATCCTGGCCCGCTTCATCTGCCAGGAAACCACGGAGCATCCTGCTCATGGGTTGCCTCCGAGCGACCGGTTGCGGGGAGACCGGGCCGCGAGGGGTTCGGTAAGGCGCGTCCGGATCCTCCGGACGGGGCGAAGCTACGCCCGTTCGGGCGCGCGATCAACTGTCGTCGGCGTCGTCGGCGAGGATCTCGAACCGGCTCGTGATCGCGACCCCGGGCATCAGCGTGGCGTGGACGGAGCAATACTTCGTGTCGGAAAGCCGGATCGCCTCCTCGACCGCAGCCGCGCTCAATTCCTTGCCGCGCAATTTGTGCACGACCTCGATCGAGGTGTACGCGCGCGGATGTTCGTCGTGCCGCTTCCCGATCAATTCGATCGCATAGCCGGTCACGACCTGGCGCTTCTTGCGCAGGACGGAGATCACGTCCATCCCCGAGCAGCCGCCGAGCGCGCCGAGCAACGCGTCCATCGGGCTCGGCGCGGTGGAGCCGGGTCCGCTGTCGAGCGCATGCGAGAGACCGTGTGCATTCGTGACCACGAAGTGCAGCCCGTCGCCGATGACGGTCTCGAGCGCGACGTTGGCCCTGGTTTCGGCCATGGAGTCCTCCGTTCGAGGGGATGGTGCACGAGCTGCGACCTGCGGACCTTAGCACGCCGGTCTGTTAGACTCGCCGGCGTGCCGAAAGTTTCGGTCCTTCTCCCCGTGCGCAATGCCGGACCGTGGATCACGGTCTCGATCGCATCGCTCGTCCGCCAGACCGAGCGCGACCTCGAGATCGTGGCCGTCGATGACGGCTCGACCGACGATACCTCCGCCCGGCTCGCGGACCTCGCCCGGCGCGAGCCGCGCCTGCGCATCGTGACCACGCCGGCGCGCGGCTTGCCCGCCGCGCTCGAGACCGCCCGCGCCGCCGCCTCGGGCGCGTACCTGGCGCGGCACGACGCGGACGACCTCTCGCACCGGCGCCGCCTCGAACTCCAACTCGACCACCTCGCGCAAAACCCCGACGTCGCCGTCGTCGGCTCGCGGCTGCGCCTGTTCCCCACCGCGGACGTCGGCCAGGGCATGCGCCGCTGGGCGCGCTGGCACGACGCCCTGCTCGACCACGAGGCGATGGCGCACGAGGTCCTGATCGACAGCCCGTTGGCGCACGGGAGCGCGCTGTTTCGGCGCGCGGCGCTCGAGTCGGTCGGCGGCTGGCACGAGCGCGGATGGCCGGAGGATCTCGACCTGTGGCTGCGCATGATCGAAGCCGGCCTGCGCCTCGGCAAGTGCCGCGAGAAACTCTACGCCTGGCGCCAGCACGGCGCGAGCGCGACGCGCGCCGACGCGCGCTACGCTCCCGAGCGCTTCCGCGCGCTCAAGCTCGACGCGCTCGCCCGCGGCGCCCTGCGCGGGCGCGATCGCGCCACGCTGGTCGGCGTGGGCACGAGCGCCGCGGGCTGGGTGGACGCGCTGGCGACGATCGGCGTGCGCGCCGAGCGGATCGACGCCGCGCGGCCTGCGCCCGGGGCGGCGCCCACGCCGGCATGGACGCTCCCGATCGTGCTCGTGTTCGGCGCCCAGGCGGCGCGCGATCGCTGGCGCCACGCGCTGCTGGACCGGGGCCTGGCCGAAGGGCGCGACTTCGTGTTCGTGGCCTGAGGGAGGCCTGCCGCTGCGCGTCAGTCGTCGGTGCTGTAGATCTTGAACCGGCCCTTGCGCTCGATCGCGGCGCGCAGCCAGGTCCAGCGCTCCACCTGGCCCTCGTCATTCTGGACGACTACGATCAGCCCGTTGTGCATCCGGAAATTGCGATAGCGCATGATCGGCGGGCGACCGGTCTTCGCATACTCGATGCGCATGAACTTGTAGTAGTGCCCGCCCTGGTCGCGAACCGCGTGGGCAATGCCGGCGTGCAACCGGGCCCACAGGATCTTCCACGCGTCGAGCCAGGTCAACCCGACCGCGGGCCGGCTCTGCGGGAACTCGCGCCAGAGGATCTCCCGGAACTCCCGTTCGGTGACGCAGAGCGCGGTGAGCGAGTCGGTCTGCGAATGGTGGAGGTAGCGGCACACCGTGCGGCCGAGTTCCTCGAGGGTGCGCGTCCCGCTCGTGAACCGGAGGCTCACCAGGGGGGCGTTCTCTCGTCGCCCGGTGACCTCCGAGTTCGCTTCCGGATCGGATGGCGGGTAATAGCCGGGAGCATCCTTGACCGACACCGGTCGCCTGGGAGCTTCGCGGGTCGCCGTGGAATCGGCCGCGCGCGTCCCCGAGGCCCCGAGCAGCGTCGACAGCACGAGCATGCCGAGGAGCGCCCTCACTCTCCGTACGCCAGCGCGACCGAGAAGCTGCGGCCGACGCGGTAGCTCGAGACTTCCTTCCCGCCCTGGAGCCGGCGGAGCTTCGGGTCCAGCAGGTTCCGGGCAGCAACCTTGATCCGCGCGTTTTTCATGGGCGAGAAGCTGGTGGTGGCGTCGAGATAGCGCGTCGGCTCCTCGTAGACGTCCGGCAG
>JBKJJJ010000151.1:0-2605 GCA_046598045.1 Candidatus Eiseniibacteriota bacterium
GTACGTGCTCGATCGCGAGCGCGGGCGGATCAAGACGTTCCGCGCGCGCGCGACGGTGCTGGCCACCGGCGGCTCCGGCAAGGTCTACCTCTACACGACCAATCCCGACATCGCGACCGGCGACGGCGTCGCGATGGCGTGGCGCGCGGGCGCGGAGGTGGCGAACCTCGAGTTCGTCCAATTCCACCCGACGTGCCTGTATCACCCCCGCGCGAAGTCCTTCCTCATCAGCGAGGCCGTGCGCGGCGAAGGCGCCCAGCTCAAGACGCTCGATGGCGCGCGCTTCATGCCGCGCTACCACAAGCTCGCGGAGCTCGCGCCGCGCGACGTCGTGGCGCGCGCGATCGACGCGGAGATGAAGCGCCGGGGCGACTCGCACGTGCTGCTCGACCTCTCGCCGATCGGCCGGCGCGAGATCCTCCACCACTTCCCGACGATCGTCCAACGCACGCGCGAGCTCGGGCACGACCCGCTGCGCGAGCCGCTGCCGGTCGTCCCCGCGGCGCATTACCAGTGCGGCGGCATCGTCGCGGACTTGACCGGGCGCACCGGGCTCGACCGCCTGTACGCGGTCGGCGAGGTCGCGTGCACCGGGCTCCACGGCGCGAACCGCCTGGCCTCGAACTCCCTGCTCGAGGCCGTGGTCATGGCCCACCAGGCGGCGGACGCATGCGTCGCGCGCGTCGCGCGGGGCGCGGCGGCGCCGGCGCCGCGGTTCCCGGCGTGGGATGCCCGGGGTACGCGCAAGCCGCGCGAGGCGGTCGGCCGCAGCCACAACTGGGACGCGGTGCGCCGCCTGATGTGGGATTACGTCGGCATCGTGCGCACCGACGAGCGGCTCGCCAAGGCAGCGCGGCGCCTCGCGCTGATCCGCGAGGAGCTCGAGGCCGACTACGAGCGCTACGTGCTCGACGCGGACCTGATCGAGGTCAGAAACCTCGCCCAGGTCGCCGAGCTGATCGTGGCCTGCGGGCGGAGGCGCCCCGAAAGCCGCGGGCTGCACTACAACCTCGACCACCTGAGGAGGCGCGCCGACCTGCGCCACGATACGCGCCTCAAGCGATCCCGCCGCGCCGGTGGACGGAAACGCCCCCGCGCCCTATGATGCGAGGCCTATGGAGCCGCCCCTGTTCGACTTCTGGGAGAAAGTTCACGCGATCTGTGAACGGGATCCCCGCTTCCGGCGCGAGGCCTACGAGTTCGTGATGCGCGCGCTCGAGCACACCTCCACGCGCGTGGTCGGGGCCCGCCGGCACGTCCAAGGCCAGGAGTTGCTGGCCGGCATCGTCGACCTCGCGCGCCAGGAGTACGGCGACCTGGCGTGGACGGTGTTCCGCGAGTGGGGCGTGACCCGGAGCGAGGACTTCGGCGCGATCGTGTTTGCGCTCGTGGGCGATGGGTTGCTCGGCCGCCAGCCCGAGGACTCGATCCAGGATTTTGCCGGCGGCATCGACCTCAAGCACGAACTCGAGCCGCCGAAGAGCCCGCACCAGCGCCCCTGACCCGCGCGCCCGGCGGACCATCCACCCCGAGGACCCGAATGCACCATCCGCAGGACTCGCTCGCTTACCATTCCGAGGGCCGCCCCGGCAAGATCGAGGTCACGCCTTCCAAGCCCCTCAACACCCAGCACGACCTGTCGCTCGCTTACACCCCCGGCGTGGCCGAGCCGTGCCGCGCGATCGCCGCCGATCCCGAGCGCGCCTACGACTACACCGCGAAGGGCAACCTGGTCGCGGTCGTGACCAACGGCACCGCGGTGCTCGGCCTCGGCAATATCGGGCCGCTCGCGGGCAAGCCGGTGATGGAGGGCAAGGGAGTCCTGTTCAAGAAATTCGCGGATATCGACGTGTTCGACCTCGAGGTCAACGCGCCCGACCCGGAGGAGTTCGTGCGCATCGTGGCCGCGCTCGAGCCCACATTCGGCGGCATCAATCTCGAGGATCTGCGCGGGCCCGACTGCTTCTACATCGAGCAGGAGCTGCGCAAGCGCATGCAGATCCCGGTCTTCCACGACGACCAGCACGGCACGGCGATCATCTCGGCGGCGGCGTTCCTCAACGCGCTCGAGCTCGTCGGTAAGCGAGCGGAGGACGTGAAGGTCGTGTTCTCCGGCGCCGGAGCCGCGGGGATCGGCTGCGCAAAACTCTACATGGAGATGGGCGTGCGCCCCGAACACCTGCTGCTGTGCGACAGCCATGGCGTGCTTTACGACGGCCGCGGCAACGGCCTCAACGAGTGGAAGCTCCCGTTCGTGCGCAAGACCGACGCGCGCACGCTCACGGACGCGCTCGACGGCGCGGACGTGTTCGTCGGCGTGAGCGTGGCGGGCGCGGTCACGCCCGCGATGCTCGAGCGCATGGCCGACCGCCCGATCATCTTCGCGATGGCGAACCCGGACCCCGAGATCAGCTACCGCGACGCGGTCGCGGCGCGACCCGACGCGATCATGGCGACCGGGCGGTCCGACTTTCCGAACCAGGTCAACAACGTGCTCGGCTTCCCGTTCATTTTCCGCGGCGCCCTCGACGTGCGCCCGCACCGCGGCGATCTTCATGGGTTCGGTGATCGCGCTCGCGCGCACGCCGAGGGCGCCGCGGAAAAT
>JBKJJJ010000065.1:0-12856 GCA_046598045.1 Candidatus Eiseniibacteriota bacterium
GAGCGCACGCCGGCGCCCGATGTCGAGACCGGCCTCGTGCTCGTCGCCATGGGCGGCAAGAACGGAGCGACGCTCGACTTCACGCTCGCGGGGAACGAGCCGGGAGCGGGGTTTGCGGCCGCGCTCGCCACGTCCGGGGACTTCAACTCCGATGGCTACTCCGAGGTGCTCGTCGGCTCGCCCACGTTCACCGGTGCGGGGAACTTCGGCCAGGGCGCGGTCTTCTCGTGGGTGGGCAGTGCGAGTCCGCCCGTGCCCGCCGGCAACACGCCGATCAGCGCGGCGGCCATGGGAACCGAATTTGGCGCAGCGCTCGCGATCCTGCCGCTGACCGAGGCCAATCTCTTTCCGGCCTTGCTCCTCGCCGAACCGGTCGCGGGGGCCGGCAACGTGGGACGCGTCGAGCTTCGCCACGCCCAGTGGGGATCGATCCAGACGTTCTCCACCCACACGTTCATGGGCACCGAGACCAATGAGCGCTTCGGCTACCAGGTGGCGGACGCGGGAGATGTCAATCGCGACACGTGGACGGATTTCATCGTGTCCTCGCCATTGTTCGACGGCGGTGGGCCGCTCGACCGCGGGAAGGTCACTCTCTACCTGGGCGCCTCGGCGGGCCCGACTGTCGCGCCGTGGAGCGCGGTGGGAGATCAGGGGGATGAATATTTCGGACGCGTGATCGCGGGACGCGGCGACGTCAACGGCGACGGCTACCACGACGTGCTCGTGGCGGCGCCCGACTGGGACTCGCCGACGGCCGCCGATTGCGGAAAGGTCTGGTTATATCCCGGCAGTCCCACGGGGCTCGGCGCGCCGACCTGGTCGCATGCGGGCACCGCGGCGGGCGAGAGATTCGGCACCAGCGCCGCTCTCGTGGGCGATCTTGACGCCGACGGCTACAGCGACATCGCGATCGGCGCCGAGTCGATCCCGGCCGGCAACGCGCGCGTCGAGATCTGGTACGGCAGCGCGAGCGGACCCGAAGCCGCGTCCGGCTGGACGTTGCGGGCATCGCCGCTGCGGAACACGTTCTCGCGCGTGGCGGGCGCGGGCGACGTCGACGGCGATGGGGCGGGCGACCTCGTCGTGGGATCGCCGGCCGAGGGCCTCCAGCGCGGAATGGTGTTCGTGTACCGGGGAACCCGCGGGCGAGGAGAGTCGCAGACCCCGTTCTGGACCTTCACCGGCGGCGACGGCGATCAGACGGGTTTCGTGGTCGCCGGCGGCGGCGACCTCAACGGGGACGGCCTGGCGGACGTGGTCGCGGGCGAGCCCGGGTTCCCGGGCGGGCTGAACGATGGCCGCATCGCGGCGTTCTACGGCCACCCGACGGCGATCCAGTCCCGCGTGCCCACTCCTGACTTCACGCTGCAATCGGGCGTTTCGACGAATGGTCTCGGACGTGCGCTCGCGCCGCTCTCCGACGTGAACGCCGACGGCTTTGCCGACATGGTGGCGGGCGCCCCCAACTTCACGGGACGCGTGTTCGTCGAGTTCGGCGGTGGCGAGGGCCCGCCGCAGTTCCGGAGCGGCTCGGAACCATTCGCGCTCGCTGTCAAGCGCTTCGCGCCAGGGAAGCTGGACCACCAGACGCTCTATGGCATCTCGCAGTCGTTGCGTTCCGCGGCGGGCCGCGAGCGCCTGACGAGCGAGAACGAGTTCCAGCTTCAAAGCAACCCGTTCACCGGCCTGGCCAACCGATACGCCAACGGCTACGACAGCGGCGCGCCGGGACCACTCGGGAGCTACATCAGCTCCGGTTATTACGAGCCCGCGCCCTACCAGGCGACGACGTCGCGCGTGCGCATCCGGACCCGTTCGCGCTCGCCCTACTTCCCGCGCGGGCGCTGGATGGGCCTCGAGGGCCGTGCCTCCGCGGACTACGACTTCCGGACGGGTGGAACCACCACCGACGCGGCGGGCCTGCTGCCCGAGCGAGCCCGGATCGAGCGTGTCGTCCCGAACCCGGCGCGCGCGGAGGCTACGATCGCGTTCGCGCTGCCGGCGCGTGCGACCGGTCGGCTCGACGTCTACGACCTGGCGGGGCGCCACGTGCGCGAGCTCGCGCGCGGGGAGTTCCCGGCGGGCCCGAGCACGCGCGCGTGGGACGGCAGGGACAACGCGGGCCGCGCCGTCCCGGCGGGGATCTATTTCTTGGAACTGCGCGCGGGCACGGCGTTCGATCGAAGCCGCGTCGTCCACTTGAGGTGATCTAGGCGGCCGGGACGGTTCCCTTTCCGCACCTCAACTCGATCATTGGTTTCGTGCTCGCTGTCGCTATCGCCCAGCCGCCCCTCGCCCAGGCGGCGGGCAAGATGGTGCCGCTCAAGTCGGGCAGTGAGACCACCCTGGCCTACCTCGCCCTGCCCGCCACGCCCGCGAAAGGCGGGCCGGCGATCGTCCTTATCCACCAGTCGCGGGGCTTCAGCGACTGGGTGAATTGCATCGCGGATCCCTATGCGGCACAGGGCTATGTGGCGATTGCTATGGACCTCTACCGGGGCTGGCCCGGGACCGACGGCGTCGGCCATGCGTTCCTGCGCGACGTCGGATCCCCGGCGGGCGAGGAGCAGGCGAAGCTGGCGTGGGCGGAGATCGACAAATTTTTCGCGGCGCAACTGAAGCGCGGACGCACTCCCGCGTTCTAGGGCAGGCGCCCTTCGAGCAGGATCGCGAGCTTCGCGGGGTCGAGATTTCCGCCCGAGACCACGCACACGATCGGACCCGCCGGAAGGGCAACGCTCGCGCCGCCGGGAGCCATCGCCGCGCGGCCGGACAACGCGGCCGCGAGCGCGGCGGCCCCGGCGCCCTCGGCCACGACGCGCGCGCGGGTGACCAGCGTGCGGATCGCGTCGGCGATCTCCTCGAGCGAGACCACGCAGCTGCCCGCGAGCAGCGTCGAGGCGAGCGGCCACATCTCCTCGAGCACGGAGCGGCCCCCGATCCCGTCGACGAAGCTCGCGCGATACTCGATCGCCTGGGGCGCTCCCGTGGTGAGCGAAGGCGCGAGCGGCGCCGCGGTCTCGACCTCGCAGGCGAACGCGCGCGCGTCCGCGCCCAATGCCCGGAGCGCCGACGCGATGCCGCACGACAGGCCGCCGCCCCCGTAGGGGACGAGCACGGCCCTCGCGCCGGGCAGGTCCTCGAGGATCTCGAGCCCGATCGTGGCGTTGCCGGCGATCACGGCCGGGTCGCTCACCGGGTGCACGAAGTGCCCGTCGAGCCCGTCGTAGCCGCGCTCGACGAGCACGCGCCACCAGCGCTCGAACGGGACCGGGACGACCCGCGCACCCAGCCGTTCGATCGCGTCGAGCTTCGCCCGGGGGGCGGTGTCGGGCACCACGACCGCACAGGGTACGCCCGCCGCGCGCGCGCACCACGCCACGCCCTGCGCCATGTTGCCGGCGCTCGCGGTGTAGACGCCGCGCGCGAGCGCCTCGCGCGGGGCGAGCCCGAGCGCGCTCGCGGCGCCCCGGATCTTGAACGACCCGATCGGCTGGAGGTTCTCGAGCTTGAGCCAGATCTCGGGCTCGCCCGGCCGCGGAGTGAGCTCGAGCAGCGGCGTCCTGACCGCGGACCCGGCGATGCGCTCGCGCGCTGCCTCGATCTGCTCGAGCGTCGGCGGCGTCAGGGTGATCGCGGCCCCTGCGCTCACGCGGGTCCGCCCCAGTCGAGCCACATGCCCGCCCCGGTCTCGAGCGCGCGGCGGTGGATGAAGTGTGCGGCCGCGAGGTCCTCGATCGCCACGCCCAGCGATTCGTACACCGTGACCTCGTCGGGCGACAGGCGGCCCGGCACCTTGCCCAGCAGGACCTCGCCCAACTCGCCGAGCAGGTGGGTGTCGGCGATCGCGCCCTCGGCGCGCGGGATCAAGTAATCGCCCGCCTCGTTCTCGCAGGACTCGCGGCAATCGGTGTAGAAGCGCGCGCGCCGGACCGCCTCGGTGTCGAGTTCGCGCCAGGCCGCGAAGCAGGCGCCGACGGCGTTCACGTGCGCGCCCGTCGCGAGCCACGCGCCGCGCAGCACCGGCTCCTTCGCCCCGGTCGTCGTGCACACGAGGTCGGCGCCCCGCACCGCGTCCTCGCCGGTCCCGGCCACCTCGATCGCGACCCCGGCGAGCGCGGCCTCCTCGCGCGCAAAGCGCTCGGCGTTCGCCCGGCTGCGGCTCCACACGCGCACGCGCCGCAGGGTCCGCACCGCGCGCATCGCGGCGAGGTGCGTGCGCGCCTGCGCGCCCGAGCCGATGAGCGCGAGGTCCCCGGCGTCCTTGCGCGCGAGCACGTCGGTCGCGGCGCCCGAGGCGGCTGCGGTGCGGATCGCGGTGATCGCGGTCGCGTCCATGATCGCGAGCGGCTCGCCGTGCTCGACCCCGAACAGCATCACGACCCCCTGGTGGGAATCGTAAGGCGTGCCGTGGTTGCCGGGCATCACGCTCACGACCTTGAGCCCGAAGCTCTGCGGCGCTCCGAGGTAGCCGGGCATCAGCCCGAGCAGGCCCGAGCGGTCGGGGAGCCAGACCATGTGGCGCAGCGGCAGCACCGCGTCGCCGCGCGCCAGCGTGGTGAGCGCCTCCCGCATGAGCGGCACGCATTCGGTCATCGGCAGCAGGTCGTTCACACCCTGCTCGTTCACGAACAGCACTTTCATGTGTCGCCCTCCAGGGACGCGAACGCCGCGAGCGCGCGCTCGGGGTCCACGTTGCCGCCCGACACGATGCTGACCACCGTCCCTAAGGCGGGGACGCGCGCCTTGCCGGCCAGCAGGGCCGCGGTTGCGGTGGCGCCCGAACCCTCGACGTAGAGCTTCGCGCGTATCAGGAGCACGCGCATCGCCTCGACGATCTCCGCTTCCGAGACGAGGACGATCTCGTCGACGGCCTCGCGCGCGACCTCGAGCGGCAGCGCGCCCACGAAGGGGGGTGTGAGCCCATCGGCGATCGTGACCGGGCGCGTCACCGGGACCGGCATGCCGGCGGCGAGCGCGGGCGTCATCCCGGGACCGGCTTCGAGCTCGACGCCGATCACGCGGCAGGAGGGCTTGAGCCCCTTGATCGCCGAGGCCACGCCGGCCATGAGCCCGCCGCCGCCGATCGGCACGATCACGCAATCGACGTCCGGGACCTGCTCGACGATCTCGAGCCCGACCGTGCCCGCGCCCGCGAGCCCGACCGGATCGTCGAACGGGTGGACGAACGCGGCGCCCGTCCGGGCCTCCTCCTCGCGCAGGCGATCGAACAGCGTAGCGCGGTCGGCGTGGGCCACGATGGTCGCGCCGTAGCCGCGCACAGCGTCCAGCTTCGAGCGCGGCGCGTCGACCGGCATGACCACGGTGCACGGCACTCCGATCGCGCGCGCCGCCCACGCCACCGCCTGCGCGTGGTTGCCGGCCGACACGGTGATCAGGCCCTTCGCCCGCCGCTCCGGCGCCATGGCGAGCACGATGTTGAGCGCGCCCCTCGGCTTGAACGAGCCGGTCTTCTGGAAGCTCTCGCACTTGAGGAACACGCGAGCGCCCGCGCGCTCCCCGATGCTGCCGGAGGAGAACACGGGCGTCCTGTGGAGCTGGGGGGCGATGCGCGCGGCGGCTTCCCGGATCGCTGAGAGGGGGATGAGCATTGCCGCCCACGTTGGCATTGCGCCCTGTCCCCGGTCAAGCGCGGCGCCCGGCGGCGGGGTGGAGCGGGAGGTCAAGCCCGGGCCGGGACCTGCCGATAACGCGCGCGTATGGACCCGCGACCCTCGAATCCGGCGCCCTCGGGGCCGTTCCCGCTGGTCCCCGCGCCGTTCGCGCAGGCGATCGAGGGCGCGGCGCGTGCGCTCGAGCGGCGGACCCACGACACGCCGGCCTACCCGGACCTGTGGAACCGCATGGGCCTCTACTTCGCGGCGATCGGCGCGCTCGAGGAGGCGGTCCGCTGCTTCGAGCGCGCGCTCTCGATCAACCCGCGCTTCCTCGGCGCGCTCGAGAACCGGGCGTGGTGCGCGATCGCCTCGGGCGATGGTTTCGCCTGGCGGAGATTCGAGGAAGGGCGGGACCTGCTTCGCCTCCATCCCGGCGTCCGGCACCACCTCCAGTTGTTCGCGATCGCGCGCTTCGACTCGCCCGAGCGGGCGCTCGTGATGTCGAGCATGCCCCCGCAGGGCCGCTACGAGGCCGCGCACCTGCTCGACCGCATGTGGCTGCTGGCCGCGCTCGGCCGCACGCACGAGGCGCGCACGCTGGTCGAGGACGTGACCTGCTCGGACCCGGCGCTCAGGGGCGCGTTCACCTCGGCCGGGCTGCTCGACGGGCCGCGCGCCGCGGGCGTGGGCGCCGAGGAGGCCGCCGCCGAGGGCGTCGCGGCGTGGGAGCGCTGGCGTGCCGCCTACGCGTTCAACCCCCAGCTCGCCGAGGTCTGCGCTCACACCGCGCGCTGGGCGCAGAAGGAGGGCGACCTGGGGGACAGCCGCGCGCTCGTCGACTGGACGCTCACGCTGTCGCTCGATTTGCCGTCGTTCTGGGTCAATCTCGCGCTCCATCACGAGACCGCGGGCGAGTCGAACCGCTCGCTCCCCTGCCTCGAGCGCGCCGTGGCTGCAAACCCGCAGCACCGGCGCGCGCGCAAGGAACTCGCGCTCTGGCTCGGCGCGCACGGCCGCGCGCGCGATGCCATGACGCAATTCGAGATCCTGCGCGAGATCGCCCCGCGCTACGCGGACGTGCGCTTCCATCTCGGGATCCTCTACCGCGATCGCGGCGACCTCGACCAGGCGGGCGACGAACTCACCGCCGCGCTGGCCTCGAACCCGCGCTACACCCGCGCGGCGCTCAACCTGGCGCGGGTGCGCTTCGAGCAGCAGCGCTGGGCCGAGGCGCGCGCCGGCTACGCGCGCGTGCTCTCGGACGGGCTTGACTCATGCGAGATTCAGACCGCGCTCGCGGAGGTGCACGACCGCCTGGGCGAGCCGGCCGAGGCCGAGGCCGCGTTCGCGCGCGCCGCCGCGTTCGATGCCAACGACCCGGGGCTCCTGCGCGCGCGCGCCGACTGGTACGAGCGCCACGATCGCCTCGACGAGGCGCGCGCCGACCGCGCCCGCCTCGACGGCCTGCAGCGCCAGCACGGCCACCTCGACGAAGCGGCGTGACGCTTGGTAGACTCTTCGGGTCCGTTCCCGGAGACCTGCCATGCGACCGATCCGCTTCGCCCTTGCCCTGTCGGCACTCCTGAGTCTCACCGCCATGGCGCCCGCGCATGCCGCCGTCGTCGACGGGCGGCTCGATCCTGACTACGGTCCGGCCCTCTCCCCGCAGACCACCCAGACTTCCTCGGCGAAGAACACGCCCGGCTTCGGCGGCCCCGATTCGACGTCGTGGAGCTTCGGTTCGGAGTTGGACGGCGCGTACGCGTTCGTCTCGGGCGGAGCGCTCCACCTGTTCTTCGCGGGAAACCTGATGTCCTACCTCGGCGAGTTCGACCACCGCAGGCAGCTCCAGCTCTTCGTGGACATGCGTCCGGGCGGGCAGCACCAGCTGAGGAGCGACAACGCGGTCCTCGGCTACTCCCCGGACAGCGGGCTGAACCGGATGGCCGGCCTGACGTTCGACGCCGGGTTTGCGGCGGACTGGTGGTTCAACTGCCTCGTGGTTTCCGTGGGTCCCGGCTCACCGCCGGTCCGCGCCTATACTGCCGAGTTGCTCGACGCGGGCAGCGATGCAGGATCGTTCCTCGGCTCGGGATTCGCGGGCGGGACGGGCGCGCTGAGCGGCGGCAGCAACCCCGCGGGGATCCTGGTCACGATCGATGACAGCAACTCGTCGGGGATCGCTTCGGGGTGCCTGTCCGCCAGCGGCGGCGCGGCCGTCTCGCGGGGGATGGAGTGCGAGATCCCGCTGTCCGCGCTCGGCAACCCGGCCGGGGCGATCCGCGTGTGCGCGTTCGTCAACGGGGTGAACGGGAACGCGTACCTCGACAACCAGGTGCTGGGGCCTCTGCCCGCGGGCATCTGCTTCCTCGGGAACCCCGCGGGGGTGGACTTCGGCGCGCTGGCGGGGGACCAGTTCTTCACGATCGACGGGCCGCCCGTCCCGGCCCGCGCCGCGACCTGGGGCCGCGTGAAGGCCGCCTACCGCTGAGCTACCCGCGCTCCTCGATCGGCACGTAGGGCACGTCGTTCAATCCGATCCATTCCGACTCCGGGCGGATGATGCGGTTGTTGCCGAGCTGCTCGATCACGTGCGCCGTCCAGCCGCTCATGCGCGCGACCGCGAACAGGCAGGTGTACATGTCGGGCGGGAACCCGAGCACGTAGTAGACCGTCGCCGAGTAGAAATCGACGTTGGGGTTCAGGCCCTTCTCGGCCTTGACGATCTGCTCCATCATCCACGACCACTCGAACCACCAGGGCTGCCCGGCCTGCTCGCACAGCTCCTTCGACATGCGGCGCAGGTGCGTGGCGCGCGGGTCCTCGGTCTTGTACACGCGGTGGCCGAAGCCCATCAGCAGCTTCTTGTCCGCGAGCGCCTGGCGCGTCCACTGCTCGATGTCCTTGATCGTGCCGGCGTCGACCTGCTGCTTGACGTCGAGCAGCGTCTTCATCACGGCCTCGTTCGCGCCGCCGTGGAGCGGGCCCTTGAGGCAGCCGACCGCGCCGGTGATCGCCGAGTGGATGTCGGTCAGCGTCGAGGTGATCACGCGTGCGGCGAAGGTCGAGGCGTTGAACCCGTGGTCGGCGTGCAGGATGAGCGCGATGTCGAGCGACCGGGTCGCGGTCTCGTGCGGCTTCTCGCCGTTGAGCATCCAGACGAAGTTGGCCGCGTACGACAGCGCCGGATCGGGCGCGACCGGTTCCTTGCCCTTGCGCAGGCGCTCGATCGCGGCCGTGACGGTCGCGGTCTGCGCGGTCAGGCGGACGGCCTTGCGCTGCGCCGCCTCGATCGAGTTGTCGTCGCGATCCGGGTCGAAGTGGTGGAGCAGCGAGACCGCCGTCCGCAGCGCGTCCATCGGGGCGACCCCGGCCGGCAGCTTGCGCAGGGCGTCGATCACGCCGGGGGCGACGGGCGCCTCCTTCGCGAGCTGGGCCTTGAGGCCGTCGAGCTGGGCGCGCGTCGGGAGCTTGCCGAACCAGATCAGGTAGGCGGTCTCCTCGAACGTGGACTTCACCGCCAGCTCGTGGATGTCGATGCCGCGATAGATCAGCTTGCCCTTGAGCCCGTCCACGTCGGAGATGGCGGTGGCGCCAACGGCGATTCCTTCAAGCCCAGCTTTCACTTCCGGCACGTTGTGCTCTCCCTGGGCGCGCGCGGGGCGGCCCGTACGGCTCGTTGGCGATGGATGGCGGGGGGACGGTGCGGCGGGGCCGGGTCCCGTGGGCCCTGAAAATCGGCGACTTGCCCGCTCAGGATAGCGGATTTCGGGCCCCGGTCAAGGCGGGGGCTGGGAGGACGCGCTAGCCCGTCAACTCCGGGTGCGGCAACAGCGCTGGCCGCGGACCGACGAACAGCACCTCTTCCTCGAGCCAGATCCCCGAGACCGCGTGCGCGCGGTGCTTCATGACCTCGCCCAGCGTGAGCACCTCCTGCGCGGTGGCGTGGCCGGCGTTGACGATGATGTTAGCGTGCTTGGCGAAGACCATCGCGTCGCCGACGCGCAGGCCGCGGCAGTGCCCCTGATCGAGCACCTTGCCGGCAGGCACGCGGTGAGCGCCGGGCGCGGGCGCGGGCAGGTTCTTGAAGTAACTGCCGGCGGTCGGCTCGGTGCGCCACTGCGGGTGCTTGACGCGGCGCTCCTCGAGCTTGTCCTCGATCACCGCGTCGATGTCCTCGCGGCGAGCGGGCGCGAGCTTGAGGCGGCTCTCGACCAGCACGTGGGTCTGCTCCTTCTTGAGGCGCGACTCGCGGTACTCGAAATCGAACCATGCAGAGTCGACCGTGAACGCCGGCGAGCCGTCCTTGGGCGCGAGCACGCCGTCGATCACGAACTCGCTGATCGAGTGGCCGTAGCAGCCCGCGTTGCCGTGGATCGCGCCGCCGATGTCTCCGGGCACGCCGGCGGCGAACTCGAGCGCCGCGCGTTCGAGGTCCCGGCACAGGTAGATGAACTCGAGGAAGTCCTTGCCCGCCTCGACCGTGGCGATCGCCGCGTCGGTGTCGAAGCGCACCTGGTCGCAGGCGACGTGGAGCACGAGGCCGCGGTAACCCTCGTCGCTCACCAGCAGGTTCGATCCGCCGCCGAGCACGAACACCGGCAGCTCGGCCTCGGCCGCCGCGGCGAGCGCGCGCGGGACATCCTCGGCGTGGCGGGCCTGGTAGAACCAGTCGGCGGGCCCGCCGATCTGCAGCGTGGTGTGCGCGCGCATGGGCTCGTTCTCGCGCAGCGCGGGCCCGATGGGGCCGAGTCGATCGGTGAGCAGTTTGCGAACGGACTCGCGCGTGGCCTGGGACAACCTCACACCCCCACGATGTTGTAGCCGCAATCGACGTAGATGGTCTCGCCCGTGATGCCGCTCGAGAGGTCCGACAGCAGGAAGTAGCCCGCGCGCCCGATGTCCTCGAGCGTGACGTTGCGCTTGAGCGGCGCCTTCTCGGCGGCCTTGCCGACCATCGAGCTGAACCCGCTGATGCCGCGTGCCGACAGCGTCGCGATCGGTCCCGCCGAGATGCAATTGACGCGGATGCCGAGCGGGCCGAGCTCGAGGGCGAGCTGGCGCACGCAGTGTTCGAGCGCGGCCTTCGCGCTGCCCATGACGTTGTAATTGGGAACCGCGCGCTCGGCCGCGAGGTAGGAGAGGGCGATCATCGCGGCGTTGCGCCCCTCCATCAGCGGCGTCGCGCGCTTCGCGAGTGCGACCAGCGAATAGGCGCTGACCTCGAGCGCGATGCGCCAGCCCTCGCGGCTGGTGTCGCGGAACGTGCCCTCGAGGTCCTCGCGCTGCGCGTACGCGATGCAGTGCGCGAGCGCGTCGATCCCGCCCATTTCCTGCTTGATGGTCTCGAACGCGGCGTCCATCTGCGCGTCGTCGTTGACGTCGAGCGCCAGGAGCAGCGGGTTCTCGAACTTGGCCTCCTCGGCGAGCTTTTCGAGCGTGCCCCGAAAGCGGTCGCCCTGGTAGGTCAGGCACAGGCGGGCGCCGCGCGCGGCGAGCTCCTGGGCGATGCCCCAGGCGATCGAGCGGTGGTTGGCGACGCCCAGGACGATCGCGTTCTTGCCGGTCAGGTCGTGTGCGTCCATGCGGGACCTCGATGGGGAAGCAGCCGGGAAAGGCCCGCCAACGCGGCCTTGCGGGTCAGCGGAATGGACCCTAAGCTAAGATGCGTTGCGCGATTGCGCAAGGCTGGTGATTCGGGCGCAGCACGGCCCCCGGGGAGCAAGCCATGGGCGTCACCGAGGTCGTCGCCGATCAGCCGCTCTCCGGGCGCGTGGCGCTGGTTACGGGCGCGGCGCAGCCGGTGGGCCGGGCATGCGCCGTGGCGCTCGCGCGCGCGGGCTGCCACGTCGCGGTGTGCGACGACGACGACCACGCCGACGCGCTCGCCGACACCGCGACGTATTGCCAGCGCGAGAGCGGGCGCGCGCAGGTCTTCACCGCCGACGTCACCAGCGCCGAGGACGTCGAGCGGCTGTGGGTCGCGGTGACGGCCGCGCTCGGCGCGCCGATCGTGCTGGGCAACGGCGCGGGGGCCTCGTCCGCGCGGCCGCTCGGCGAATACTCGCCCGGCGAGTGGCAGGCGGCCGTGCGCGTGCACCTCGATGCCGCGTTCTACTGCGCGCGCGCACTGCTGCCGGCCATGCGCGCGGCGGGCTTCGGGCGCATCCTCAATGTCGCGCACGCGCCCACGGGCGAGGCGCTGGTCTCGCTCGCGCGCACGATCGCGGGCGAGGAGGCGGCGCACGGTATCACGGTCAACGCGGTGGTGGCGGGGGACGCGCGGCCCGAGGAGATTGCCCGGGTCGTCGCGTTCCTCGCCTCCCCCGCCTCGGAGTCGATCACGGGGGCCCGCATCCGCGTGGGCGCGGGTCCGCCGTCCTAGGACTGGAGGGGAGCTTGAAGTCTTGCAGGTTGGTCGCGTGGTTGCTGGGAACGATGCTGTGCGCCGCCGGAGTTGCACAGGCGGCGGACATGAGTGGAGCGCTTTCGATCGTGCTGCGCGACCCGGACACCGGGGAACTCGGCGTGGCGGTGCTGTCCCATGCCCCCGCATGCGGAACGCTCGTGCCGTGGGTCCAGGCCGGGGTGGGCGCGATCGCGACCCAGGGCGAGACCAATGGATCGTGGGGTCCGCGCGGCCTCCAGATGCTGCGGGACGGCGTGCCTGCGCAGGCCGTGGTGGACTCGCTCATGCGCTCCGACGCCGGGTACCTGCGCCGGCAGCTCGGCCTGCTCGACGCGACGGGCTGGCCCGCCGGCTACTCCGGCACCGACCTCGTCAACTGGTCGGGCGGCATTCTCGATTCGAACCTCGCCGTCCAGGGCAACACGATGCCGAACAACCTCGTGATCGAGGCCGTCGTGGACACCCTGCGGGCACTCAAGCGGCGCCCGCTCGCGGAGCGAATGCTCGCCGGCCTCATGCTCGCCGACTCGCGGCGTGGGGATTGGCGCGGCGCCCGCTCGGCGGCGTTGCTGGTCGGCCGCGCGAATCCCGCGCGCCCCGAGGATGCCTCGCGCTTCGTCTACCTCAGGGTCGACGACGACCCGGCCCCGGTGATCGCGCTCGATCGACTCTATCGCGCGTGGCGGGCGGGCCGGCTGGTTGGGGGGTACCTCGACTACGCGGACTCCTACAAGCAGGCCGGACAAGCCGCGCGCGCGCAGTTCGAGCAGGGGCGCGCGCGCGCAGCGGTCGCGGCCGCGCTCGCGGACACCGCGCTCGGCGCGCC
>JBKJJJ010000066.1:0-14340 GCA_046598045.1 Candidatus Eiseniibacteriota bacterium
GCTCGACGCCGACGGGCAGCACAAGCCCGAGGACCTGCCGCGGCTGCTGAACGCGCTCGACGGCGCCGACCTGGTCGTCGGCGCGCGCGTGCGCACGGGCGCGATGCCGCCGCACCGCCGCTTCGGCAACGCGCTCTCGGCCGGATTCCTGACCTGGCTCGCGGGCACGCCGCTGCCCGACGTGCAGTCGGGCTACCGCGCGCATCGCCGCGTCGTGCTCGAGGCGCTCGGCCTCGCCGGGACGGAGTTGCCCGGTGACGCCCTGCGCCCGTCCGCGTTGCGTCCTCCTGCGTTCCGGTCGACCGGCTACGGGTTCGAGTCCGAGATCCTGGTCGCGGCCGCGCGCCTCGGCTTCGCCATCGCCGACATCCCGATCGAGGCGGTGTACGAGGGCGCGCCCAGCCACTTCCACCCGCTGCGCGAGCTGCCGCGCTTCACCTCGCTCTACGCCCGCCTGCTCGCCGACGCGGGACGCTGGTCGGCGTATCGGCGCGCGCTCTCGGCGCGCGTGGGGGGCGCGGCGTGAACATCCTGGTCACCAACGACGACGGCATCACCTCGGGCGCGCTCTACCTGCTGCGGCAGGAGCTCCAGGACCTCGGCCGCGTGTTCATCGTGGCGCCCGACCGGGACCAGAGCGCGACCAGCCACTCGCTCACGCTCTACCGGCCGATGCGCATCGACCGCCCCGAGCCCGACGTCTTCGCGGTCGATGGCACGCCCACCGATTGCGTGCTCATCGCCGCGCACGGATTGCTCGAGGAGCCGATCGACCTCGTGGTCAGCGGCGTCAACCGCGGCCCGAACATGGGCGACGACGTGTTCTACTCGGGCACGGTCGCCGCCGCGATCGAGGGCGCGATGCAGGGTGTGCCCGGGATCGCGGTCTCGCTCGCCGCCTCGGGGCGCGCGGACTTCCAATATGCCTGCCAGTTCACGCGCCGGCTCGTGGGCACGGTGCTCGCGCGCGGCCTGCCGCCCAAGTGCGTGCTCAACGTCAATGTGCCGCAGCTGAAGGTCGACGAGATCAAGGGCGTGCGCGTGACGCGCCTCGGCAAGCGCACCTACCAGGACTCGCTGATCGAACGCACCGACCCGCGCGGCCGGGCCTACTACTGGATCGGGGGCGACGCGCCGATCTGGGAGCCCGAGGCGGGCAGCGACTTCCTCGCGGTGGACGAGGGCTTCGTGAGCGTCACGCCGCTCCACCTGGACCTCACCGACAACGCGTTGCGCGGCGAACTCGAGGGTTGGCGCCTCACGCCCTGAGCCGCCTTCGGCGCGGTCCTGCAACGGGTTGGCAAGGCCCGCGACCGTATGCTAAGGTGCGCCCTGTTGTGAGGGGACCCTGGTCGCCCGGGGTCCTTTCTTGTCGGGGCGTAGCGCAGCCCGGTAGCGCACCTGGTTCGGGACCAGGGGGTCGGAGGTTCAAATCCTCTCGCCCCGACTCGTTTCCTCGAAGCCCTTCGGCACTCGTGCCGGAGGGTTTTGTGTTGGTATCCTGCCGGCATGCCCGTGCTCGAGGTCACCGTCCGCGGCCGCGTCCAGGGCGTCGGCTTCCGCCAGTTCATTCGGAACCAGGCGCGGGGGCTCGGCCTGACCGGCCGGGTCGCGAACCGGGCGGACGGCTCGGTCCGCGTGGCCGCCGAGGGCGAGCGAGCGCGTCTCGACCTGCTCCTCCTCGCGATCCGCATGGGGCCGGCCGACAGCCGGATCACGGGCGTCGAGCACGAGTTCACCGACGGGCCCCTCGGCCTGACGGGTTTCGCCATCGAGTGAGGGAGGTTCGTTGAAGCCGATCGCACCGAACGGATTCGAGTCGCGCCTGGCCGAGGCGCTGACGCGCGCGCGCCACGCCGGCAAGCTCGGCGCCGACGAGGTCGATGCGCTGCTCGGCGCGCCCGGCTTCGACGGCGCGCGCTTCGCCGACTTCGCGGACGCGGCGCGCGCCGAGGGCCTCGAGCTCGAGGGCCTCGACGAGACGCCGGTGGGGGACGTCGAGCCCGCCGGCCCGAAGCTCGGGCTCGTGCGCCCCGGCGGAGAGACATCGATCTCGGACGACCCCGAGAACCAGATCCTCAATCGCTACCTCGCCGACATCGCGCGCTTCCCGCTGATTCCCCGCGAGGAGGAGGTCGCGCTCGGTCGCGCGCGCCGCGATGCCGGCCCGACCGCCGAGTGGGCGCGGCGCCGGCTGATCCTCTCGAACCTCCGCCTCGTCGTCTACCTCGCGCGCCGCTACCGCAATCGCGGCCTCGCCTACCTCGACGTGATCGAGGAGGGCAACCTCGGCCTGATCACCGCCGCCGACCGCTTCGACCCCGAACGCGGTATTCGCTTTGCGACCTACGCCTCGTGGTGGATCCGCCAGGCGATCCTGCGCGGCGTGGCCGACCAGGCGAACTCGGTGCGCATCCCGCTCAAGGTGCTGCGCCAGGTCAAGCGTTACGTCGCGGTCGAGCGCCTGCTGCGTCATCGCCTCGGACGCGAGCCGATGCCCTCGGAGATCGCGCCCGCGCTCGGGCTTGGGGCCGCGCAGGCCGAGCGCCTCGGGCGCCTGCGGCACTCGATCGGCGGGACCGAGGACATCGACGCGTTCGACTTCGCGCCCGAGGACGTCGCGCACGTCAACGACCCGCCGCCGTCGGTCGAGACGCTGATCGAGTGGCAGCTCGAGCACGAGCGGCTCGAGGCGTTCCTCAAGCGCCTGCCGCATCGCGAGGAAACCCTGATCCGCATTCGCTACGGCTTCTTCGACGGCGAAGAGAAGACCCTGCAACAGACCGGCGAGGCGCTCGGGGTGACCCGCGAGCGCGTGCGCCAGATCGAGGAACACGCGCTCGCGAAGCTGCGCGCGATGATGGACGAGGCGCCGCGGGCATTCGAACCCGAGGCCGGCCCCATTCCCGGGAGGTTCCAACGATGACCGCTTCCGCCACGTTCGCCGCACCCACCACGCCCGGCGCGCCGCTCTCGGCGTGGGTGCGCCCCGTGCCCGATTGGCCGCAGCCCGGCGTCTTGTTCCGCGACCTCACCCCGCTGTGGGCCGACGGCGGGGCGTGGGCGCGTTGCGCCGCCGCGCTCGCGAAGCCGTTCGACGCCACGCCGCCCGAACTCGTGCTCGGGATCGAAGCGCGCGGCTTCGTGGTCGCCGCCGCGCTCGCCGCGCGCTGGGGCGCCGGTCTCCTGCTCGCACGCAAGCCGGGCAAGCTCCCCGCCGCGACCCACCGCGAGGATTACCAGCTCGAGTACGGCACCGCCGCGATCGAGACCCACCGTGGCCTCGTGCGCGCCGGCCGCCGGGTGCTGATCGCCGACGACGTGCTCGCCACCGGCGGCACGGCGTTCGCCGCGCTCGACCTGGTGAAGGGGCTCGAGCTGGTCCCGGCCGGCTTCGCGTTCATCGTGGAGATCGAGCCGTTGGGCGGCCGCGCACGGCTCGGCAACGCACTGCCCGCCCACGCGGTCATCACCTACGACGCGGCGGGCGAGGCACGCGTCTCCGAGTAGCGCTGTCCATTCGCCCCGGTCGACCCGAGATTTTCGGCTGGTTCTCTGGACGCTTCCCACGAGCCGCTGCAAGATTGCGCGGTTCCGCTGCTCCCCCTCCCTCAGACCCCGGAGACTCCCGATGCTGAAAAAGGTCCTGCTCCTCCTGCTCGTCGTGCTCGCGGGATTCCTGACGTTCGTGATCACGCGTCCGGACACCTTCCACGTCGAGCGCTCGGTCACGATCGCCGCGCCGCCCGAGGTCGTGTTCGCGCGCATCGACGACCTGCACGCGTGGGGGGACTGGTCGCCGTGGGAGAAGCTGGACCCGAAGATGACGCGCAAGTTCGGCGGCCCCGAGAGCGGCCCGGGCGCGAGCTACGCGTGGGCCGGCAACGACAAGGTCGGCAAGGGCAGGATGACGATCCAGGAGTCCACGCGCCCCTCGCACGTCGGCATCCAGCTCGAGTTCCTCGAGCCATTCAAGGCCACGAGCCAATCCTCGTTCACGCTTGCGCCCGAGGCTGCGGGCACGAAGGTGACGTGGGCCATGGACGGCAAGAACAACTTCGTGTCCAAGGTCATGTGCGTCTTCATCAGCATGGACAAGACCGTCGGCGCGGACTTCGAGAAGGGCCTCGCCAGCCTCGACCAGGTCGCCAGGAACGACACCGCTCGCCGGGCGGCCTCGGCCGCGCGCCAGGCGGCGTCCGACTCCGCCCGGGCGGAGTGAACGTGCGCGCCGCCGCACTCCGCTTCGCTCCGCTCGGCGCACTGTTGCTCGCGCTCATCGTCCCCGCGGCCGCACACGCGGAAGCGGCATCGACCGCCGCCGCCTACCTCGACGGCTTCGTCGACAAGTCGGTCGATCCGCGCACGGACTTCTTCCACTCCGCGGTCGGCGGCTGGCTCAAGGCGCACCCGATCCCCGCCACCGAGCGCGGCTGGGGCATCGGCCAGGTCGTCGACGAGGAGAACTACCGCCGCCTGATCGCGATCAACGACGAGGCCGCGCGTACCCCCGGGGCGCCGGGCAGCAACGCCCAGAAGATCGGCGATTTCTGGTCGGCGGCCATGGACTCGGACCGGGCCGCGCAACAGGGGCTCGCCCCGCTGGCGGAGGAGTTCGCGCGCATCGACTCGGTGAGGACGCGCGCCGATCTGCCGCGCGTGATCGCGGGCATGAAGCGGATGGGCGCGAGCGGGTTCTGCCGCTTCGGGATCGAACAGGACGAGAAGAACAGCGCCCGCTACGCGGTCCACCTCGGGCAGGGGGGCCTCGGGCTGCCGAACCGCGACTACTACTTCGACACGGGGACCCGCTCCGCGATGCTTCGGCGCCAGTACGTGGCCCACGTCGGCCGCATGTTCCATCTGCTGGGCGACGACTCCACGCGCGCGGCCCGCAATGCGCGCACCGTGATGACCATGGAGACCGAGCTCGCGCGCGCTTCGCGCAAGCTCGCTGCGCTGCGCGATCCGATCGCGAACTACCACGCCATGTCGCTCGCCCGCATCGGCCGGCTCGCCCCATCCGTGCGCTGGAAGCAGTTCCTCGCCGAGGCGCACGTCGATCGCGTGGACACGGTGATCGTCGGGCAGCCCGAGTTCGTGCGCCAGCTCGGGCGCTCGCTCCAGACCCACACGGTCGCCGAGTGGAAGACCTACCTGAGGTGGCACCTCGCGCACTCGTTCGCCTCGGAGGCAGGGGGCGCGTTTGATGCCGAGGACTTCCACTTCTACGGGAACATCCTGAGCGGCGTCCCCGAGCAGCGTCCGCGCTGGAAGCGCATGCTCGACGAGGAGGAGAACTACCTCGGCGACGCTCTCGGGCAGCTGTACGTCGCGAAGCACTTCTCGGCGCATGATCGCGAACGCTACGAGAGGCTCACCGACCGCATCTTCGCCGCCTTCGGTGCGCGCATCGACCGGCTCGACTGGATGAGCCCGGCGACGAAGGCGCGCGCGCGCCACAAGCTCGACACGGTGGTGAAGAAGATCGGTTACCCGGACCACTGGCGGGACTACTCGTCGTATGTGGTCGAGCGCGGATCGTTTCTCGGCAATGTCCTGCGCGGCAACCTCTGGCAGACCGACTACCAGATCGCGAAACTCTACAAGCCCGTCGACCGCACCGAGTGGGACATCACGCCCCAGACCTACAACGCGTACTACAACTCGTCGAACAACGAGATCGTCGCGCCGGCGGCGAACTTCATCCTGCCCGGCATCGCCGATTCCCTGATCGACGACGCGGTGGTCTACGCCTACGCCGGCGGCAGCACGCTGGGGCACGAGATCACGCACGGCTTCGACGACGACGGCCGCCAGTTCGACGAGCAGGGCAACCTGAAGAATTGGTGGACTCCGCAGGACGAGAAGGAGTTCAAGCAGCGCGCGGCCGGCATCGTGAAGCAGTTCGACGGCTATGTCGTGGCCGACAGCCTGCACGTCAACGGTGCGGCCACCACGGGGGAGAACATCGCGGACCTGGGCGGCATCCAGCTCGCCTGGGACGCGTTCACGGAGACCGACGAGTACAAGCGGGGGACCTCGATCGGGGGCTACACGCCGGCGCAGCGCTTCTTCTTCGGCTGGGCGGTGGCGTGGATGTACCAGTACCGTCCCGAGGTCGTGGTGCTCCGCGTCAAGACCGACGTCCACTCGCCGGAGTACCTGCGCGTCAACGGGCCGCTGTCGAACCTGCCGCAGTTCTACGACGCGTTCGGGGTCAAGCCCGGGGATGGGATGTACCGTTCGGACGGGGAGCGGGTCAAGATCTGGTAGATTGGGGGCCGCATGCCCCCGTAGCTCAGGTGGATAGAGCAGCAGTTTCCTAAACTGCGTGCCGGGTGTTCGAGTCACCCCGGGGGCACCATCTCCATTCCAGTCACCGTAGGGCCGGCCTTGACCGCCCCTCGGACAGCACCTAATATTGATGTCCTTGTGCTCGTGCCCGTCTCCGGCGTGGATCGCCCCGCCGGAGTACCCCTCCCTGCACGTCGGAGCCTGTCATGACCCATCGCAAATTCGGAATCGCATTGCTGGTCCTTGCCGCTTCGCTCGTCCCCGCCCGCGCCCACGCCGTGGGGGCGGTCGGCGACCTGTTCATCACCAGCGATGCCTCGAACCTGGTCCGCGCCTACGGCGGCGCCTCGGGATTGCTGATCGGCACGTTCACGAACTCCGTCAATGGCAGCGGCGAGCTCGGCATCCACTTCGGCGCGGCGAACGGCCGCGTGCTGGTCGGACACTTCGGTGGGGGCGTGGATGAGTTCGACGCCGGGACCGGCGGGTTCATCAAGACCTACGCACCCGGCGGCGGCTGGCAGTGGGCGGGCCTGTACGCGCCGAACGGCAACGTCTATATCGGCTCGCAGTTGACGGGCGACGTGCGCGAGTACGACGTCACCACCGGCGCGTTCGTGCGCGTCGTGTGCCCGTTCGCCGGAGCGGCCGACATGGAAATCGCGCCGAACGGCCACCTCTTCGTCTGCAGCTACCAGTTCGGCAACGTCGGCGAGTTCGACGCCACGACCGGCGCGCTCATCAGCACGTGGTCGCTGCCCGCGGGCTGCGAGGCGAACGATATCGCGTTCATCCCGGGCAACGGCATTTTCGTCACGGCCTCGCGCTGCAACCAGATCTTTCGCTACAACAACGCCCATGCGATCACGGGCGTCTTCACCGGCACGGGCATGCAGCGCCCGCACGGCATCGCGATCAGTCCCCACACGGGCAACATCCTTGTCGCCGACGGCGTGACCACGCAGGTGCACGAGTTCGACCCAAACACGTTCGTCGAGTTGAACGCCGCGTTCCGCCAGCCGCCGAGCGGAGACAAGATCGTGGACATCGCGTTCCGCCCCTCGGAGCCGCCGACGCCGGCAGCAAACACGACCTGGGGACGCATCAAAGGGGCCTACCGGTAACCGCCGACTGCGGGGGCCGAGTTCCGGCGCGCCCTGCACGGGCGCGTCTATGGCATGATGAGCGACACCGAGCTCGAGGCGGTGTGGGCCTACCGGCGCACGCTGCCCCCGACGCCGAAGGGCAAACGTTGAGCCGGATCGCCGGACCCGTGGAGAACTTCTGAACCAGCGGACCCTGCCGCCGATCTCGGCCGTCGTGATCACCCGGGACGAGGAGGCGAACCTCGAGCGCTGCCTCCTGAGCGCGCGCACGGTCGCCGCAGAACTCGTGGTCGTCGACTCGGGCAGCACGGACCGGACGCTCGAGATCGCGCGCCGCCTCGCCGACGTCGTGATCGAGCGGCCCTGGCCCGGCTACGGTCCGCAGAAGCAGTTCGCGCTCGACCAGGCGCGCCACGACTGGGTGCTCGCACTCGACGCCGACGAGGTCCTGACCCCGGAGCTGGTCGGGGAGATCGGCACGTGCGCGTTCGACCAGGACGGTTACGAGCTGCCGCGGCGCGCCTGGTACCTCGGGCGCTGGATCCTCCACGGCACGTGGTATCCGGACCCGGTACTCCGCCTGTTCCGGCGCGACCGCGCGCGCTACACGACGGACAGGGTGCACGAGGCGGTGCAGCTCTCGGGCCGCGTCGGCCGCTTCCGGGGCCATCTCGACCACTATCCGTACAGGGACCTCGCGCACCACGTGGCGAAGATGAACGCGCTCGCCACCCTCGCCGCCACCCAGATGGCCGAGCGCGGCAAGCGCGCCTCGTGGGTTCGGCTCGCGCTCAAGCCTCCGTTCGAATTCCTGCGCAGCTACGTCCTGCGGCGCGGGTTCCTCGACGGCCCACCGGGGCTGATCGCCGCCGGGATGCACGCCCACTACAACTTTCTCAAGTACGCCAAGCTCAAGGAGCGAACGCCTTCCTGACGCGCTCCTCGATCGCGCCTTCCCTGTGGTAGTTTCCTATTCGCGACCCCGCCAAAAAGAGATCCCGCGGACCCGAACCCAAGGAACGAGTTCACCCATGAATCGAATGCTGCTCCGCCTCCTCGTCCCGGCCGCGCTCGCCGGCGCGGCCCTGGCCAGCCCGGCCGCGCCCACAGCCGTGGCCGCCGACAAGATCCCGATCACCAAGCTGTCGGACCTGCCGCCGCACACCTACACGATCCCGGTGAAGCCGAGCGAGATGATCACGAACCCGGCCGCGATCCTCGAGCTCGCCACGGCGATCGACAAGGCGATCCGCGCCGACCTCGAGAAGTACGACATCCAGGATGCCACTGCCGTGCGCCGGATGAAGGGCACGCTCGCCAACATCGCGATGCTCAAGGGCGACGCGGCGACCGCCCGCCAGTTGCTCCTCGAAGTGCGCGCGTCCCAGGACAAGCCGTCCTCGAAGATCACCTCGGGCGTGCTCGGCGAGACGCTGCTCGACACCAAGGCCCAGAATCCGGCCGACTTCGACGCGGCGCTCAAGGAGAACATGACCAGGCGCTTGAGCGCGATGCCGTACGCGATCGTGCAGGACAACCTCAAGGGCGCGAAGGGCAGCTTCGAGATCATGTCGCAGGCCGTGATGACCGGCAGCATCGCGAGCTCGATCGACCCGGCCGCGAAGGACGGCAAGCTCAGCCAGGACCTGGCCGAGGGCGTGCTCGGGGCGGCGTTCACGATCCAGCAGATCCTGCCCCACAAGGCCGCGCTGCTCGCCGCCTACACCGCCGTGCTCGACGCCAACAAGACCGAGCAGAAGGCCGACATCTGGGCGGCGCGGGACGTCGAGCTCGACGCCGCGAAGAAGCTCACGCCGGTCACGGTCGGGATCTGGGACTCGGGCACGGACGTGAAGCTCTTCCCGACCCAGCTGTGGACGAACGCGAAGGAAGTCCCGGGCAACCTGAGGGACGATGACAAGAACGGCTTCGTCGACGACGTGCACGGCATCGCCTTCACGCTGCATGCCGACCCGACGGGCGACCTGCTGTTCCCGATCGAGACCGCGGTCGGTGAGCCCGCCAAGTTCAAGAACGACCTCAAGGGCTTCGAGGACCTGCAGGCCAACGTCGAGAGCGCCGAGGCGACTGCGATCAAGACCAAGATCGCCGGCATGGCTCCCGACCAGGTCAAACCGTTCATCGAGGGCATCGGCGCGTTCGCCAATTACGCCCACGGCACGCACGTCGCGGGCATCGCGGCGCGCGGCAACCCGGCGGCGCGGCTCCTGCCGTGCCGGATCACGTTCGACTACCACGCGCTCCCCGAGAAGCCCACGCTCGAGCAGGCCACGAAGGACGCGGCGGCGGCGGGGAAGAGCGTCGCCTACTTCAAGCGGCACGGCGTTCGCGTGGTGAACATGAGCTGGGGCGGCGACCTCAAGTCGGTCGAGACCGCGCTCGAGCAGAACAACGCCGGCGGGACGCCGGAGGAGCGCCGCGCCCTGGCGCGCAAGATCTACGACGTCGGCTACAACGGGCTGCTCGGCGCGATGAGGTCGGCGCCCGGCGTCCTGTTCGTGATCGCGGCCGGCAACAGCAACAACGACGTCAAGTTCGACGAGGTCATGCCGAGCTCGTTCAAGCTGCCGAATATCCTGGTGGCGGGGGCGGTGGACCAGGCCGGCGAGCAGACCTCGTTCACGAGCTTCGGCAACTGCGACGTCTACTCGGACGGGTTCGAGGTCGAGAGCTACATCCCGGGCGGCGAGAAGATGAAGCTCTCGGGCACGAGCATGGCCGCGCCCAACGTCACGAACCTCGCGGCCAAGCTGTGGGCCGTCCACCCCGCGCTCTCGGTCGCGCAGGTCAAGGACGCGATCGTGGGCGGCGCCGATGAGAAGAAGTCGGGCGAGAAGACGATCAAGCTCATGAACCCGAAGGCGACGCTGGCGCTGTTCGACGCTATGCCCTAGATGCGGTTCGCGCGGCTCGTCCTCGCCGCCGTCGCCATGCTCGGCCTCGCAGCGCCCGGTCGGGCGTCCGCGAAGGTCCCGGCGGCGGGCCATTTCGCGAGCCTGCGCGGTATCCGCGTGTACTACGAGCTGTATGGCAAGGGTCCCGCGCTGGTCCTCCTCCACGGGGGGGCCGGCAGCGGGACGCAGTTCGAGAAGCAGATCCCCTACTTCGCGCGCCACGACCGGGTGATCGTGCCCGACGAGTGCGCGCAGGGCCGCACGAGCGACCGCCCGGGCCCGCTCAGCTACCACGCCATGGGCGAGGACGTGGTCGCGTTGCTCGATCACCTGCACGTCGCCCGCGCGGACCTGATGGGCTGGAGCGATGGGGGCGTGATCGCGCTCGATGTCGCGATGCACCATCCCGGCCGCGTCCGGCGCGTGGTCACGTTCGGCGCGAACTTCCGGGCGGACGGCCTGAACGCGCCGGACATCGCGTGGAACCAGACCGCGAACGCCGCCAGCTTCGGCCCGGAAATGCGGCGCTTCTACAACTCGGTCGCGCCCGATTCCACGCACTACGAGGCCGCCATGAACAAGGTGATCGCGCTCTGGCGCACGCAGCCCCGGTGGTCGCGGCAGGACCTCGGGCGCGTCCGCGCGCGCGTGCTGGTGGTGGCGGGGGAGCACGACGTGATTCGCCCGGATCACACGGCGGCGCTGGCGCATGCGATCCCGCACTCCAACCTGTGGATCGTGCCCGGCGCCTCGCACAGCGTGATGCAGGAGCAGCCCGATCTCGTGAACCACCGCGTGCTCGACTTCCTCGAGCGGCCCTGATCCCGGGCCTCACCAGCGCGCGGTATGCCCCCGCACGTCGGTGTGGACGAACGGGCCGTGGTCCTCGGCTGCCGGGTAGGCCCCGACGCCGCCGGCGAGCGCGGGGTGCGCCACCTCGACGCTCTCGACCAGCGCGGCCAGCCAGCGCGCGTCCTCGACCGTGATCTGCCCGTCCCGGTCGAGGTCGTCCATCAAGCTGTCCCCGTCCGCATCGACGAAGATGTCCGCGGCGTCGCCGTAAATGTGCCGGCTGTCCGACACCCGGCCGCCGTTCGGGACCACGCCCTTCTGGTTGTAGGCCGGGGTGCGAAATCCCGACATCACGCGCAGCGAATCCGAGCGGCCGGCCGCCAGCAGCGCGTCGCCCACGAGCTCGAGCTTGTCGAGCAGCGCCGTGCGCAGGACGACGTACTTCGGCCAGACGTCCGCCTGGTCGTGGGTCACGAACTCGCCGAGCCGGAAGCGCGTGGAAACGCGCTGGGCGACGTTCGCCTTCGTGACCTCGATGAACCCCGCCGGCCGCACGTAGTGGTTCTCCGACCCCTCGCGCGTCTCCTGCGGCCAGAGCCCCATCCTGTAGCCATGGAGCATGCCCCGCCGCTTGGCCTCGAAGGAAACCAGCGGGATCAGGGCGAACAGCCTGCCCTCGGGCGCCGCCGCCCCGAGGTCGTAGAACCCGGGCCAGCGCGCCCCGCGCGCGGGCTTGGCGATCCGCAGGACCTGCTGGCGCCAGAACGTGATCTCCTCGCCCGGGCGCGCGAACGCGGCGCGCAGGCGCCCGCTCTCGCCGAGCACCGGCGGGGGAGGCGTGCTCGCGGGCGGCGGCTGCGCCCGCACCGCCGAGGTCGCGGCCAGGGCCGCGGCCAGCGCGAAGGCGAGCCCGGCGGGGCGGATGCGCGCGCGGAGGCTCATTCGGTGTACGGGTAGCCGCGCTGGAGGATGACCTCGAGCGCGGCGTCGTGGCCGTAGAGGTCCTCGTAGAAGAACGTGCGCCCGTCCTCGCGCGCCACCGCGGTGGCGTACATCAGGTAGGTCGGGATCGCGTGCTTGAGGTAGACCTGCTTCGGCTCCGCAGCCGCCATCGCGGTGTCGATCGCCTCGGGCGTCCACTCGGGTTGGTCGCGCAGCACGAACGCCGCCAGCTCGCTCGGCCGCGAGAGCCGGATGCAGCCGTGGCTGAAGTCGCGGCGCTCGACCTCGAAGCGCTTCTTGGACGGCGTGTCGTGCAGGTAGATGTCATAGGGATTGGGCAGCATGAACTTCACGTTGCCGAGCGAATTCGACGACCCCGGCAGTTGCCGCACCCGCACCGCGCGCCCGATGGCCGCGATGTTCTCCTTCGTCGCGGGGACGACATCCTGGCCGCGCAGCAGCTCGAAGCGCTCGCGCGCGAGGTAGTCCGGATCCTTCAAGGCCGCCGGGCGCACCTCCTTGAGCATGATCGAGACCGGCACCTCCCAGTAGGGCCGGAACACGACGTAGCGCATCGGCGCCGCGAGCACCGGCGTGTTCGTCTTGTAGGCCGTGCCGACGACGACGTCCATGCTCAGCATCGTCGCCTCGTCGTCCTCGAGCGTGCGGAACGCATCCAGCTGAAACGCGGGCAGGTTGACGAAGATCGGCGGGGCGTTGTACGCGTGCGGCAGCCAGCGCCAGCGCTCGAGCGCGAGCCGGATCTGGAGGATCCGGTCGCCGAACGGCCGATTGATGCGGTCGAGTGTCTTCTGGCCGATCCGTCCGTCCGCGTGCAGGTTCTGGCGGCGCTGAAAATTGCGCACCGCCGTGACCAGCTCGCGCGCATACACCGTATCGGCGCCCGGCGGGGGAGGGACCCGGGGCGCGAGGGAGTCCGGCAGGTCGCCGAGCGTGACCAGCAGCGTGCGCAGCCGCGCCGCGCCGGTGTAGGTGCCGCCCGGCTTGAGCGTGGCCGCGATCGCGGGCAGCGGCTCGAGCGAGGAATCGAGCGCCAGCTGGCGGTAGGACGCGAGCGCCGCGAGCAGCAGCCGATAGTGCCGAAACGGCGGCTGCGCGTGGGCGAGCACCCCGGCAGCCAGCGCCGCGTCCGCGAGCGAGTCGACCGCGGCCGCGAGGTCGTAGGGCTCGCGCCGCAAAGCGAGCGTGTCGTGCGCCTCGTGCGGGTCGACCCGCCCGAAGCGCAGCGCGTGCAGGAAGCGCCACGCGTCGATCGTGAGCGCGAGGTCGAAGCGCGCGGCCTCGGTCGCGTCCGGCCTGCGGCCCGAGGCGTACGATGCCGCAGTGCGCGCGAGGCGCCCGGCATCGTAGTCTTCGGGCTCGAGCCCGAGCGAGTCCGCCGCCGCGAGCTGCCCGAGCAACGCCGCGCCGCCCACGCCCAGCACCGGGCCCTCGAGCCAGCGCGCCCGCCAGCCGCGCGCCGCATAGAACCGCGCGACGTCGCGCTGCGCATCCGGAAAGCGCCTCCAGCGCATCGTCGGGTGCTCGCCGCCCATGACCAGGCGCGCGATCTCCATGCCGACCGGATCGTCGGAAGCGGGCAGGGCGGTGGTGCTGTCCTGCGCCAATGCGCAGGCCGGGAGCAGGATCGACAGCGTGAGGGCGGGAATCAGGCGGGAGAACTTGGGCATGCGCGCAGTCTAGGGATCGCCCTGCGGGGGAGCAAGGACGCGCCGCGTCTCAGGCCGCGCGCGACTCCTCGCCGGAGACGCGCACCAGGCGGGTCGCCAGCGCGTTCGCGCGGTCGGCGACGCGCCGCAGCGCCTCGAGCTCGACCGCGAGCCAGGCCCGCGCCGCGCGCTCGTCGGTCTCGGGATCGCGGCGCTGGGCCGCGCGTCCAAGCGACTCGATGCGCTCACGCAGCACGCCGACCTCGGCCATCAGGTCGGCCTCCAGCGACTCGCGATCGAGCGCCCGCGCCCCGGTCGGCGCTGCCTGCGCCTGCGCCCGCGCCCGCCGCGTGCCGCCGCGTCCGAGCACGGTTCCGACCACGTCGAGGCCGTGGACCAGGTTCGCCACCTCGTCGAGCCGCGCGCCCTCCTCGGGCTGCGGATCGCGGTCGAACACGCACACCACGCCCACGACCGTGCCCTCGCGCGTCTGGACCGGCAACGAGCCGAACCAGCGCAGGCGCGTACGCTCGGGCGACAGCTCCGGCGGCAGCCCGGAGGCCTGCATCGAGTCCTGGATGACGAGCGGATCGACGTGCAGCATCGCGATCCGCGAGA
>JBKJJJ010000181.1:0-2698 GCA_046598045.1 Candidatus Eiseniibacteriota bacterium
GACGTAGGCGTGGGTGAGCCCCTCGGCCTTCGCGATCTCCTGGATGGTTCCGAGCGCGTCGGGGTGGTGGGCCAGGCGCACGAGGCACCGGAGGCCGTATTCTTCCTGCGAGGAGAGCTTCACGTCCCTATTCTGCCCAAAATGGACAAAAGGGTCAACTATGGTCTCATGAGCTCGTTGGGCAGGGCGAGATCATCGAGTTTCAGAAGTCGCATCCTGTTCTTTTACAACATGTTATGAAACATTAACATGCTCTGCGATGCGCGGATCCGCCCCGGGGCAAGTCGGTGCTTACCGGTAGGTGACCTTGAGCCCACCCCACGACAAGCCGCGCGTCGGGACCGGAGCCTCGCAGAACGTCATCGCGCTGAGGTGGATCGTGTAAGGATTGAGCTGCTGGACGACCGGCGAGCCGGCCCAGCCGGTCAGCGTCCCCGCCGCGCCCGGACCGTCAGGAGCGTGCTGGCCCGGGATGCCGGACAGCCACATCGTGCCGCCCGCCGACTGCGCATCATTGCCGTAGTAGGACACGGCGACGTAGTACGTGCCCGCGGCAAGCGAGGCGCTGGGCGCGAGGATGCGCTTCGACCCGGCCTGGCAGGTCTCGTTCATGAACACCCCGTTGCCGGCGGCATCGAACATCCAGACGTTGGGACCGTTGTTCACCACGCACTGGAGCTGGATGAGCGGCGACCCCGCGGGCGGGACGGACGGCATCCGGATGCAGTACAGGTCGACATCGGTGGGCGAGGCGAGCCCGCCGTTGATCTGGGTCAGGGCACCGGTGCCGACGGTGGATTGGGCGGTCGGGACGAGGTCTCCCGCGTCTCCGGTCTCGTTCCAGGTTTGGGCCCGGGCACCCGAGGCGCCCATCATGAGGAGAGCGAAGGCGGAGAAGAGAATGCGGTTCGTGGTCATGATGGCTCCTGGCGCAGGCGACGGCCGGGGGGATCCCGACTGCGGTCAACCAGAGTACCACGGAGGATGCCCGATGCCCACAGACTCCCTCGAGCGGGCTCGCGCGACACTGGCGGGGGCGGCCCGCGTGACCGCGCTGACCGGCTCCGGAATCTCCGCCGAGAGCGGCGTGCCCACGTTCCGCGGCGCGGGCGGCCTGTGGCGAACGCACCGAGCCGAGGATCTTGCCACGCCGGAGGCATTTACGCGCGATCCGCGCATGGTCTGGGAGTGGTACGCGTGGCGCCAGGAGGTGGTCGCTCTGGCCGAGCCCAACGCGGGCCATGCCGCACTGGCGGCGCTCGAGCGCAGGCTCGAGCCCGGTGCCTTCACGCTCGTGACCCAGAACGTCGACGGCCTCCACCAGCGCGCGGGCAACACCGAGCCGCTCGAGCTGCACGGCACGCTCTGGCGCGTGCGGTGCACGGAGTGCGGCGAGGAGCGCGCGCTCATTGAACCGGTGACCGAGTCCCTGCCCCCGCGGTGCGCGCTGTGCGACGGGATCGAGCGTCCCGGGGTCGTGTGGTTCGGAGAAGAGCTGCCGGAGGAGGTCTTCGAGATGGCGGTCGAGGCGTGCCGTCGCTCCGACGTCGTCGTCGTCGTCGGGACGTCGGGAGTCGTCTATCCAGCGGCCGCGCTCGTCGAGATCGCGCGCGCCGCGGGCGCGACCGTGATCGACGTCAATCCCGAGGCGCGCGGGCCCGACTCGGAGCGGCGCATCGCGCTCGCGGGCCCGGCCGGCACGATCCTGCCTGCGCTTGTCAGGTGAACCCTAGCCGACCGCGAGCTCCGCAGCGATCCCCTCGAGCGCGTGCGCGCGGCGCCTGGCTTCGATGGGGTCGGTCGTCGGGACGGGCACCCACTCGGGATCCCGTTCCCCCTCGGGCGGCCGGCGCGCGAGCACTGCGAGGCGCAGGCAGGCCACGGCTTCCCAGAGGTGCGCGTGGCGCGCGGTGGCCCTGCCGCCGGCTTCGAAATACGCGGCCAGGAGCGTCGCGTGATCCCCAGGCTGCCCGCCGAGACGCAGCGCGCGCAGGTGCTCGTGCGCGATGAGATTGCCCAGGTCGAGGCCTGGCGGTGCCAGGACCGCCTCGTCCCAATCGATCCAACGCGCGGTGCCGTCGCCCGACCCGATGATCTGCTCCTCGTTGAGGTCGCGATGCGCCGGGAGGAAGAGCCCATCAGCCGGCTCGAGCTCGTGCAGGAGGCGGGCAGCGAACCCGGGCAGGGGCGCAGCAACTTCGCGCGCGAGCTCCTCGAGGCGCGCCCCTTCCCGGCTCACGGTCCATCGCCGATCCGGCCAGTGATCCAGCGCGCATAGATCCTGCTCGAGGCGCGCCAGCGCAGTGACGCTCGCCAGGAGGACGGCACTCCTCGCCGGCCCGTCGTCGAATGCGGACAACGGCGCGCCCGGAAATGCCGCGAGCGCAAGCCAGCCCTCGGCGGCCGACGCGTGCGTCACGCGCGGCACCTCCGGAACCCCGGTCCCTGAGAGCGCGTCCGCCAGTGCCGCATAGCGCGCGATCAAACGGGCCGCACGTTCCGGGCCGACGCGCTTGACGACGACGCCATGCTCCACCCATCGGCAGCCGTCGACCAGGCGCGTCCTGCCGATGAAGATCGCCTCGCGCCGGCCGGGACGCCGCTTGATCATGTGGCGCTCCAAGGCGCGCCCCTCGGAATCGACGGCCGGGATGCCTACGAAGTCGGTTCCGCCGTCCACGCGCGCGCCTCCCACAGG
>JBKJJJ010000057.1:0-9449 GCA_046598045.1 Candidatus Eiseniibacteriota bacterium
CTCGGCGTTGTCCTCGCCCTTGAGCGCCTCGCGCACGCGGCCCAGCGCCGCCTCGACCTTCGCCTTGAGCTCTTCGGGAACCTTGTCGCCGTTCTCCTTCAGGCTCTTCTCGGTCTCGTACACGCGCTGGTCGGCGCGATTCCGGGTCTCGATCGCCTCGCGCCGCGTTTTGTCCTCGCTCGCGTTCGACTCGGCGTCCTTGACCATCTTCTTGATCTCGTCTTCCTTCAGTCCGCTCGACGCCTCGATGCGGATCGACTGCTCCTTGCCTGTCGCCTTGTCCTTCGCGGAGACATGCAGGATGCCGTTGGCGTCGATGTCGAACGCGACCTCGACCTGCGGCACGCCCCGCGGCGCCGGCGGAATGCCGTCGAGGTGGAAGCGGCCGAGCGAGCGATTGTCGCGGGCCAGCTCACGCTCGCCCTGCAGGACGTGGATCTCGACCGTGGTCTGGTTCTCGGACGCGGTCGAGAAGACCTCGCTCTTCTTGGTCGGAATCGTGGTGTTGCGCTCGATCAGCTTGTGGAACACGCCGCCCAGGGTCTCGAGTCCGAGCGACAGCGGCGTGACGTCGAGCAGCACGACGTCGCGCACGTCCCCGGCGAGCACGCCCCCCTGGATGGCCGCGCCGATCGCGACCACTTCGTCCGGGTTGACGCCCTTGTGCGGCTCCTTGCCGAACAGCTCCTTGACCACCTGCTGGACCTTCGGGATGCGCGTCGAACCGCCCACCAGCACCACCTCGTCGATCGCCGACGGGTCGAGGCCGGCATCCGCGAGCGCCTGCTTGCAGGGACCGAGCGTGCGCTGCACCAGGTCGTCCACCAGCTGCTCGAACTTCGCGCGCGTGAGCGACAGGTTCATGTGCTTCGGGCCCGAGGCGTCGGCCGTGATGAACGGCAGGTTGACCTCGGTCTGGGCCGTGGTCGAAAGCTCGCACTTCGCCTTCTCCGCGGCCTCCTTGAGACGCTGGAGGGCCATCGGGTCCTTGCGCAGGTCGATGCCTTCGTTGTTCTTGAACTCGTCCGCCAGCCAGTCGATCAGGCGCTGGCCGAAGTCGCCGCCACCGAGATGGGTGTCGCCGTCCGTCGACTTGACCTCGAACACGCCCTCGCCGATCTCGAGGATCGAGATGTCGAACGTGCCGCCGCCCAGGTCGTAGACCGCGATCTTCTCGTTCGCCTTCTTGTCGAGGCCGTACGCGAGCGCGGCCGCGGTGGGCTCGTTGACGATGCGCTTGATGTCGAGCCCCGCGATCCGGCCGGCGTCTTTCGTGGCCTGGCGCTGGGCGTCGTTGAAGTAGGCCGGAACGGTGACCACCGCCTCGGTGACCTTCTCGCCGAGGTAGTCCTCCGCCGTCTGCTTCATCTTCTGCAGGATCATCGCCGAGATTTCAGGCGGCGTGAGCTCCTTGCCGTCCGCCTCCACCACCGCGAGCTGGCTCGCGCCCGCCTTGACGGTGTAGGGAACCGACTTGATCTCGCTGCCGACTTCGTCGAAGCGCCGGCCCATGAAACGCTTGATCGAATAGACCGTGTTCTTCGGATTGGTGACCGCCTGGCGCTTGGCCACCAGCCCCACCAGCCGCTCGCCGTTCTTGGCGAACGCCACAACTGAAGGCGTGGTGCGGAACCCTTCCGCGTTCGGGATGACCTTGGGCTCGCCGCCCTCCATCACCGCCACGCAGGAGTTCGTGGTTCCGAGATCGATGCCGATGACCTTGCCCATGCGATTGCCTCGCTTTCCGTTTCGTTTCCCGCGGCCGCGCGGGGTCTCGGGGGCAACCCCGATCCCCGCCGGCCTGAAGAGTCCACCGTTCGATGCGCCCGACGGCCAAAAGGCTCAGCCGACTTCGATCGAGATCTCGCGCTTCACCGACTCCGCGGCCTTCGGCACCCGAACGAAGAGGACCCCGTCCTTGTAGCTCGCCTTGACCTGTCCCGCGTCGACGCGCATCGGCAGTCGGAACGAACGCTGGAAGGCGCCTGTGACGCGCTCGCGGTGCTGCGCCGAGACACCCTCGTCATGCTCGCGCACGCTCTTGCGCTCGCCCTGGATCGAGAGCAGGCCCTCGACCAGTTCGATCTTCACATCGTTCGGGTTGACGCCCGGCAGATCCATCTCCACGGTGTACTCCGTCGCGGTTTCGTGGAGATCGACCGCAGGCGCCCAGCCCGCGGGCAGGAGCGGGCGGAGTTCGCCGCTCGCGACCACGTCGTTGAAGAGCCGGTGAACCTCACCATGCAGGTTGAGCAGATTTCCGTTTCGGTTCCAGCTGGACAGCGTCATGTTCGATTCCTCCCTTGTTGTGCCCCCGTGTAGGCCGGTGGGGGTTTGTTGCACCCCAGGGGCAAGCCGCGTGCCACGTCGGGCAGGAGGTGGAAGTAACTTGGCAGCAATGGCTTACGCTTCGTACCCGCCACTCGCCAAGGACCTGGATTCAATTCATGTTTCTATATGGTACATCAATTTGGAACGCCAGCCCAAGAGCGCTTCGTAATGCACCAGCTTCGAATCGCGGCCGTTCTCCCCCACCTCGAGGTCTTCGGCGGAGTCCGGCGCTATCTTATGCTGGCGCGCACCTGGGCCGCATGGGGGCATGAGGTGACGCTGTGGACCCCCACCGGCGAGGCGCCGACCTGGCTGGCCACCCCGGCCCGCGTGCGGCGCCTCGGCGAGGATCCGGGCCCCGGGCCCTGGGACGCGGTGTTCACGCCCCAGCCGGCGCTCCTGGACGCCGTGCGCGCCCTGCCCGCAGCCCGACGCGTCTACTACTGCGTCCTCGAGGGAGAGCGCGGCGAATCCGCGGCGCTCGGCGCGGGCGACCTCACGCTCATGGCGAACTCCGCAGCCCTCCTCGCTGCCCTCGCGCGCCGGGCGCGGCGGCCGGTGCTCGACGGAATCGGCGGGATCGACCCTGCGTTCTTCCGCCCCGATCCGTCGGCGCGCGATCCCCGAAAGCTCACGGTGCTCACCTACGGCCGGCGTTCCCGGCCCAGGAAGGGCACCGACCTGGTGGTGCGCGCACTCGAGCGGATCGCGCCGCGCTTCCCGACGCTCGAACTCGTGCTGTTCGACCACGTGGGCCCCGGCAACGAGCAGGACCCGCGCGCCGATTTCGCGCCGCGGGTCCCGTTTCGCTGGGCGATCAATCCCTCGCAGGATGAGCTGGCCCGCCTCTATGCCCGGGCCGACGTGTTCGTCGCGGCCGAGCGGAAGGCGGGCTGGTGCAACACCGCGATCGAGGCGATGAGCGCGGGCGCGGCGGTGGTCTGCACCCCGAGCGGGACCCGGGACTTCGCGCGCCACGGCAGGACGGCGTGGGTCGTCCCCGTGCGGCACCCGTTCTTCCTCGCGCGCGGGCTCGCGCGCGTGCTCTCCGACGCGCCGCTGCGCGCGCGCCTCCAGGCCGCGGGGCCGGAGGCCGTGCGGCCGTTCGCGTGGCCGGCGCTGGCGGCGAAGATCCTCGAGCAGCTCGGGCTCGGCGACGGCGTGCCGGCCGCGGCGAGCGGGCCTACAGGCGGGGCAGCGTGACGCCGACCTGCGCCTGGTACTTGCCCTTCTTGTCGGCGTAGCTGACCTCGCACTCCTCGTCGGCCTCGAAGAACAGGAGCTGTGCGATGCCCTCGTTGGCGTAGATGCGCGCGGGCAGCGTGGTCGTGTTCGAGATCTCGAGCGTGGCGAAGCCCTCCCACTCGGGCTCGAACGGCGTCACGTTCGTGATGATGCCGCAGCGCGCATAGGACGACTTGCCGACGCAGATCGTGAGCACGTTGCGGGGAATCCGGAAGTACTCGACCGTGCGCCCGAGCGCGAACGAATTCGGCGGGATCAGGACCGAATCGCCCTGCACGTCGACCAGCATCGACGCGTCGAAGTGCTTGGGGTCGACGATCGAGGAGCTGACGTTCGAGAAGATCTTGAACTCGTCCGCGATGCGGATGTCGTAGCCGTACGACGACACGCCGTAGGAGATCACGCCCTGCCGTACCTGGCGCGCCTCGAACGGTTCGATCATCTTCTTCTCCCGGCACATCCGTTCGATCCAGCGGTCCGACTTGATCATGGAGCAACGCCCTCGATGGTTCGGGTCAGCCCCGGCGCCCGAGTTGGGCGACGAGGTGCGGCAATTCCGGGAGGATCAGGCGCTGTAACGCGAGGCGGCATGCGCCGGGCGAGCCCGGCAGCGCGAACAGTACGGCCCGGCCCAGCGTGCCCGCGGTCGCGCGCGAGAGCATGGCGGCGGGTCCGATCTCGGTGAACGACAGCCCACGGAAGAGTTCTCCGAAGCCGGGCAACGGGCGCACCCCGAGCACGGCAAACACCTCGGGCGTGACGTCGCGCGGCGAGACCCCCGTGCCGCCGGTGACCAGGACCACGTCGGCGCCCGCGGCGAGCCCGGCGCGGATCGCGCGGGTCAACGCGGCGAGCTCGTCGACGGCGATGCGCCGGTCCACGACCTCGATGCCGGCGGCGGCGAGTCCCGCGGCGAGCACGTCGCCGCTGGCGTCGTTCGCGCGCACGCGGGTGTCGCTCGCAGTCACGATCGCCGCCTTGAGGCGCGCGGCCGCGCCACCGCGTTGAGCGGCGCGGCGGTGCGCGGCCACGACCGGGTTCGCGCGCGGGGGCCGCTTCATGCCGCGTCCTCCTGTCCGGCGAGGATCGGGTCGATCGAGCGTACGGTGACGCCGAAGCTCGCCTTCAGATCTGCCGGGTCGGCCACCGAATCCTCCTCCAGCATCGCGAGCTGCCCGGGCGTGATCGGCGGGGACGGCAGCACGGCCGCCAGCAGCGAGACCAGCGGCCGCGCGAGCGCGAGCGGCACATGGACCAGCATCACCTTGCGCCCGCGGCCCCGGGCGACGCGCCGCAACAGCTCATTGAACGCGACGGCCTCGGGCCCGACGACCTCGTGCGCCCGCCCCCACGCCTCCGGGTGATCGAGCGCGGCGACCTCGATCGCGGCAAGGTCGTCGGCGCGCACAGGCGCGAGGCGGCTCGTGCCCGGACCGAGCACCGGCACGAGCGGGAATGCGGTCAGCTGCCGCAGGACCGCGTAGAACTCGCCGTCGCGCGCGAGCACGAGCGAGGGCCGGAGCACGAGCCACGCCAGCCCGCTTCCCCGGACCAGCTCCTCGGCGCGCGCCTTGGTACGCCAGTACGCGGTCGGCGCGTCCGCACGCGCGCCCAGCGCGCTGACGTAGAGCAGCCGGCGCACGCCCGCGCCGCGCGCCGCCTCGACCAGCGTGCGCGTGCCCTCGACGTGCACCGCCTCGAAGGTTGCGCGGCCGCGCTCCATGATGATGCCGACCAGGTGGATCACGGTATCCACACCCTCGGCCGCGCGGCGGCAAGCCGCGGCATCCCCGAGGTCCCCCGCGGCGATCTCGACGCCGGCGAGGTGCGGGTGCGCGGCCGCCGCCTCGGCTCCGCCGCGCACGAGCGCGCGCACGGCGCGGCCTGAGGCCAGGAGGCGCAGGACGAGGCGGCGACCGAGGTAGCCCGTCGCGCCCGTGACCAGCACGCGTTCGCGCGGGGCGTCCGTCATGGCGCCGTCAATGGGCGCGCGCGGCGAGCGCGCGCTCGAGCTGGCGCAGGTGCGACAGATCGTGCTCGGCGAAACGCTCGACCTGCTCGAAGAGCGTGATCGCGCCGCGCGCGGGGTGGATCGCGCCGCGCGTCCAGTCGGCCGGGCCGAGGGCCTCGAGGCGGGCGAGATTCTCTCCGCGCGCGCGCGCGAACGCGGCGAGCGCGGCCGCCGGGTCCGCCGCGAGGTACGCCCGCTCCTTCGCCCACGCCCCGTTGCGCGCGTTCATGTCTCCCGCCCCGGCGAGCACGATCGGAGGGTCGGGCGGAGCGCTCAGCAGCTGCTCGAGCCGCGTGGCGTAGACCTCGGCCTCGACGTCGCGCATGTGGCAGAGGACCTCGAGCGCGCTCCATTGCCCGGGTCCCGGGCGCGCAACCAGGCGCGCGGGATCCGAAATTTCCTCGAGCGTCTGCGCGAGCCGCGCGGGCGTGATCTCGAGCAACGCGAGCAGACCCTGCCAGTGCACCTCGCCCTCGCGCCTGAGCGGCCGCTGGACCAGCCCGCTCGGGCCCGCCGGGAAGGAGGCGGCGTACCCGCGCGCGCGATACGCCTGGCCGAGCGCGACGTAGTGCTCGACGCCGCCCGTGATCGCCTCCGTGTGCCCGGGCTTCACCGGGCCGAGCACCCGCGCCGGCGCGCCCACGACCAACGAGCCGGCCGGGATCACCTGGCCCTCGCGCACGAGCGCCCCCGCGGCGACGAGCGAGCCCGCGCCGATGACGGCGCCGGTGAGCACGATCGAACCCATGCCGATCAGGCACCCGTCTCCGACCGTCGCGGCGTGGACGATTGCGCGGTGGCCGATCGTGGTGCGTCGCCCGACGATCGTCGGGTGTCCCTCGTCGACGTGGATCACGGCGCCGTCCTGCAGGTTCGACTCCTCGCCGAATTCGACCCGGTCCATGTCGCCGCGGATCACCGCCGAGTACCAGACCGAGGCGCGCGCGCCGAGCGCGACCCGGCCGACCACGCTCGCGCCCGGCGCGACGAACGCGGTCGGGTCGAGGCGCAGGTCCTCGAGCAGGGTGTAGGGCGGGCGGGCGCGGTCGGTCGACATCAGATGACGTTCGCCTCCATCACCAGCTCCGCGCCGTTGAAGCGGGCGAGCGCGAGGTCGGCGACGTCGAGGCGCGACTTGCCGGTGGTCACGAGGTCGGCGATCACCGCGCCGACCGCGGGCGAGTGCATGAAGCCGTGGCCCGAGAAACCATTCGCCAGGTAGAAGCCCTTGAGGGCGGGCGTCTCGCCGAGGATCGCGTTGTGGTCCGGCGTGTCCTCGTACAGGCCGCCCCAGCCCGCACGGTAGGCCGCGTCCTCGAGCCCGGGCAGGCGCTCGAAGCCGAGTTCGAACACCCGGTCGCGGAAATCGAGATCGATGTTCGTGTGGTAGGACGGGGGCTCGTTCGGGTCGGCGAGGCCGAGCAGCAGCCCCCCGCTCTCCCTGTGCATGTACACCCCGGTCGCGACGTCGACCACCATCGGGAAGTTCGCGGGCAGCCAGTCGAGCGGCTGGGTGGTGAAGATCTGCCGCCGGACCGGCACCACCGGGAGCTCCACGCCCGCCATCGCGCCGAGCTGCGCGGCATACGGGCCGGCCGCGTTGATCACGACCGGCGCCTCGATCGTGCCGCGTAGGGTGGTGACGCCGGTCACCCGGCCGCCGGCCGTGGCCACGCCCGTGACCTCGGCCTCGAACTCGAACGTGGCCCCGAGCCGCTTCGCGGCGGCGAAGTACGCGGCGGTCACGCCGTGCGGGTCCGCCAGGCCGTCGCTGCCGCAGAACGTGGCGCCGAGCAGGTCGCTGGTCTCGATCACCGGCCAGCGCGCGCGCACCTCGTCGGGCGTGAGCGCCTCGACCGCGACGCCGAGCGAGCGCTGGAACAGGACGTTCCTCTGGAACGCGGCCCAGCGCGCCGGGTCCCTCAGGCAGAACAGGTAGCCCACGGGCCAGTAGAGCTCGCCCTCGTACTCCAGCTCGTCGCTCATGCGGGCGAACGCCTCGATCGAAAACTTGGACAGGCTCACGTTGACGGGCGTGGAGAATTGCTGCCGCACCCCGCCCGCGCACTGGCCCGTGGAGCCGAGCCCGGCGACCTTCTCGCGCTCGAGTACCGTGGCCTTCACGCCGGCGAGCGCGAGGTGGTAAGCGATCGACGCGCCGATGCACCCGGCGCCGACGATCACCACGTCGGCGCGCGATGGGAGGCTCATTCGGTTCCCTCCCACATGGTCTTGAGCTTCTCGTAGGTCTCGGGAAAGTCGCCCGTGTAGCGCAGGAACGAGGGCACCGGGTAGCGCACCCCGCCCTTGTGCGTGCCCTCGAGGCCGGCGAGCAACTCCGCGGACCACGACCACGGCCAGGCGAACGCCATCTCGTCGTCGCCAGTCTGGCCGAAGATCCGGTCGCCGTAGCACGGCAGCACCACCTGCGGCTCCTGGGTCTTGTGCGTGCGCACGACCAGCTCGGCGCAATCGACGCGCGCGGCATGATGGCTCGTGAGCGTGCCGCCTCGCGCGTAGAGCGCGCCGGCGAGCAGGCGCATCACCTGCGCGCCGTTCGCGTACACGACCACGACCTGGGGCGTGAACGTCGCGCGCGCGAGCGGCGCGATACACAGGAGCTCGTGGTGCCCGTGTTCGAACTTCGGGATCGCGGCCTCGGAGCGCGCGCCGGCGGCCGCGTCCTGGGTGTACATCTCGACACACAGGTTGCCCTGCTCGTAGTAGGGCAGCGACTTCTCGTAGCCGAACGCGACCGCGGCGAGCGGACACGAGAGGTCGTCCCGGCCGATCGCGAGGCCCCAGCCGTAGCGGCGGGCGAGTGCGAAGCTCTGGCAGATCGCGACCTCGATGCCGAGGTCCTGCTTCGGACGCTTGAGCTTCGGCGGAACGGGCTCGCCCGCACCGAGCCACGCCACCGCGAGCGGAAACGTCGGCAGCCGCGCGTACTGGCTCAGCGCCAGGTCGAGCGCGGCGGGCGTCGGGAAGACTTCGGACATGGAGACTCTCGCGCTGGGGGCAATCGGCGCCCCGGGTGGGGCGGGCTCGGGGATCGCGCGCAGTGTAGAACCCGCGCCCGCCGCGGGCAAGGTCCGAACCCGGCGTGCGACGAGTTCCCTACCCGCGCACCGCGTCCCACAGCAGGAAGAACGGGATGCGACCGTAGGCCTCCCACGCCGGATCGCGCGCCACCAGCGCGGCCGAGGGCCGCGGCTCGAGCAGCCGCCGCGTGAGGAACCCGGCATCCGCGAACGCGCCCGAGAGCGCCTCGAGCGAGCGGTGGTGGTTGATCGTCAGCGCGGGGAAGGACGCGTCGAAGCGAAAGCGCTGCACCCCGCGGACGGGGTAGGTGCGCACGGCGAGCGCTTCGAGCTCGGGCGCGCCACGCGGCACCTGCGGCAGGCGGGCCGTCCACGAGGTCCCGGGTCCCATGAAGCACGGATGCGGCAGGAGGACGAGCAGGCGTCCGCCGGTTTTGAGCCCGCGCGCCCATGCCCGGAGCGCCGCGTCGATGCGTGGCACGTGCATGAGCGCGAGCGCACAGACCACGCCGTCGAGTTCGCCCCTTTCCAACAATCCGCGCGCGGCGAGGCCCGCGGTCTCGAAGCGCAGCCGGGCCCGCGCCGCCCTGGGGCGCAGCGCCCGGGCGCGTCGCCGCGCCTCGGCGACCAGCGGTGGAGCGATGTCGACGCCCAGCACGTCCGCGCCGCGCAGCGCGAGCGCGCGCGCGAGGCGGCCCTCACCGCAGCCCGCGTCGAGCCAGCGCGCGCCACGCACGCGGCCGAGCGCCGCCAGGAGCGCCCGGTCGAGGAACGCCTGCCGGTGCGGATCGCGCCCGGCCCAGCCCACCCACGCCCGCGCG
>JBKJJJ010000174.1:0-113290 GCA_046598045.1 Candidatus Eiseniibacteriota bacterium
GTCTCGCCCATGATTTTGCCGTCTTCGAAGTATCCGAAGGCGTGCCGGTCGCGAAGACCGGACGTTGCCGTCACGATTGGACGGCGCTTGACCTGGGCGCAAGCCCTGCAACAAGGAGCACCGAAGTGGCTGCTGGCACCGTGAAGTGGTTCAACGAGGCGAAGGGTTTTGGTTTCATCTCCCAGGAAGGCGGCGAGGATGTGTTCGTGCACTTCTCCGTGATCCAGGGCGACGGCTTCAAGACGCTGGCCGAGGGCGAGCGTGTCAATTTCGACGTGGTCAAGGGTCCGAAGGGCCTGCAGGCGGCCAACGTCACGCGCGGCTAGTCGACGAACGAAACCTCGGGGTACCACCTCGCAGGACGGGGCGGCGCGCAAGCGCCGCCCCTCTATTTTTACGGCGGCCTACGGGTGGAACAGCTTCACGACGTAGAACGTCAGCGCGGCCACCAGCGCCGACATCGGCAGCGTGAGGATCCAGGCCCACACGATCCGCCCCGCCACGCCCCACTTCACCGCCGACAGGCGCCGCGTCGAGCCCACGCCCACGATCGCGCCGGTGATGGTGTGCGTGGTCGAGACCGGGATTCCGGTCAGCGTCGCGCCGAACAGCGTCAGCGCGCCCGCGGTCTCGGCGCAGAAGCCGCCCACCGGCTGCAGCTTGGTGAGCTTCATGCCCATCGTCTTCACGATCCGCCAGCCGCCCGACATCGTGCCGAGCGCGATCGCCGCGTGGCTCGAGAGCACGACCCAGAGCGGCACGTGGAACTCGCCGGACAGGTGCCCGGTGGCATAGAGCAGCGCGGTGATGATGCCCATGGTCTTCTGGGCGTCGTTGCCGCCGTGCCCCAGGCTGAACGCTGCCGCCGAGAACATCTGGAGACGCCGGAACAGCTTGTCCACCCGGTGTGGCGTCCTGTGCTGGAAAAGGTGGTAGGTGATGGTCATGAAGATGAAGCCCAGCGCCATCCCGACCAGCGGCGAGATCACGATGAACGCCGCAATCTTGACGACGCCCGGCACGATGACTCCCTGCGGTCCCACCGCAGCGAGCGCCGAGCCGACCAATCCGCCGATCAGCGCATGTGAGGAGGACGTCGGCAGGCTGAGCCACCACGTGATCAGGTTCCACACGATCGCGCCCACCACGCCGGCGAGGATGATCTGGGGCGAGATCACGGAGGGATCGATCACGCCCTTGCCGATCGTCTTTGCGACGTGCGTCCCGAGCACCGCGAACGCGGCGAAGTTGAAGAATGCGGCCCACAGCACCGCGACCTTGGGGGAGAGCACGCGCGTGCTCACGACCGTGGCGATCGAGTTCGCGGCGTCGTGGAACCCGTTGATGAAGTCGAACGTGAGCGCGAGCGCGATGATGACCAGGACCTCAGTCGAGTACGGCATGGATCAGCTGTTCTTGATCACGATCGTCTCGATCGTGTTCGCGACATCCTCGCACAGGTCGGCGGCGTTCTCGAGCCGTCCGTAGATTTCCTTCCAGCGCAGCACGTCCATGACGTCGTGCTCCCCGCTGAACAGGTCGGCCACGACCTGGCGGGAGATCGAGTCGGCCTCGTTCTCCAGGCGGTTGATCTCGATCGTGAAGCCCATCAGGTTCTTGAAGCCCTTGAGCCGGCCGACCGCCTGCTCGATCTGCACGCCGCACTTGACGAGGATCTCGCCGAGCTGCACCGCCTCGGGCGTGGTCGCGCGGATCTTGAACACGAGCACGCGATGCCCGATCGCCTCGACCGAGTCGAGGACATCGTCGAGCCCGGACGCCAGCGCATGGATGTCCTCGCGCTCGAGCGGCGTGATGAACGTCTTGTTGAGGCGCTCGAAGATTTCGTGCGTCACCAGGTCGCCGCGGTGTTCGACCTCCTTGAGGCGCTTTGCGCGGTCCTCGAGGTTGTCGAAATCGCGGAGCAGCTCAAGGAGCATTTCGCAGCCTTCGCGCACCAGCGCGCCCTGCTTGGAGAACAGCACGAAGAAGTTCTCGTCGTGCGGGAACAGGCGAAATTTCACGGAGGTCCTCGTTCGAAGGAGTGTGAAAGTGGTCACCGCGCGCCCGGAGACTCCGCGACGCAGGGCATAAAACATGTACCACAGGGCCGGTGCTCCGGCAATTCGGTGCGCCCCCGATCCGTTGCCGGAGTCCGGAGGCGCAATTTTCCCGCCGTTCCCGGGGCCTGCGCGGGGTACGCTCCCGCGCCATGGAAACCATCGACTCAAAGGCGCTCGCGCGCGCGCTCGTCGAATCCGCCTGGATCTCGGCCCGCATCGCCGTGCTGGCCGGGCTCGCGATCTGGATCACCGGCGTGCTGCTCCATCCCCGCCGCGCGCCGGGCCCCCGGGCCGTGGTGCACTCCCTGCCCGGCGCCGGTCCGCGCGCGATGGCACAGCTCGCCGCCTTGCTCGCCGGCGGCGCGCTCGCCGCGCTCACGCGGGGCGAGGCCGCGCGCTGGCTGCCCGCGTGGGGCCAGGGCGCCGTGTGCGCGGCTGCCGCGCTGTGCGCGTTGCTCGGCGGCATGCTCGGCGCGTGGTCGGCGCGCGCGCTCGGCGGCGCACTCGTCCTCCCGGCCGAGGTGCGCGCCGGCGACCCGCTGGTCACCACGGGGCCGTTCGCCGTCGTCCGCCACCCGTTCTACCTGTCGCTCGCGCTGTGGGCCCTGGGCGCGGGACTCGCGCTCGGCAGCCTGAGCGGAACGACCGGGCTGTTCGCCGCGCTGCTCGCGACCTCGGCGGCACGCGCGCGGCTCGAGGACGCCGTGCTCGCGCGCGCGCACCCGGAGGCGTTCGCCGCCTACGCCGCGCGCGTGCGGGCGTTCCTCCCGAAACTCTAATCCGACGGTATCGAGTCGCGCACCAGCACACCTTCCACGAACAGCGCGCTCAGGAGCCGGGATCCATCACGGCGCATGGCGTTCCTCGATGTGGTGCTTGACCACGCGCGCCTCGGCGATGAACACGACCTCCTCGGCGATGTTGGTCGCGAGGTCGGCCACCCGTTCGAGGTTGCGCGAGACCAGGATGAGCTCGAGCGCGCGCGGGATCGCCGACGGCCGCTCGATCATGGTGGCGAGGAGCTCCTCGGTGAGCTGGCCCTTCATTTGGTCGACTTCGTCGTCCTCGATCAGGATGCGCAGTGCCGCGGCGGCGTCGTTGCGCACGAACGCGTCGAGCGCTTCGGTGAGCATCCGCGTGGAGAGGATGGCCATGCGGGGCAGGTCCACCAGCGGTTCGAGTCCAAGCGCGCGGCCGAGCCGTTGCGTTGACTGGGCGATGTTGACCGCGTGATCGCCCACGCGTTCGAGGTCGCCCCCGATCTTGAGCGCCGAGACCACGAAGCGCAGGTCCCCGCCGACCGGCTGGCGCAACGCGAGCAGCCGGATCACGCGTTCGTCGATCTCGATCTCGAGCGCGTCGATCGCGCGATCGTCGGCGAAGATCTCCTCCGCGAGCGCAGCGTCGCGGGCCTTGAGCGCGTCGATCGCCTTGTGGACGATCGCCTCGGCCCGGCCGCCCATGAGCAGCAGGCGGGCCTTGAGTTCGTTCAGTTCCTCGTCGAAGTGGCGTTCCATGGGTTCCTCAGCCGAAGCGGCCGGTGATGTAGTCCTCGGTCAGGCGCTCGCGCGGCTGCGTGAAGATGCGCGGCGTGGCGTCGACTTCGACCAGTCGCCCCTGCATGAGGAACGCCGTCTGGTCCGAGATGCGGGCCGCCTGCTGCATGTTGTGCGTCACCACGACGATGGTATAGCGCGCCTTGAGGTCGAGCACCAGCTCCTCGATCTTGGCCGTCGAGGTCGGGTCGAGCGCCGACGCGGGCTCGTCCATGAGCAACACTTCGGGATCGACTGCGAGCGAGCGCGCGATGCACAGGCGCTGCTGCTGGCCGCCCGAAAGCTTGAGCGCCGAGTCCTTGAGCCGGTCCTTGATTTCCTCCCACAGCGCGGCCTGGCGGAGCGTGCGTTCGACCAGCGCGTCCAGTTCGCCGCCCGACTTCATGCCGAGCATGCGCGGGCCGAACGCGACGTTCTCGTAGATCGACTTGGGGAACGGGTTCGCGCGCTGGAACACCATGCCGACGCGACGCCGCAGGTCGACCACGTCGACGCCCGCGCCATACAGGTCCTCGCCGTCGAGCGTGGCGCGGCCCTCGACGCGGGTCCCGTCGATCAGGTCGTTCATGCGGTTGAACGTGCGCAGCAGCGTCGACTTGCCGCAGCCCGACGGCCCGATGGGCGCGGTCACCGAGCGCTCCGGGACGGCGAGCGTGACCTCGAACAGCGCCTGCAGCTTCCCGTAGTGGAAGGAGAGGCGCTCGGTCGCGAGCGCGACCCGCCCGGGCGCCGTGGGCGCGCCGGCGGGCGGCGGGGCAAACGCGCGCGGAATGGGCCGCGGCGGTGCTGGGGGCTGGGCGGTGGTGTCGATCACGCCGCGGCTCCGAGGCCCATCCCGCGCCGGATGCGCGCACGCAGGAAGATGGCGGTGAAGTTGAGGGCAAACGTGAGCCCGAGCAGCACGAGCACGGTGCCGTAGAGCAGCGGCAGCGTGCGATCCACGTCGGGCGATTGCGTGGCGAGTACGTACACGTGGTAGCCGAGTTCCATGAACTGGTCCGTGGGCGAAGTCGGCAAGTAAGGCAGATAATACGCCGCCCCGGTGAACAGGATCGGCGCCACCTCGCCCGCGCCACGACTGACCGAGAGGATCGCGCCCGTCAGCACGCCGGGCAGCGCCTGGGGCAGCACGACGTGGCGCACCATCTGCCAGCGCGTCGCCCCGAGCGCGAGCGCGCCCTCCCGTGCCGACGGCGGGACCGCCCGCAGCGCCTCCTCGGTGGCCACGATCACGACCGGCAGGTTGAGCAGCGCGAGCGTGAGCGCGGCCCACAGGATCGCGGGCTGACCGAACAGGACGTCCTGGTGGAACGCGCGGTCGATCCCGCGCCCCAGGAACTGCACGAAGAACCCGAGCCCGAACAGCCCGAACACGATCGACGGCACGCCCGCGAGATTGTGCACCGCGAAGCGTACGAGCCGGGTCAGGGGCGCGTTCGCGCGCGCGTACTCGTGCAGATGGATCGCGGCCAGCACGCCCACGGGCAGCACTGCCACGATCATGAGGAACACCAGTGCGGCCGTGCCGAAGATCGCCGGAAAGATTCCGCCGGCGGTCATGCCCTGCTCGGGGTTCCGGAACAGGAACGTCGGCGTCACTGTCCGCCAGCCGCCCCACACGATCGTGCCCAGGATCACCGCCACGATGAGGACGATCCACAGCGTGGCGAGACCGCTCACGCCGGTCCACAGCACGTTCCATCCCGCCTGCACCCTCCGCCGCGAGCGGGTTGCGAACGCGCTCGCCGGCGGCCCGGGCAAAGGCCGGCCGAGCGCGGCGAGCGCCGCCTGCGTCGGGTCCACGCCCATCACGCGCCCGCCAGGTGGCGTCGCATGCGATCGACCATCAGGCTCGCCGCCACGTTGAGCACGAAGGTGAGCGCGAACAGCAGGCTGCCGATGAAGAACAGCGTCGCGTAGTGCGGGCTGCCGACCACGACCTCGGCGAGCTCGGCCGCGATCGTCGCCGAAAGCGTGCGCACCGAGTCCGTCAGCGGCCACGACGCCAGCGCCGCGTTGCCCGAGGCCATGAGCACGATCATGGTCTCGCCCACCGCGCGCCCCACGCCCAACATGACGGCGGCGAAGATGCCCGCCCACGCCGCCGGCAGCGTGACCTGGAACGCGGTCTGCCACGGGCTCGCGCCGAGCGCGAGCGACGCCTCGCGGTAGCTCCGCGGCACGGCGCGCAGTGCGTCCTCGCTCACCGAATACACGACCGGCAGGATGGCGAACCCGAGCGCGAGTCCGGCGTTGAGCGCGTTCAGGCGCGAGGGCGACCCCGTGATCGACTGCACGACGCTCGCGAGCACGATCAGCGCGAAGAACCCGAGCACCACCGAGGGGATCCCCGCGAGCAGCTCGACCACGGGCTTGAGGACCTCGCGCGCGGCGCGGGGCGCGAACTCGGACGTGTAGAGCGCGGCCAGGACGGCCACCGGGACGGCCGAGGCGACGGCGACCAGCGTGGCCTTGAACATGCCGGCGAGCAGTGGCAGGAATGAATATTTCGGGACGTCCGACACCGGCTGCCACGGTCCGGGCGAGAAGAACTTCGCGAGGTTCGCCTCGCGCATCGTCGCCGAGTCGAGCAGCACCGGCAGCGCCTCGCGGAAGACGAACACGAAGATCAGCACGATCCCGGTCACCGTGGCGAGCGCCGAGGCGGCGATCGCGAACTCGGCGACGCGGTCGCGCGCGCGCCGCCGCCGCCCGATCGGGCGGGCGAGGAGGTGCGGCGTGAGCATGGGCGCGGTGTGTGGCTCGATCGGCATCGACCCTCCTCCCTGGACAAGAGCACGATCCCGCGGATCGGTTGCCGGTCGGTTGCCGGGGTGTAACAAAGCTGTGAACGCGGGGGAAGATACGGCGTGGGTTTGACCGCGGGGATGCGGGGAGGTTACGGCGAGGTCGATTTCAGCGGGGACGGGCGAGCGGCAGGTGCGCGGTGAAGCGCGCCCCGCCGCCCGGACGATTCGCGACCGTGACGCGACCGCCGTGCAGCTCGACGATGTGGCGCACGATCGACAGCCCGAGCCCGGTGCCCGGCACCTCGCGCGAGCGCGCGGCATCGAGGCGGTAGAAGCGCTCGAAGATCCGGTCCTGCGCTTCCTCGGGCACGCCGGGTCCGGTATCCTCGACCGCCAACACGGCCTCGCCCTGGATGCGCTCGACGCGCACAGTGACCGCGCCGGCCTCCGTGTACTTGAGCGCGTTGTCCACGAGGTTGAACAGGAGCTGCTCGAGCCGCATGCGCTCGCCGAGCACGACCACCTCGCCCGCCGGCGTCTCGCACGTCAGCACCAGGCCGTCCTTGCGGGCCCGCGGCGTGAGCGCCTCGGTGACCGCGCGCGCGAGCTTCACGACGTCGACCGGCCCGAGCGCGAGCGCGGCATCCGGGCGGTCGAGCTCCGAGAGTGCGAGCAGGTCCTCGACGATCGCCGTCAGCCGCGCGGCCTGGTCCTTGATCGTCTCCACGAAGCCCTGCCGGCGCGCGATGTCCTCGAGCCCGCCGTCGAGCAGCGTCTCGGCGTAGCCCACGATCGAGGTCAACGGGGTCTTGAGCTCGTGCGATACGTTGGCGACGAAATCCTGTCGCACGCGCTCGAGCCGGCGCAGCGGGGTGAGGTCGCGTACGACCAGCAGCGTCGAACCGTCGGCAAGGCCGGTCGCGACCGCGTCGAGCGTGCGCTCGGCGGGCCCGCGCGGCCGGATCTCGCGGCGCAGCGCCTGTTGCCCGGAGCGCGCCTCGGCGAGGAACGCGTCGAGCTCCGTCACGCGGCACCACTCGCCGAAGCGTTCGCCCGCATGCGGCGGCGCCTCGCGCCCGAGCGCGCGAGCCAGCGCGGCATTGGCATGGACGATCGTGCCCGACGCGTCGAGCAGCACGACGCCGTCGGTCATCGCGGCCAGCATCTCCTCGCGCAGGTCGCGCTCGGCCTCGACGCGCTCGAGCGTGCCTCGCAGGCCGGCGGCCATACGGTTGACCATGCGCGCGACCTCGGTCAGCTCGTCCCTGCCCTCTTCCGAGGCACGGGCGGCCAGGTCGCCCTGCTCGAGCCGCCGGGCCACGTCCTCGAACGCATGGAGGCGGCGGGACAGCGGGCGGGTCCACCACGACGCCAGGCCCACGCCGAGCAGCAGCGCAAGCGCCGCGAGCGCCCACAAGAGCCCGAGTGCGCGCCGCACGTGGCCGCGCGCGGTCGCCACCGGGAGCGCGACGCGCACCACCGCGCCCGGCGGGCTCGCGAGCGCCCGCGCAAGGTACAGGTACTCGACGCCCACGCTCGCGCTCTTGCGCACATCCCGCCCGACGCCGCCCGGGCCACCCGCGCGCGCGGCGAGCACCTCGGGCCGGCCCGCGTGGTTCTGCAGGCGCGAAAGGCTCTCGGCCGGCACTTCGCTGTCGCCCAGGACGACGCCATCGGGCGCGATCACCGTGACCCGGCGCCCGAGTGCGCGGCCCTTCGCATCCGCCCAGTGGTCGAGCGTCGCCCGGTCCGCCACTTCGATCGCGCCGGCGGGCGCTTCCTCGGCGAGCAGCGTGGTGACCGCGCGCAGATCGTCGTCCAGCGCGCCCAGGATCGACGCGCGTTCGGATCCGCCAACGTAGACCGCGAGCAGGGCAAGCACGGCCGAGAGCACGAGCGCAAAGCCGACGACCAGCCGGCCGGTGATCGTGCGCATCATGACGGTCGGCGCACCACGAACTTGTAGCCGGAGCCGGTGACCGTGGCGATCAACCCGGCACCGTCGTCGCCCAGTTTGGCGCGCAGGCGGCGGACGTGCACGTCGACCGTGCGGGTCTCGCCGCGATAGTCGTAGCCCCAGACCTTGGTGAGCAATTCGTCGCGCGAGAACACGCGACCGGGGTGGCGGGCGAGAAAGTAGAGCAGCTCGAACTCCCGTGGCGTGAGCGTGAGTTCGCGGCCGGAAAGGCGGGCCTCGCGCCGCGCGTGGTCCAGCATGAGTGGGCCGGCGTCGAGCGCAGCGGACTCGCGCGGCGGCAGCGCGCGGCGCAGGACCGCCTCGATCCGGGCGATGACCTCGCGCGGCGAGAACGGCTTCGTGATGTAGTCGTCGGCACCCCGCTCGAAGCCGAGTAGCTTGTCCATCTCGGCGCCGCGCGCGGTCAGGAGGAGGACCGGCAGCTCGCGCGTCGAGGGCTCCTGGCGCAGCTCGCGCAGCACCTCGAGCCCGTTCAGCCCGGGCAAAAGGAGATCGAGCAGCACGAGGTCCGGGTGCGTGGCGAAGATGCGCGCGAGCCCCTCCTCGCCATCCTGCGCGGTCAGGACCTGGTAGCCCTGGCGCTCGAGGTTATAGCGGAGGAGTTCGCGGATCTCGCGTTCGTCGTCGACGATCAGGATCGTGGTGGCCACGGCGGCAGTGTAGGGCGCGGGCGCATGAGCGTCGAGGGCGAGCGTCCGGCGCGCATCGCTCGCCGTCGCGGATTCGACGATGGCCGCGCGTTGCCCGCGCGGATGCGGGCGCGGGCGCGGGATTCGCGTCGACGGAACGCGGCACGCCGATTGCGTGGCCCGCCTTGACGGGCCGCCGCGCTCCCGCCACCCGCCTCGTTGCGCGAGGTCCTCGCCCCCCGAATCGGCAGCCCCCGGGCCCGCCTGCCGGCGCCGCGGTCCGTCCCGTCTGCTTCGTGAGCCTTGACCCCGGGGCCATGGTCTGCAAGCTTCGGCGTGATGTCTTGACTTGCGCGCTCGGGTCGCTGCCCCGGGCAAGCCGTCCCACGCCAACGAGGGAACGATCATGAGACGACTTGCACTCCTGACGGTTCTGCTGTGCGCGATGTTCACCCGCACGGCGAACGCCGGCGCTTACGGACAACTGATCCCGGCCAGCCCGCTGATGGGCGGGAACAACGAATTCGGCGTCTACCTGCTGCTGGGCGACCGCGTGAACGATACCGGCCTGCTGGGCCAGGTGCGCTTTTCCAGCTCGCCGAAGCTCGACTGGGGTCTCCAGCTCGGGTTCGCGGACGGGGGCCAGGGCAGCAGCGCCGTGCTCCTGGGCGGCGACCTGCGCCCGATCCTGCATCGCGCAGACGACAACTTCCCGCTCGACCTTGCGTTCGACATCGGGCTCGGCCTCGAGATCGCCGACCACGTCACGATCATCGACATGGTCCCCGCGATCGAGGGCAGCCATCGCTTCGGCCTCGAAGGCTCCTCGGGCGCACTCACGCCCTACATGAGCATCGGGCTCGACGTGAACCACTTCAGCATCGACAACGGTCCGGATGGCACCAACTCGGACCTCGTCGCACGCTTCGGGCTGGAGTGGGAGCCGAGCGCGAAGCTCGGCGTGATGGGCGAGTTCGGCGTGGGCGATCCGGCGAACGATTTCGTGCTCGGCGTGAACGTTCCGTTCTAGCTCCTCCTACCCGCTCAACGGTGATTTCCGGGCCCCGGGGACGCCTCCCGGGGCCCGTCCTGTCAGTCCTGCAACTTGCTATACGACAACGAGCTCCGCGTCCAGAACCCGGGCGCGCCGCGCTCCCACGACGGGGCGCCGCGAGGGGTCCAACCCACTCTCACGCCCATGCAATTTGGCTTAATCGATTGCCCCGGTGTCGGTTGCGGGATTCCAGAAATTTCGATTTTCCGGCTTGTTCGGCTCCGAGGCCGATGTTATTGTTCCGCGCCTTTGCTCTGGCGACTCATCGGGTCGCAATTTCGGCTCGATAAACCGTGTAAATGGCTTTTATCACAATGAGTTGCCAGATGGGGCTCAGCCGTCTTCGAAGGCTTGCCGCCAGACCCTCCCGGCAAGCCCTCCGGCTGTGGACAAGAGGTGGATAGCGGGGTGGGAGGAGCCTGCTATCTTGCACGAAGACAACGCCTTCAAGAGATCGACACCTTTGTGGACAACAGCCTGCGGATCTCGGTGACAATCGACCGCGCCTGCTTTTCAGGGCCAATGGCCGCGGTTCTCCTCCGATCCTGGCCTTGTGGATAACTCAGCAGTAAGCGCCAACCGACAAGGATCGTTCCGATGGCCGTCGACCCCACCCCGGAATTCTGGAATCGAATCCTCGACGCCTTGCAGCTGCGGCTTCCGTCCCAGCAGGCGTTCGACACCTGGTTCCAACCCATCCAGCCCCGCCGCATCAGCGACGAGGTGATCGAGCTCGAAGTCCCGAGCCTGTTCTTCGCCGAATGGATCCAGCAGCACTACCTCGAGGTGCTCGGCGCCAGCGCCGAGGCCGCGCTCGGCGTGATGCCCCGCATCCAGTTCACGGTGCGCCCGGAGCTCGCGCTCGTGCCCCACCCGGCTTCTGCGCCGGTGCCCGCCCCACCGCGGTCGCCCGGCGCGGCGATCGCCGGACCGGAGACACCGCTCCCCGATAGTGGCCTGAACGGCCGCTACACGTTCTCGACCTTCGTCGTCGGCGCCTCGAACCACATGAGTCATGCCGCGTCGCTGGCCGTCGGGGAGAAGCCCGGCGTGCTTTACAACCCGCTCGTGATCTACGGCGGGGTGGGGCTGGGCAAGACGCACCTCATGCATGCCATCGGTCACCGTATCCGCGAAGACCGCCCCGGGGCCGTGATCTACTACATGTCGGCCGAGAAGTTCATGAACCAGATGATCGGGGCGATCCAGACCGGATCCACGCTCGCCTTCCGCGAGAAGTATCGCCGCGCCGATCTCCTGCTGATCGACGACGTGCAGTTCCTCGCGACCAAGGACGCCACGCAGGAGGAGTTCTTCCACACGTTCAACGCGCTCTACGAGGCCCAGAAGCAGATCGTGCTCACGTCGGACAAGCCGCCGCGGGAGATCGAGGGTCTCGAGGAGCGGCTGGTCTCGCGTTTCAACCAGGGCTTGGTCACCGACGTCAAGCCGCCGGAGCTCGAGACCCGCGTCGCGATCCTCCAGAAGCGCGCGGCCGCGGACCGCTTCTACCTGCCGGGCGAGATCGCGCTCCTGATCGCGAGCCACGTGAAGGGCAACGTGCGCGAGCTCGAGGGCTGCCTGCTGCGCCTGATCGCCTACACCTCGATCACCCGCCGCTCGGAGCCCACGGTCGAGATGACCGAGGAGATCCTGCGCGAGTTCGTGCACGCCGAGTCGCTGGCGATCGAGCCGGATTCGATCGTGCACGTCGTCTCGGGGCACTACGGGATCACCCGGGACCAGCTCAAGGGCAAGCGCCGCACGAACTCGGTGGCCCTCCCGCGGCAGGTTGCGATGTTCCTGATGCGCCGCCAGACCACGCTCTCGCTGTCCGAGATCGGGCGCTTCTTCGACCGCGACCACACCACGGTGATCCACGCCTGCAGCAAGATCGAGCGCCTGATGGCCGAGGATCGTCCGATGCGCGAGAGCATCGATCGCCTCGCCGAGCACATCCAGGAAGCCCGCTGAGCCGGGGACAAGTCGGGAATATCCCGGGGACGGAATCGGGGGCCCTTGGGGACAAGAAACCCGTCCCCGCGAGGGCTCCCGAACCACCCGGAATCGAGGGGTGGTTGTCCCCGGGTGTTTCTGCTTCGCAAAGTGATGGGACGCAAGTACTTAGACCGGTATTTCGGGGGTTGTGCACAAATCCACCGCTCCTACTGTTTCTTTATCTTTTAAGTTCTTGAGAGAAAAGAGAATAACCAGTACTTTGACGTGGTCCGGCCGGCTGCCGTCGGCCTAGACTTTGGCGGCCCGATTTCAGGCCGGTTTGGGGTCTCCCCAACGGGCCTGTTTTGGAGCCCCGCGCGGCCCCCCGAGGCAGCCCCGGGACCAGGAGAAGCCGAATGGAATTCACGATCCAGCAGTCGGATCTCTCGTACGCGCTGTCCACCGCCCTCGCCTCCGTTCCGTCGAAAAGCACGCTCCCGATTCTCTCGGCGGTGCTGATCGAGGCCGAGAAGGACGAACTCCGCATCACGGGCACCGATCTCGAGGTCACGACCTCGATCACCGTGCCCTGCAGCGTGAAGACCCCGGGCCGCGCGGCCGTGCAGGCGCGCCACTTCGCCGACACCGTGCGCAAGCTGCCGAAGGAACAGATACGGGTCGCCGAGGACGCCCAGGGCCGGATCAGCATCGAGTACGGCAAGGGCAAAGGCCGCTCCGCAGTGCCGCGACAGAACGACCAGGAGTTCCCCGCGCTGCCGACCGTCAAGGCCGACGCCAAGGCAACGATCGAGGGTCCGGCGCTGGCGCGGCTGATCGCCCGCTCGGCTTACGCCGTCTCCGGCGACGGGACGCGCCCGATGCTCAACGGCGTATTCGTGCAGGCCGAGGGCAAACACGTCGCGTTCGTCGCGACCGACGGCCACCGGCTCGCGCGCGCCACCCGCGCCGGCGACTTCAGCGGGCTCGGCAAGCAGGCGGTGATCGTGCCGAGCAAGACCATCGGCGCGCTCGGGCGCATGGCCGCCGAGGCCACCAGCCCGGTGGAGATCGCGGTCTCGACGCAGCGCAACCACATCGCATTCCGCCTGCGCATCGGCCAGAACGACGTGACCGTGTTCTCGCGCCTGCTCGAGGGCCCGTTCCCGAACTACGAGCAGGTGATCCCGAAGAACAACCCGAAGCAGCTCGTGGTCTCGCGGCTGGCCCTGCGCGAGGCACTCGATCGCGTCGCGACGCACGCGGACAACATCACGCACCAGGTGCGCTTCGCGGTCGCGCCCGACGAGGTTCGCCTGTCGGTCACCACCGCCGACGTCGGCGCCGGCGAGGAGACGGTCGAGGCGAAGTACGACGGGGACGAGCTCGAGGTCGGTTACAACTCGAACTACCTGCTCGACATCCTGCGCACGATCGAGACCGAGAACGTGGTGTTCCGGCTCAACACCTCGATCAGCGCGGGCATCGTCGAGCCGGAGGGCGCGTTGTCCGACGGCACCGAAGAGGTCCTGTGCCTGATCATGCCGCTGCGCCTGCCCGAACCGGCCGCGGTGTGATGCCAGGTCGCGCCCACCACCACACCACCTCCCGCGCCGCCAGTGCGCCGCCGATCGGCGCGCTCATGCCGGGCGTGCTCGCGCGCCTCGGCCTGGCCGACGGCGTCCAGCGCTGGCGGGCGGTCGTGGAGTGGGACGCGATCGCGGGCGAGGCCCTGGCGCGCTACACGAAGGCCACGCGCATCGAGGGCGACACCCTGATCGTCGAAACCACGGACATGTTCGGAATGAGCCACTTCAAGCCGGGGCTGCTCAAGCTCGTGCGCGAGCACATCGGATCCGAGCTCATTCGCGACATCCGACTCGAGCTCAAGCGGTAACCAGGAAACGCGGCCGTGGGCCGGGGAGAGCGTGCATGCCTCCGAAGGAAGACACGACCTTGATGGAAGAGCCCAAGGGACACCATTACGACGCAACCAACATCACGGTGCTGGAGGGCCTCGAGGCCGTCCGCAAGCGCCCCGCCATGTACATCGGCGACATCGGAATTCGCGGCCTCCACCACCTCGTGTACGAGGTGGTCGACAACGCGATCGACGAGGCGCTCGCCGGCTTCTGCGACACCGTGCGCGTCATCATCCACGGCGACAACTCGATCTCCGTCGCCGACAACGGGCGCGGCATCCCCGTCGACCTCCATGCCAAGACCAAGCGCCCCGCGCTCGAAGTCGTAATGACCACGCTGCACGCCGGCGGCAAGTTCGACTCGGACTCGTACAAGGTCTCGGGCGGGCTGCACGGCGTGGGCGTCTCGGTCGTGAACGCGCTCTCGGAGTGGCTCGAGGTCGAAGTCGCGCGCGAAGGCAAGTTCCACCGTCAGCGCTACGAGCGCGGCAAGCCGATGGGCGACGTCGAGATCCTCGGCAAGGTCGAGGCCACGCGCCCGCCCGGTGGCCAGGGCGGCGGCGAGGACGACGGCGCTTCGCGCCGCGCGAAAAAGGGCGGGATCCAGGGCGAACTCGAGTTGCTCCGCGCGGGCATGGGATCGCCCACCGGCACGCTCGTCCACTTCCTGCCCGACGCCACGATCTTCGAGACCGTCGAGTACTCCTACGACACGCTCGCGGCGCGCCTGCGCGAACTTGCGTTCCTCAACAACAACATCACGATCGGGCTCTCCGACGAGCGCACGGGCAAGAGCCAGACCTGGCACTTCGACGGCGGCATTGCGGAGTTCGTCAAGCACCTGAACCTGAACAAGACGGCGCTGCACCCGAAGGCGCTCTACTTCCAGCGCACCGAGGACACGACCGCGGTCGAAGTCGCGCTGCAGTACAACGACTCGTACGCCGAGACCATGCTGTCGTTCGTCAACAACATCAACACGATCGAGGGTGGCACGCACCTGGTGGGCTTCCGCTCCGCGCTCACGCGCACGCTGCAGAACTACGCCGACCGCGAGGGCATGACCAAGAACCTCAAGGAAGGGTTCGGCGGCGAGGACGTGCGCGAGGGCCTGGCGGCGGTCGTGTCGGTCAAGCTCCGCGACCCGCAGTTCGAGGGACAGACCAAGACCAAGCTCGGCAACAGCGAGGTCAAGGGCATCGTCGAGCGCATCGTGGGCGAGGGCCTGCGCACGTTCTTCGAGGAGAATCCCGCGGTCGGCCGCAAGATCGTCGACAAGGTCGTGGGCGCGGCGCGCGCGCGGGAGGCCGCGCGCAAGGCGCGGGAGCTGGCGCGGCGCAAGAGCATCATGGACGGCGGATCGCTGCCCGGGAAGCTCGCCGACTGCGCGTGGGACGATCCCGCGCAGTGCGAGATCTTCCTGGTCGAGGGCGACTCGGCAGGCGGCTCGGCGAAGCAGGGCCGCGACCGGCGCTTCCAGGCGATCCTGCCGCTCAAGGGCAAGATCCTGAATGCCGAGAAGGCGCGCCTCGACAAGGTGCTGTCGAACGAGGAAATCCGCACGATCATCACCGCGCTCGGCGCCGGCGTGGGGGCGAACGACTTCGACCTCACGAAGCTGCGCTACCACCGCGTGATCATCATGACCGATGCCGACATCGACGGCGCGCACATCCGCACGCTGCTGCTGACGTTCCTCTACCGCCAGATGCCGGCGCTGTTCGAGAACGACCACATCTACATCGCTCAGCCGCCACTCTTTCTCGTCAAGAAGGGCAAGGAAGAGATCTGGTGCTACAACGAGAAGGAGCGCGACGCGGCGAGCGAGCGCCTCGGCAAGAAGGGCGTGCACATCCAGCGCTACAAGGGTCTCGGCGAAATGAACCCCGAGCAGTTGTGGCGGACGACGATGAACCCCGAGGTTCGCACCCTGCTGAGGGTCAAGATGGCCGACGCGACGCAGGCCGACGGCATCTTCACGACGCTCATGGGGGAGCAGGTCGAGCCGCGCCGCGCCTTCATCGAGGAAAACGCGACCTACGTGAAGAACCTGGACATCTAGCCCGCCCACCGGGAGCCGATCGATGAGCGACCTGAGCCGCCAGAAGTACTCCGACATCTTCCTCGAAGACGAGATGAAGACGTCGTATCTCAATTACTCGATGTCGGTGATCGTATCGCGCGCGCTCCCCGACATCCGCGACGGGCTCAAGCCGTCGCAGCGCCGCATCCTGGTCGCGATGAACGATCTCGGCCTGGCGCCCGGGCGGCCCTACCGCAAGTGCGCGAAGATCGCCGGCGACACGTCGGGCAATTACCACCCGCACGGCGAGCAGGTCGTCTACCCGACACTCGTGCGCATGGCGCAGGACTTCAACATGCGCTACCCGCTCGTGGACGGGCAGGGAAACTACGGCAGTATCGACGGCGACGCCCCGGCCGCGATGCGCTATACCGAGGCCCGGCTCACGCCACTCGCCATGGAGATGCTGAAGGACCTCGAGAAGAACACCGTCATGTCGCGGCCGAATTACGACGAGACGCTCGAGGAGCCGGTCATCCTGCCGTCGGTCGTGCCCAACCTGCTGATCAACGGCGCCTCGGGCATCGCCGTCGGCATGGCCACCGAGATCCCGCCGCATAACCTGACCGAGGTTTGCGACGCGCTTGCGCTCCTGATCGAGAAGCCCGAGTGCACGCTCGACGAGATCATGAAACACGTCAAGGGACCGGACTTCCCGACCGGCGCGATGATCTACGGCTTCAAGGGCATCCGCGACTGCTACGAGACCGGCCGCGGGCTGATCCGCGTGCGCGCCAAGGCGAGCGCCGAGGAGAGCCGCAACGGCAAGATGGCGCTGGTCGTGACCGAGATTCCCTACCAGGTCAACAAGACGAACCTGCTCGAGAAGATCGCGGACCTGGTCAAGGACGGGAAGGTCACCGGCATCTCGGACCTGCGCGACGAGTCCGATCGCGACGGCATGCGCATCGTGATCGAACTCAAGAAGGACGCGCAGCCCAAGGTCGTGCTCAACCAGCTCTACGTGCACACGCAGCTGCAGGCCACGTTCGGCGCGATCATGCTCTCGCTGGTCGACGGCCGCCCGCAGACGCTGCCGCTCAAGCTGATGCTCGAGGAGTACGTCGCGCACCGCAAGATCGTGGTGCGCCGCCGCACCGAGTTCGAGCTCGCCGAGGCCGAGAAGCGCGCACACATCCTCGAGGGGCTCAAGATCGCGCTCGACCACCTCGACGAGGTGATCGCGCTCATCCGCAAGTCGCCCGACACCGACGCCGCGCGCACGGGCCTGATGAAGACGTTCGGCCTGTCCGAGATCCAGTCCAACGCGATCCTCGACATGCGGCTCGGCCGCCTGGTTGCGCTCGAGCGCGAGAAGATCGAGCAGGAGTACCTCGAGGTCATCAAGCTGATCGAGCGCCTCAAGGGCATCCTCGCCAGCGCGAAGAAGATCCTCGCGATCATCCTCGAGGAGGTCCTCGAGCTGAAGAAGAAGTACGGCGACGAGCGGCGCACGCAGATCGTGCCCGAAGAGGGCGAGATCTCGCTCGAGGACCTGATCAAGGACGAGGACATGGTCGTCACCATCAGCCACGCCGGCTACATCAAGCGCAACCCGGTCTCGTTGTTCCGGGCGCAGCGCCGCGGCGGCAAGGGCCTGATCGGCGCCAAGACCAAGGAAGAGGACTTCGTCGAGCACCTGTTCGTGGCCTCGACCCACGCCTACCTCCTGTTCCTCACCGATCGCGGGCGTTGCTACTGGCTCAAGGTGCACGAGATCGACCAGGCCGGCCGCGCGGCGAAGGGCCGCCCGGTCGTGAACCTGATCGAGATGAACCGCGAGGAGCGCGTGACCACGGTCGTGCCGGTCAAGGTGTTCGACGACCAGCACTACCTCGTCATGGCGACGCGCATGGGCGTGATCAAGAAGACGCTGCTCTCGGCCTACGGCAACCCGCGGCGGGCCGGCATCAACGCCATCGACCTCGACGAGGGCGACGAGATGATCGAGGCCGCGATCACCGACGGCACGCAGGACTTGATCCTCGCGAAGCGCCAGGGCAAGGCGATCCGCTTCCACGAGCAGGAAGTGCGCGCCATGGGCCGCACGGCGCGGGGCGTCAAGGCGGCCTCGCTCGAGGGCGGTGACGCCGTGGTGTCGATGGTCACCGTGCGGCGCGACGCCACGCTGCTCTCGATCACCGAGAACGGCTACGGCAAGTGCTCGCCGGTCGAGGAGTACCGGGTCAGCCACCGCGGTGGGTTGGGCATCATCACGATCAAGACCACCGAGCGCAACGGGCAGGTCGTGGCGGTCAAGGAGGTCGTCGACTCCGACCAGCTCATGATCATGACCTCGGGCGGCCAGGTGATCCGCGTGCCGGTCAAGGGCATCTCGGTGCTCGGCCGCAACACCCAGGGCGTGCGCTTGATCCAGCTCGACGAGGGCGACAAGGTGACGGACGTCGCCCGCGTGGTGCCGGAGGACGAGGCGGCGGTCGGCGGGGACGCCGATGCCGACCTCGGCGACATCGAGGAAAGCGGGGAAGAAGCCGGACCCGACGCCTAGACGGTCCGGCGCGAACTCGGCGCGGGCGCTTGCGCTCGCGCCGAACTTCCGCCGGACTTTGTGAAAGTTCTCACTCTCACAAGCCCCCATGATGGACCACATCAGCGACTCCACCGTACGGCGCCTCTCGAACTACCTGCGCGTGCTCGACGAACTCGAGCGCGATCGGGAAGACATGGTGTCGTCGCAGGGTCTCGCCGCCAAGAGCGGCGTCACCCCCGCCCAGGTGCGCAAGGACCTGTCCTATTTCGGGTCGTTCGGCCGCCGCGGCCTCGGGTACAGCGTGGCGCCACTCAAGGTCGAGATCCGCGCGATCCTCGGGCTCAACAAGCGCTGGTGCGTCGCGCTCGTGGGCGCGGGCAATATCGGCGCGGCGCTGTTCTCCTACAAGGAGTTCGCGCGCCAGGGTTTCGACATCGTCGCCGTGTTCGACAGCGCGCCCGACCGCGTCGGGGAGGCGTTGGGCGACCTCAAGATCGAGGCCATGGCCGACTTCGAGACCGTGTGCCGCGAGCGCGGCATCGAGATCGGCGTGATCGCGACCCCGGCGCAGCACTCCCAGGAGATCGCCGACGCGATGGTGCGCGTGGGCCTGCGCGGCATCCTGAACTTTGCTCCGCGCAAGCTGTTCCTGCCCAACACCGTCGCGCTGCGCACGGTCAACATGGCGATCGAGCTCGAGAGCCTCTCCTTCGCGCTGGCGCAGAACGAGCCCGGCAGGAAGCCGGGCCGGCGCCTGCCCTTCGGGGAGTAGCGCACTGGCCGCGCGATGACCGACCTCGCGCTCGTCTTCACCACGCTGATCTGGGGCTCGACCTTCGTCACGGTCAAGGACGCGCTCGCGAGCATCTCGCCGATCCGCTTCCTCGTGCTGCGTTTCGCCTGCGCCGCGGTCGTGCTGTTCGTGGTCGCGCTCGTCTCCCGCACCCGCTTCGAGCGCGCGACCTGGCGCGCCGGCGCGCTCGCGTCGATCCCGTTCATCCTCTCGTTCGTCACCCAGACCTTCGGCCTCGTGTGGGCCTCGCCGGCGACCTCGGCGTTCCTCACCGGCTTCTCGGTCGTGCTCGTGCCCGTGTTCAGCGTCGTGCTGCTGCGCCGCCGCGTCGGCGCGTGGACGTGGGTGGGCGTGCTCGCCGCGTTCGTCGGGCTGGGCGCGCTCTCCCTGCGCGGCAATTGGACGATCGGCACCGGCGAGCTGTGGACGATCGGCACGGCGATCGCGGTCGCACTGCACGTGCTCGTGCTCGAGCGCGTCGCGCCCGGCAAGCCGGCGGTCGCGCTCACGGTGGTCCAGGTGCTGGGCTGCACGGTATGGGCGCTGCTGTTCCTGCCGCTCGACGGTCTCGTGCTCGGACGCGGCGCCGCACATGGCGGGTGGTTCGACCCCATGCCCCGGAGCGCGCTCCTCGCCGTGCTCTATATGGGCTGCTTCGCGACCGCGGTCACATTCTTCCTCCAGACCTGGGCGCAGGGCCGCATGTCGGCGGTGCGGGTCGGCGTGCTGTTCACGCTCGAGCCGGTGTTCGCGCTCCTGTTCTCGGTCGGCCTCGGGCGCGAGCACTTCACCGCGCGGTCGATGGCCGGCATGGCGCTGATCCTGGCGGGCATGGTGCTGGTCGAGACGCTCGGCCGCCGGGAACCGGCGCCGGCCCGCCGGCATGGTGGATCGTGAGCGGGGGCATGGGGCCCCCGCACGGGAGACACCGATCGTGAAAGCAGCCGCGAAACCCGACGAAACCGCCGGCGAGATGCCCGGCGTCCACTCGGCCAACTTCCGCTTTCCGATGGGGTTCCTCTGGGGGTCGGCGACCGCTTCGCAGCAGGTCGAGGGCGGGATCACCAACAACGACTGGTCCGACTGGGAAACCGCCGGCCGCGTCGCCGAGGCGTCGGGCGCGGCGGCGGAGCACTTTCGCCGCTACGAGACGGACTTCGACCACGCCCGCCAGCTCGGCCACACCGCCTACCGGTTCTCGCTCGAGTGGAGCCGCATCGAGCCCCAGGAGGGCATCTTCGACCCCGAGGCGATCGCTCACTACCGGCGCATGCTCGAGGCGCTGCACGCGCGCGGGATCACGCCCGTGGTGACGATCCTCCACTACACGCTGCCGCGCTGGGCTGCCGCGCAGGGCGGCTGGGAGAACCCGGAGATCGAGGACTGGTTCGAGCGCTATGCCGCGCGCGTCGCGGCCGAGTACAAGGATCTCGTGCGCTGGTGGGTCACGCTGAACGAGCCGGTCGTCCAGGTATATAAGGGCTGGATGCTCGGGCAGTGGCCGCCGGGAAAGATGAACGACTTCGTGAACGGGCTCCAGGTGTTTCGCAGGATGCTGCGCGCGCACGTGAAGGCCTATCACGCGATCCACGCGCAGCGCGGCGATGCGATGGTGTCGGTCGCGAAGCATGCGCTGATCTTCACGCCTTGCAACCCCAGGCGCTTCCTGGACCGGGTTTCGGCGAAGCTCCGGCACTACCTGTTCAACAACCTGTTCCTCGACGCGCTGCACCAGGGCGTGCTCCGTGTGCCCGGCCTGTTCTGGGAGCGCCTGCCGTCGGGCCGCACGCTCGATTACATCGGAGTCAACTACTACACACGCGACTTCGTGCTCAACACGGGGCTCAACTTCGCGGGGCTGCTCGGCTACGTGTGCACGCTCGAGCACCACTCGCACATCGGCAAGCGTAATGCAATCGGCTGGGAGATGTACCCCGAGGGCCTGGCGCGCACCCTCGCCGAGGACCGCAAGTATGGCCTGCCGATCCTGATCACCGAGAATGGCACCGCGGTCGACGACGACGAGGACCGCTGGACGTTCCTGCTGCTGCATCTTTGGCAGGTCGCGCGTGCGATCGACGAGGGTGCGCCCGTCGTGGGCTACCTGTACTGGTCGCTGCTCGACAACTACGAGTGGGCCGACGGGTTTCGCCCCCGCTTCGGGCTGCTCGGCGTCGACTACGCAACGCAGGAGCGCACCGTGCGGCCGAGCGCACTCAAGCTCAAGGCGCTGATCGACCGCGGGGAGATCTGAGGGCGGGCCTTGCGAGCGCCGCGCGGGTGCCGCAGAATGGCGGTGCTCCCACCCCGCAATCGACGCCCCCTCACAGGAGAACGCCGCTCATGGCCGTCGCCGTCGGCAAGAAGGCCCCGGAGTTCACGCTCCCGGGCTCGCAGGGAGAAAATGTTTCGCTCAAGGGCCTCAAGGGCAGGACCGTCGTCCTCTACTTCTATCCCAAGGACGACACGCCCGGCTGCACGAAGGAGGCCTGCGACTTCCGGGACTCGGTGAAGAAGTTCACGAGCAAGCAGGCGGTCGTGCTGGGCGTCAGCCCGGACTCGCTCAAGGCCCACGACAAGTTCGCAGGCAAGTTCGAGCTGCCATTCGCGCTGCTCTCCGACGCGGACCACGCGGTCGCGGAGAAGTACGGCGTGTGGGTCGAGAAGTCGATGTACGGCCGCAAGTACATGGGGATCGAGCGCTCGACGTTCGTGATCGACCCCGAGGGCAAGCTCAAGGCGGAGTTCCGCAAGGTCAAGGTCGACGGCCACGTCGACGAGGTGCTCGCCGCCGTCAAGGCCTAGCGCGACAGGGCGCGCTCGATCGCTGGCGGCGTGAGCCGCGGCTGACCGAGCATCAGGAACGCGTACGCCGCGTCGAGGTCCTTGAGCTTGATCGCAATCCGGTGCCGGCCCGGCGCGAGGGGAATCGTGACCAGCGTCGGGTTGGACACCGGGAGCGGCCGCTGGCTCGGGACATAGAAGTTCCCGCCGGGCGTGAACATGAGCTTCGACTTCTGCTCGGGGCCGTCGTCCACCTTGACCACGAGCGACGTGAGCCCGTACGGCCAGGGCATGATCTTCCCGAACCACGGCACCATGAGCATGATCGCAAGGTGGCTCTGGCCGTCGAGCCCGTCCACCGTGAGGTGCACGGCCTGGTCGTCGACCACGACCGGATACGGGCGCACCGGCAGGTCCTGCCGGAGCGCGCCCACGTAGGCCGACAGCGACTCCTCGGTCTTGAGTTCGTGATAGAGCAACGCCAACGGCAGCGTCGAGTCGGGGACCGAGGGCTCGTAGCGGAGGTCGAGCGAGCGCGTCACGCCTTTGGGCGTGGGCATGGCGTGGTCCATCGGCGCGGTGCGCAACGTGTCGTAGGCCTCGACCGGGGCGGGCGCCGAGACCGGGCGGCTGCCGGGCGTCCACGGCTTGGGCTTGGGCTCCTGCGCGCGGGCGGGCACGGCGAGGGCCATGGCGCCTGCCATGGCCAGGGCGAGGATGAACGGCCGAGGCTTGGTCATGCCCCAAGCCTACCGCGCCGACTCAGGGCCACGCAATCGAGGCGTACGAAACCACCGACCCCGATTCCTCGACCGACTGCTCGTACGCCAGCAGCCGCCCCGGTCCCGGCTGGGCGACCCGCAGCATCATGTACATGGGCGCGAAGCCGCAGATGCGGGTGGCGTCCCCCTGCGCGGCAATCGCGTCGAACCACGCCTCGGCGTCGCCTGCGAGGGCGGCCGCGATCGCGGCGCCGTCGACCTTCCCGACCGAGGCCAGCGTCTCCTGGTCCATGTCCATCGCGTCGCCGAAGCGCGCCCCGACGTGCGACAGGTCCACGCCCGCGACGAAGGACACGCGCTGCCCGGCGGCCGCCAGGCGATCGACCTCGGCGCGCAACGCGGCGACGAGCGCCTCGACGCGGGGCTCCTCGGCCGGCCTCTTCTCGTAGCGCACGAGGCCGCCGAACCCGCCCGCGAGGATCGGCACGATGCGGAACGGATGGTCGCCGAAGCGCCGCTTGAGCTCGAGCGCCTGGAACTCGATCGAGTGCTCGTCGCGGTGCGCCAGCTCTTCGCGCATGAGCGAGGGGCCGCAGGCCTTCTCCAGCGCGGAGACGACATCGGCGTCGGTCGGGACGAGCCCGAGCGGCGTCTCGAACGGCTTCGCGGTCACCGCGAACGGCTCCTCGACCATGAGATGCCCGGTCCCGAACACGAACACGACGTCGGGCAGGGCGGCCTCGGGCACGCCCTCGAACTCGAGATAGGCGCGCGCCACGACCGGCCCGCCGCGTCGCAGGTCGATGTGCGGCGCGGCCAGTGCGCGCGGCACGCTGCCCGGTGGCGCGGCCGCGGTGGATTCGACGCCGGGCGCGAGCGAGGCGCCGGTCTTCCAGGCACGCGCGGTCTCCTCGTGCGCGGCGAGGAAGGTCTCGAGCTCGGCGCGGTCCTCCGGATACGACAGGCCGGCGAGCGCGGCCGCGCGCGCGGGCAGGGCACGATAGGCCTCGCGCACGACCTCGAGCGCCGCCTCGTAGCGCGGCGACTCGAGGAACAGGCGACGGTCGAGCTCCTCGACCAGCTTGTGGATGCTGTCGCCGGCGCGCGGGTCGCCGGTCTCGCGCGTGACGAGGTCGATCAGGTCCTCGAGCGCGACCGAGCCGTCGAGCATGAGGAGCACCGGCATCGCCTCGGCGGCGATCGCCAGCGCTTGCGGCGCGACGCCCGAGGGATCGGAAAGCACGACCAGCGCACGGCCGCCCTCGTTCGCCTCCTGCAGCTCGACCGCGCGCAGGCGCGGGTGGGTCGGCAGGCGCTCCTCCGGCGGCACGTCCTCCGCGGGCGCGCTGAACAGCGGCCGTCCGTCGGGCCCGACCAGGCCCCCCGGTTTGCCGCCGCCCGGGAGGATGATGCGCGACGGCTCGCGCGACTCGTCGCTCACGCGCCGGCCCCGGACTCGAGGGCGCGCCGAATCACGCGCACGCCCAGGTCGACCGCGAGCGGGAGCGCCGCCTCCTCGGGATTGAAGCGCCCCGAGTGGTGCGGGAACGTCTTCGACCCGTCGGGGTTCGCGGAACCGACGTTGTAGTAACAGCCCGGGACGCGTTCGAGGAAGCGGGACATGTCCTCGGACCCGGTCGTCCAGAACTGCGTGATGCGGTCCTCGCCCACGAGCGCGGTCGCGACTTCGCGCACGAGCTCGGTCGGGCCCGCGGCGTTGATCGTCGGCGGGTAGTTGTACTGGAACGCAAACTCGATGCCCGCACCGTGCGCCCCCGCGATTGCAGTGGCGAGCGTCTCGATGCGACCGCGAATGTGGTCGGTCAGCGCCTTGTCGAAGGTGCGCACCGTGCCCTCGAGGCGGGCCGAGGTGGGCAGGATGTTCGACTTCGTCCCCGCGTGCAGCATGCCGACGGTGACGACCGCGGTCTCGCACGGATCGACCGAGCGGCTGACCACGGTCTGGAGAGCCATGACGATGTGCGCCGCGACCACGATCAGGTCCGGCGCCTGGTGGGGCGAGGCGCCGTGTCCGCCCTTGGAGGAGAGCGTGATCTGGAACTCGTTCGAGCCCGCGTACACGCCGCCGACCTTGACCCCCACGCTGCCGACCGCCTCGTCGTTGTTGAGGTGCATCGCGAAGCTGATGTCGGGCTTCACCCAGTCGAGCACGCCGTCCTTGATCATTGCGCCCGCGCCGTCGCCGCCCTCCTCGGCAGGCTGGAACAGCATCGCGACCCTGCCCGCAAACTCGCCGCGCGATTGCGCGAGCACGCGCGCCATCACGAGCGCGACCGCGGTGTGGCCGTCGTGGCCGCAGGCGTGCATGAGCCCGGCGGTCTTCGACGCGTACGGGGCGCCGGTCTCCTCGGTCAGCGGCAGCGCGTCCATGTCGGCGCGGTAGAGCACGGTCCTGCCCGGCTTCGCGCCCTCGATGATCGCGACCACGCCGGACTTGCCGATGCCGGTGCGGACTTCGAGGCCGAGTGCCTTCAGGTAGTCGGCGACCTTGCCGCTGGTGTAGGGCAGGTCGAACAGCAGCTCGGGGTGGGCATGGAAGTCCCGGCGCAGCGCGACCACCTCGTCGGTGAGCGCGCTGACCTCGGGAGCGATCTGGATGGCGGGATCGAGGACGGGCGACATTGCGGGTCTCCGGGGTGCGCGCGGTTGCTAGCGGCCGCGCCTGGGAACGCTGCTGAGGCTGTTGAACACGATCTCGGTGAAACGGTCGGGCTTGAGGTAGCCGTTGCCCCACTTCGCGTCCCACGGCGCGGTCGGCTTCGCGGCCTGGACCTGGGCGAGCGACTTGCCGCGCCTGACCTGCGCGCGGATCGCATCCCGGATCCCGACCAGCATTGCGCGATACTCGATGAACCCCGCGCGGTCGCTCACCGGCCCGTGGCCAGGGATGACCTTCGTCGCGGCGTCCATCAGGGGAAGTGCGCGGTCCGCCGCGGCGATCATGCCGTCGATCGAGCCGCCGGATTCGAGGTCGATGATCGGGTAGAAGCCGCTGAAGAACGCGTCTCCCATGTGAACCACGTTCGCCTTCTCGAAGCGCACGATCACGTCGCCGTCGGTGTGCGCATGATCGACGTGCCGCGCGTGGATCGTCTCGTCGCCGAGGTGGAGCGTGACGTCGCGGTCGAACGTGAGCAGCGGCAGCGCGGCAGGCTTCGCGGGCGGGGTCGTGCGGTCGAAGAACTTCGAGACCTGCCCCTCGGTCATGCGCTTGCGCACGTTGTCCTGCGCGACGATCACGGCCCCGGCCTGCGCCAGGTTCTCGTTGCCGCCGACATGGTCGCCGTGCCAGTGCGTGTCCAGCACGAGCCGGACCGGCCGGTCGCTCAGCGCCTTCACCGCGGCCAGGATCCGGGGCGTCAGGGGCGCGAACTGGTCGTCGACCAGCAGCACGCCGTCGGCCGAGACCAGGACCCCGATGTTGCCGCCCGCGCCGAACAGCGCTGAAACGCCGCCGGCGAGCGATTGGGTCTTGATCTCGACCTTGTCGAAGTCCGAGCCCTGGGCGCGCGCCACAGGCGCGGCGACGAGCGCGAATCCGAGCGCAAGCAGACAGACGGCGGAGCGGCGGCGAAGCATGGAACCTCCGTGGTCGGGTCGTGCGGGAGGGGCGACGATGCGGGCGCAGTTTAGCATGCGCCGGGCCCGCGCGCCCTGTGCAGGAGGGGCGGCGGGGTGTAGGGTTCCGACCCATGGGCGAACCCAAGACCATACTGACCGTCGCGCAGGGTGAAACCGCGCGCGAGTTCCAGCTCGACGAGTTGCCGGGGCTGGCCGCCGACCCCAAAGCCCGTATCTGGATCGACCTCGAGAACACCGGCACCGCGGGCTTCGACGCGCTCGCGCCGACGTTCGTGTTCCATCCCATGGCGGTCGAGGACTGCGTCATGGACGTGAACTTCCCGCGCGTCGACGACTACGAGAAGTACCTCTACCTCGCGGTGCACAGCGCGCGCTGGGACGACGACAACACCGGGCCGGAGATCAAGGAACTCGACATCCTGCTCGGCAACAACTTCATTCTCACCTATCACGAGGACGAGACGCGCGGCGTGACCCGCGCGCACGAGTTGGTGCGCCGGCGCCCACAGATTCTGGCGAAGGGCCCGGACCACCTGCTCTACCTGATCCTCGACGTCATGGTCGACAACTACACGCCGATCCTGGAGCGCGTGCAGGGCGAGGTCGACCAGCTCGAGGAGAAGATCCTGAGCTCGCCGAGCCGCAAGCTGCTGTCCGAGATCCTGCGCTTCAAGCGCGGGATCGCAGCCCTGAGGCGCATCATCGGGCCGCAACGCGACACCATCCTCGCGCTCACCCGCGACGAGTACGACCTGATCCGCCCGGAGATGCGCCCCTACCTGCGCGACGTCTACGACCGGCTGGCGCGGACCTCGGACCTGCTCGATTCCTTCCGCGACGAGCTCGCGACCATGCTCGACATCTACGTCAGCCAGGTCTCGAACCAGCTCAACGAGGTCATGAAGGTGCTGACCGCGATCACGGTCATCATCGTGCCCGTCACGCTGGTGGCGAGTATCTACGGCATGAACGTGGTCTTCCCCGGGTTCAACACCGCGCAGGGATTCTACGTCGCCGTGGCGATCATGGCGCTCACCGCGCTCGGGATGATCTGGTACTTCCGCAGCCGGCGCTGGCTGTAGCGGCAGCGCCGCACTCCGTCGAAGCCGATCACAGGGCGCCTGGCCCCGGCGGGCCGGCAGGGCGCCGCGACCGATGGGGCTCGGAGGCACATCGTGGCCTCCCGGCGCGGGTTAGCGGGCCCGGGACGACCGGGCCGGCCGGGCCCGGGATGCGCTCCGAATCCGGCCCGGCGGTTGCTATTGTCATGGGAGGCAGCTCCACCCAACCCGGAGGTCTTGCGCCATGAACCAAAGCCGTTTCCCCCTCGCCCGCTCCCTGGCCCTTGCCACGGTGGCCGTGGCGGCCGTGCTCGCCCTGGCCGCCGGAATCAAGGCCGGCCCGTCGACCGCGGCTGGCGCCACGCCCCCTCGCGCGGCGGCGGGGCGCGGCGGCGCCGTCATCGCGACCTACGGCGTGGGCGGCGTGCTCAAGACCGACGGGCGGCTCTACCAGTGGCGCCCCGAGAAGAAGCAGTGGGTCACGATCGACGAGTCGTTCCGGCTCGACGGCGAGAACCGCAGCATCCTGCCGCTCCCGGTCCCGGCCACGGACGTGACCCGGATGGAGGGATTCGGCTTCCTGGTGACCCGATCCGGGGTGTGCTGGCTTTACAACCTCGACACCAATCGCTGGGAGAACATCGGCCGGCCTTAGTGCGGCCGGGTGCTAGACTCAAGGCGTAAGCGACAGCCCCGGCGACGGCCGGGAGCCGCTCGACCAGGCGGCAGTCGGGGGCGCGTCCCCGGAAAGGCGGATCTCGTGAACAGCATTCGACGTGCGGGCGTTGCGACGCTGGTCGCCCTCGCGATCTGCATGACGGCCTCGGTCGCATCGGCGATCGAGTACGACGACGTGATCGGCCTCACCCGCCAGGGTGTGTCCGACCGCACGATCGTCGAGTTGATCGTCAAGGACGGCCGCGCGTTCGAGATGAACGATCACGAGATCCAGCAGCTCGAGGACGCCGACGTGAGCCAGGTCGTCATCGACGCCATGCTCGACCCCGTCGCCGGCCAGGACTGGCTCGATGGAAAGTCGACCGGCGGCTACGACGAGGATGGCCTCCCGACCGGCAGCGGCTCGGGCGGCTATTCGACGTCGCTCGACCGGGCCTATCGCAACGGCTACGACGACGGCCGCAGCACCGCGCTCGTGTACTCCTTCGGCTACTACTACGGGCCGCTCGCGCGCTACTACTATTGCGATCCGTTCTACTACCCGTTCTGGTCCTCGGGCTATTCCAGCGTGTACTGGCCGTCGTACTGCGCGTTCAGCTACCGGCCGTCCTACGACTGGTGCTACGCGTACCCGTACAACTACTACAATTACAATTCGTACTACTGCTACACGTACTACGACCCGGGCTACTACGCGAACAAGGGATACTACGTGGCCCCTGGCTCCGGCCGCACGGTGTGGGACAACGGTCCGCGCTGGCGCGACGGTGGACTGGCGCCGGGGAGCGGCGCGTTCGACGGCCGCACCGATGGCGCGCGTTCGCGCCTGCTGGCGGGCCAGTTCGTCGATGCGGACCATGGCGTCGGCCGTCCGTCCGCTCCGCCCATCCTGCGCCCCGCGCCGGTTCAGCGCGTCGTCACCCGCGAGGGCGGCGAGACGGGCAACGGCAAGCTTCTCGGCGACCGCACCGGTGCACGCCGGGACCTGCTGTCCGGCGCGCGCGTCGGCAACGGCCGCGTGATCCGCGAGGTTTCGCCCGTGACGCCGGGCCAGGAACGCCGCACCACGGTCGCCCGGGGCGCCGAGCCGACGCGCCGCCCGGCCCATAGCGGCCTCGGCGATCGCCTGGGTCGGAACGAGCCACGCCAGGACACCGCGCAAGGGCGCGTGGCGCGCGACGGCCGCACCATGCGCGAGCAGCCCGATCGCGGCGTCGTCCGCACGCCGTCGCGCCGGGACGACGCGGCGCGCGAATCCGGCCGCGACCAGGGTCGCCGGGTCGACTCGCCGCGCCGCGGCGAGCCCACCCCGGAGCGCCGCGTCGAGCGCGCGCCCGAAGTTCGGCGCGACGACAATTCCGACCGCGGCCCGGCCGTCCGCCCGGAGCGTGCGCCGGAACCAGGGCGCGAACCCGCGCGCGGCGAGAACCCGAATCCCCGTCCGGCGACGTCCGACCGGGGCGACGAGGATCGCGGCAACCGGGGCGAGGGACGCAACCGCTGAGCGGGAGTTTTCGTAAGCCCACCGTCGTGCGATGATCCTGGGGCTCGCTTCGGCGGGCCCCATCGCATTGCGGTGGGACGCAACGCCACGGAGATGCCATGCCCGACCTCTCGAACACCTGGATGATCGCCAGCTACGCCGCCGCGGGCATCGCGCTCGCGGCCTGCGCCGGCATGCGCGCGTTCCTGCCGCTGCTCGTGGTGGGGATCGCGGGGCGGTTCGCGGGCTATCACCTGTCGGAGGGCTATCAGTGGCTGACGAGCGACGGCGCGCTGGTCACGTTCGGCATCGCGGTGATCGCCGAGACGCTGGCCGACAAGGTGCCGCTGCTCGACCACGCGCTCGACTCGGTCGGCATGATCGTCAAGCCCGCGGTCGGCACCATGGTCGCCGCGGCGATGTTCGTGCACCTGCCGCCGTTCCCGGCGACGCTGCTGGGGCTCGCGGTCGGCGGGACGATCGCGACCACCGTCGGCCTCGCCAAGGCGAAGGTCCGCATCGTCTCGAGCCTGACCACGGGCACGATGCTCAACCCGGTGCTGTCGTTCGTCGAGGACCTGGTGTCGACCGTCGTGGCGGCGGTCGCGCTGATCGCGCCGTTCCTCGCCCTCGCGTTCATCGCGTTCATCGTGGTCTACGCCGTGCGCCGCCTGCACCGCGCGTTCGGCCCGCCGCCGCCCTCGCCCACCGACCCGAAGAGCGCCGGGCCGCGTTGAGCCCCGCAGGATTCGTGGCGCGCAGGATTGCTGCCGAGGCCCTGGCCACGGCGGGGCTGCTCGTCGCCGTGATCGGCTCCGGAATCATGGGCGAGCGGCTCTCAGGCGGGATCGCGGGGATCGCTTTGCTCGCCAACACCCTCGCAACCGGCTGCGCGCTTGCCGTGCTGATCCTGGTATTCGGACCGATCTCGGGTGCGCATATGAATCCGCTGATCACATTGATTGCCGACCGCCGCGAGCGACGGCCGATCTCCGAGACCCTCGGAGTCGTGGCCGCGCAAGTCGCCGGGGCCTTCTCTGGCGCTGCCGCTGCGAACCTGATGTTCGGTCTGCCCGCCTGGTTCGTATCGACCCACGCCCGAGCAGGGTGGAATCTCGGCTTCTCCGAGGCGATCGCGACATTCGGCTTGGTGCTGGTCGTGCTGGTGCTCTCTCAGCGGCGACCCGGTGCGATCCCCTTCGCGGTCGCCGCGTATATCATGGCCGCCTACTGGTTCACGTCCTCGACGTCGTTCGCGAATCCAGCGGCGACCCTCGCCCGGGCGGCCACGGATACGTTTGCAGGCATACGCCCCGCGGACGTCCCGGTGTTTTTGCTGGGGCAGGCGCTCGGTGCCGGGCTCGCCGTTTTCGTCGCGACCTGGTTCCCTGTCGCGAGGGCGGGCGAAGCCGCGCGGACATGAGCCAGCGCATCCTGTTCGCCTGCACTCACAACGCCGGGCGCTCGCAGATGGCGGCGGCGTTCTTCAATGCCATGGCCGATCCCGCTCGCGCAACGGCAATCTCGGCGGGAACCGCGCCCGGGCCGCGCGTGCACCCGGTCGTGGCCGAGGCGATGTCCGAACTCGGCTTCGAGCTGGGCGGCGCTCAGCCGCAAAGGCTGACGGAAGACCTTGCCGGCTCGGCGACCCTGCTGGTGACCATGGGGTGCGGCGAGGCGTGCCCGTACGTTCCCGGGCTCGAGACCGAGGACTGGGAGCTGCCGGATCCGAAGGATCGCCCGCTCGAGGAGGTGCGCGCCGTGCGCGCGCGGATTCGCGCGCGCGTGAGCGAGTTGATCGTGGCGCGGGGATGGGGACGTCCCGACAGCTAGCTTGCGTTGTCGAGGTGGAGCCGGTGGAGCACGCGGTGAATGACCGGGGCGAGCAGCAGGCCCGAGATGCCGATGATGACCAGTCCGCAATAGAGCGCGTAGCAGCCCGCGAAGAACTTCCCGCCGTCGGTCGCGATGTCGCCGACCGGACCCATCCCGCCCATCAGCATGCAGGCGTTGAGGAACGAGTCGATCCACGACTGCTGCGCGATCCAGTGGTAGCCGGCGATGCCGACCGCGAGCGAAACCGCGAGGACCATGGCTGCCACCGCGCCATGGTCGAGCAGGCGGCGGAGGAAGGTCTCGCGCGAGGCGAGCGGGTCCCGGCGCCCTTCGTAGCCGGAAATCAGGCGCTTCGGGATCAAGCGTGGCCCTGTTCGAGGAGCCACACCTCGGCGTCGGCGATGGTCAGGAACGCCTCCACGCGCACGCCCACGAGGTCGGCCATGGCCGCGATCATGCGGCTCACGCCGTAGCGCGCCATGCCCTGCACGACCACCGCGATCGGGCCCTGGAACGATGCCTTGAGCAGGCTGAGCATGTCGCGGAACTTGAGCGCGTCCTCGTACGAGGCGAGGTACTCGAGTTCGCGGCCGTCCATGAGGATCGCGAACGCGGGATCGTACCGCGGCTCGACGATGAGCGCGTCGACGGTGCGCCGGACCTCGGCGTAGTTCGAGGCGCCGAAGGCGCGGATCAGGACGCGCCGCGCTGCGGGATCGATGGTGTATTCGTAGGGCATGATTGCATTGGATCCTACTCTTGGCTGGCCACCCGCGGGAGATAAACCGAGACTGTCGTTCCCTTCCCGGGCGCCGACTCGACGTGCAGGAAGCCGCCGCATGCCTCGACGATTCGGTAGACCACCGACAACCCGAGACCCGAGCTCTGGCCCGCCGCCTTGGTGGTGAAGAACGGCTCGAAGATGTGCCGGCGCGTTTTCTCGTCCATGCCCGACCCGGTGTCGGTGACGTCGAGCACGACGTAGATCCCCGGGGAGCCGTTCCCGTCGGCGACGTGTTTCTCCGAGACCGCGATCCGGATCGTGCCGCCGTTCGTCATCGCGTCGCGCGCGTTGGTGACCAGGTTGAGCAGGATGCGTTCGAGGCGCGGGGGCGAGATCAGGACCCACTCCGGCGTGGTCGAGGGGATGATCTCGAGCGTGATGCGTCGGCCCACGGTCTGGGTCAGCACGTCCTTGAACTTCGCGAGCACCTCACGCACGCGCACAGCGTGCGGCCGCTCGCTGGTGTCCTCGCGCCCGATTGCCAGCAACTCGCGCGTGAGCTCGACGCCGCGATCCGCGGCCGCCACGATGCGCGCGGCCTGCTCGAGCACGCTCGGTGACGCGCTCTCCTCGGACTCGATCAGCCGCGCGTGGCCGAGCACGACCGAGAGGATGTTGCGAAAATCGTGCGCCACCCCGGCCGCGAGGCGCCCGAGCGCCTCCATCTTGCGCACCTCGGCGAGCAATTCCTCGTGCTCGTGGAGCGCGGTCTCGGCGTCGCGGCGGGCCGCGGCCTCGAACTGGAGGGCAACCGTGTCCGCGACCGATCCCGCGAACGCGCAATCCTCGGCGGACCATTGGCGGGTGTGGCCCACAGTCTCGTGGCACACGACCCCGACGACCTCGCCGCCCTGGTAGATCGGCGCGTCGAGCATCGAGTGGATGTCGAGTGGTTCGAGGTAGGTGGCACGGAAGTCGCGCGTGGCGTCGTGCGTCCGCGCGTCCTCGGCGGCGATCACGCGCTGGGTTTCGAGCGCCTCGAAATAGGCCGGGAAGTCGCGGCGGAAGAAGATCGAACCTTCGGAGTGCTGGTCGCGCTTCGCCTCGTAGAGCTCGAAGCAGCGGATCGCGCTCCTCGCCTCGACGAACAGCCAGACGCTCACCCGTTCGATGCCGAGCGTGGTGGCGGCGAGGCGGGTCGACCGCTTGAGGACGGGGCGCAGGGAGGCGCCACCATCGACGCGCAGGCGCGCGAGGCGGAGCCAGGCGGACTCGTACAGCGATCGACCCGGTTCGAGGGGGGTCGGCTCGACGATAGGCGGCATCTTGGACTCCGTGTCCCTGGGGGGGAACACGGACTCTGGGCCCTTCCGCGGGGCCCGTCAACCGACCCGCCCCGCCTTGCCGATTCCGCCCGCTCCGGGCTACACTGCGCTCGTTCCTTCCCACCGCCCAAGTCGGCTGGAGGCGTCTTGTCCATCGAATGCATTGCGGTCCTCGGCGCGGGCATCATGGGCCGTGGAATCGCCTACGCGGCAACAGTTTCTGGGTTCGACACCCGGCTCTATGACGCCCTCCCGGCCGCCCTCGACAAGGGCGTGGCCGAGATCCGGGGCCTGATGGAGAAGGGCGTGGTCGCCGGGAAGCTTCCGGCCGCGGCCCGGGATCAGGCCCGCCTCCGGGCGGCGGCGGATCTCGGCCAGGCGGTCGCGGATGCCGACCTGGTGATCGAGGCGGCGCCCGAGAACATCGCGCTCAAGTGCGATCTCTTCGGGCAGCTCGATCATCTCACCCGGGGGGACGCGATCCTGGCGACCAACACCAGCTCGCTGTCGGTGACCGAGATGGCCGGCGCCACGAAGCGCCCGGGGCAGGTCGTCGGGATGCATTTCTTCAACCCGGTCCACCGCATGAAGCTGGTCGAGATCGTGCGCGCGCTCGAGACCACGCCCGAGACCATCGAGGCGGCGAGCGTGGTCGCGATGCGCATGGGCAAGGAGCCGGTGGTGGTGCGCGAGGCGCCCGGATTCGTGACCACCCGCGTCAATGCGCTGATCGGCAACGAGGCGTTCCGCATGCTCGAGGAGGGCGTGGCCAGCGCGCGCGATATCGACAAGGCGCTCAAGCTCGGCCTGAATCACCCGATGGGCCCGTTCGAGTTGGTGGACCTGGTCGGCCTCGACACGCGGCTTTCGATTCTCCAATTCCTGTTCCAGACGCTGGGCGAGCGCTACCGCCCGAACAACCTCATGGTGCAGTTCGTGCAGGCGGGGCGCCTCGGCCGCAAGACCGGCAAGGGCGTCTACGAGTACCCGGAAGGAGCCTGACATGTCGGCCGACGTGACCGCTGCCACACCCACCGTCAAGCCCGGACGCCTCTGGATCGGCGGCGCCTACGTCGACGCGGAGGGCGGCAAGACGTTCGACGTGCTGAACCCCGCGACCGAAGAGGTGATCACCACTTGCGCCTCGGCCTCGCCCAAGGACGTCGATCGCGCCGTCGAGGCCGCGCAGGCGGCGTTCCCGGCGTGGGCGAAGATGTCGCCGCTCGACCGCCAGCGCATCCTGTGGAATATCGGCGAGCGCATCCTCGCGCGCGTCGACGAGATCGCGACCGCCGAGACGCTGACCAACGGCAAGCCGATCTTCGAGTCGAAGTACATCGACGTGCCCGACGCCGCGAAGTGCTTCCAGTACTACGCCGGCTGGGCGACCAAGATCACGGGCCAGACGATTCCGCTGTCCACCGGGCCGTTCCTCAATTACACACGCCGCGAACCGCTCGGCGTGGTGGGCGCGATCGTGGCGTGGAACTTCCCCCTGCTGCTCGCGTCGTGGAAGGTCGCGCCCGCGCTCGCCGCAGGCAATACGGTCGTGCTCAAGCCCGCGGAGTTCACCCCGCTGTCGGCGCTGCTCCTCGCCGAGTGCGCGAAGGAGGCCGGCCTGCCCGATGGCGTGCTCAACGTCATCCCGGGCAAAGGCTCGATCGCTGGCCAGGCGCTGGTCGAGCACAAGGGCGTCGCGAAGATCGCGTTCACCGGCTCGACCGAGGTCGGCAAGGGCATCCTCAAGACCGCGGCCGAGGACGTGAAGAAGGTCACGATGGAACTGGGCGGCAAGAGTGCGAACCTCGTCTTCGCCGACGCCGACGTCGAGGCCGCCGTGCGCGGCGCCGCGAGCGGCATCTTCTACGGCAAGGGCGAGATCTGCGCGGCCGGCTCGCGCCTGCTGGTCGAGCGCCCGATTTACGACACCGTGGTCGCGAAACTCAAGGAGCGCGCGGAGAAGACGCCCGTGGGCGATCCGATGCACCCCAAGACGCGGCTCGGCGCACTCGTGCGCGAGATCCAGATGAACCGCGTGCTCGATTACATCGGCAAGGGCAAGGCCGAAGGCGCGACGCTGGTCGCGGGCGGCGAGCGCCAGCCGATCAACGGCAAGGGTTACTTCGTCCAGGCGACGGTGTTTGCGGGCGTGACCAACGCGATGACGATCGCGCGCGAGGAAATCTTCGGCCCCGTGCTCGCGGTGATCCCGTTCGACAGCGAGGACGAGGCGGTCGCGATCGCGAACGACTCGGTCTACGGGCTCGCGGCCGGGCTGTGGACGCGCGACATCAAGCGCGGCCACCGCGTGGCGCACCGCCTCGAGGCCGGCACGGTGTGGGTCAACGCCTACAACCGCTACGACACGGCGACGCCGTTCGGCGGCTACAAGGAGAGCGGCTTCGGGCGCGACATGGGCCCCGAGGCGCTGGACGGGTACCTCCAGACCAAGAGCGTGTGGATCGATCTGTCCGAGGACAAGGCTTGAGCGTGGCGGGCGGGCTGAACGGGCACGGACGAAACGTCGTCGTCGCGGGCGCGGTGCGCAGCGCGATCGGCAGGTTCGGCGGCGCGCTCGCCGGCGTGCACGTGGCGGACCTGGGCGCGGTGGTCGCGCGCGAGGCGCTCCTTCGTGCGGGACTCGATTCCGGCCGGGTCGACGAGACGATCGTCGGCCACGCGCGTCAGGCTGGCAACGGGCCGAACGTCGGTCGCCAGGTCGCGCACTTCGCGGGCGTGCCCGATACGCGCCCGGCGTACACGATCAACAAGGCGTGCGCATCGGGTCTGCAGGCGATCGTCTCGGGCGCGCAGGCGGTGGCGCTCGGCGACTCGGACGTCGTGCTGGCGGCGGGGGTCGAGAACATGTCGGCAATCCCGTTCCTCCTGCCCGACCAGCGCTGGGGGAAGAAGCTCGGCGACATGACCGTGGCGGACGCGATGTATCGCGACGGCTACCTGTGCCGGCTGTGCAACCAGGTGATGGGCGAGACCGCCGAGACGCTGGTCACGCGCTACGGCATCGCGCGCGCGGAGCAGGACGAGTTCGCGCTCCTGTCGCACCGGCGCGCGACCGCCGCGTGGGCGGACGGGCGCATGGCGGCCGAGATCGTGGCCGTGCCGGTGAAGGGCCCGCGCGGGCAGGAGTCGCTGTTCGAGCGCGACGAAGCGCCGCGCGCGGACACGACGCTCGAGGCGCTGAGCAAGCTGCCGCCCGTGTTCAAGCAGGACGGCTCGGTGGGTGCCGGAAATTCGTCGGCGATCACCGACGGCGCGGCCGCGATCGTCGTGCTGGCGGAGGAGCGCGCCGCCGAACTCGGCGTCACGCCGATGGCCCGCATCGTTGCCTGGGCGTCGGCCGGCGTGGACGCGGCGGAGATGGGGCTGGGCCCGGTGCCCGCGATCCGGAAGCTGTTCGCGGCGACCGGCCTTACCATGAAGGACTTGGACCTGGTCGAGCTCAACGAGGCGTTCGCGTCGCAGGTGCTGGCGTGCGACAAAGAGCTCGGGTTCGATCGCGATCGGCTGAACGTGAACGGCGGCGGGATCGCGCTCGGGCATCCGACCGGATGCAGCGGGACGCGCATCGTGGTGACGCTGCTGCACGAGCTTGCGCGCCGCAAGGGGCGCTACGGACTGGCCACGCTCTGCGTGAGCGGCGGACAGGGCATGGCCGTGTTGTTCGAACGGCTGGAACACTAACGAGAGGGAGACGCACGATGTCGACGACGGCCAATGCCGCGAAGTTGGTGGAGTATCGCAAGGAGGGCGGCATTGCCGTCCTCACGCTCAACGATCCGCCGGCGAACACCTACACGCACGAGATGATGAAGGACCTCGACGAGTGCATCGTCAAGGCGCGCTTCGACGCCGAGGTGCACGTCATCGTGATCACCGGCGCGGGCGAGAAGTTCTTCTGCGCGGGCGCGAACATCAACATGCTGCAGACCGTCGACCCGTACTTCAAGTACTACTTCTGCCTGCACGCGAACGAAACGCTGATCCGCCTCGAGCAGACTCCCAAGCTCGTGATCGCGGCGATCAACGGCCACTGCGTCGGCGGCGGCCTCGAGATCGCGATGGCGGCCGACCTCCGCATCGCGCACCGGGGCAAGGGCAAGACCGGCTTGCCCGAGGTCGCGCTCGGAGTGCTCCCGGGAACGGGCGGCACGCAGCGGCTTGCGCGCCTCGTCGGCAAGGCGAAGGCGATCGAGCTCATGGTCACGGGCGACACGTTCGACTTCGACAAGGGCGCCGAGCTCGGCATCATCACGACCGTGCTCGACGCCGCGGATACGGCCGCGTTCCAGGCCGCCGTGATGGAGTACGCGCAGCAGTTCTGCCCGCCGAACAAGGCGAGCAAGGCGGTGGGCAACATCAAGCGCAGCGTGCAGTCGGGCGCCGAAGTCCCGTTCTCCGAGTCGCTGGCGATCGAGCGCGAGCTGCAGCAGCTCCTGTTCCAGAGCGAGGACGCGAAGGAAGGCCTCACGGCGTACGTCGAGAAGCGGAAGGCGAACTTCAAGGCGAAGTAGTCGCCTTGCAGGACGGGTGGTGCACGCGGCGGGCTCCGCATCGGGCCCGCCGCTTCGTATTTGCGCCGGTTGCGCCCGGGCGCGCATCATGCGGGAAGCCCGGCAGTTCCGATCGGGCCCACGCCACGCCCGTCGATTGCACCGGAGGAACGAATATGTCCCCCCCTGGAATCCTGCTTCAGACCGGATTCGGCGACCCCGTCGCCGTGTTGCGCAGGCGATGATGCGGATCGCCTCGCTCGCCCTCGTGGTGCGGGACTACGACGAGGCAATCGCCTACTACACGCAGGTCCTCGGCTTCGAGTTGCTCGAGGACGCCCCCGGGGGCGCCGGCAAACGCTGGGTGCGCGTCGCCCCGCCCGGCGGCGAAGGCCCGACGCTCCTCCTGGCGCGCGCGGTCACGCCCGAGCAGGAGCGTGCGATCGGCTGCCAGACCGGCGGGCGCGTGTTCCTGTTTCTCGAGACCGATGACTTCGCGCATGACTACGCGGCATTCCTCGCGCGCGGTGTGCGCTTCGTCGAGTCCCCACGCACGGAGGACTACGGCATGGTGTGCGTGTTCGAGGACCTCTACGGCAATCGCTGGGACCTGATCGAGCGCCTCCGTGGCTGAGCGCTCCACGTCGCGGGAGCAATCCCGCTCCGCCATCGCGGTGCTCTCGCTGGTCGCCATCGCCGTTCACCTCGCGCTGCGCTACTTGTTCCCCGCCGCGGGGAGCTGGCGGGTGGGCGGGACCTTCGTCTACGACTGGCCCCTGGGGCTTGCGCTGCTCGGCGGCGGCGTGGTCCTGATTCTCGACCTCGTGAAGAAGCTCGCGCGCGGTGAGTTCACCGCCGACGTCCTCGCCGGCATTTCGATCGTCACGGCGGTGTTCCTCGGCGAATACCTCGCGGGCGTGGTGGTCGTGCTCATGCTCTCGGGCGGACAGGCGCTCGAGTCGCGCGCCGTGCGCAGCGCGTCGGGCGTGCTGCAGGCGCTGGCACGCCGCTCGCCGTCGCGCGCGCACCGGAAGCGCGGGGAGACGCTGACCGACATCGCGCTCGAGGAGGTGGCGATCGACGACCGGCTCGAGATCTTTCCGCACGAGACCTGCCCGGTGGACGGGGTCGTGGTCGACGGCCACGGGACGATGGACGAGAGCTACCTCACCGGCGAGCCCTACGTCCTGTCGAAGGCGCCAGGTTCGATCGTGCTGTCGGGCGCGATCAACGGCGCGAGCACGCTCACGATCCGCGCCGAGAAGCTCGCGGTCGATTCGCGCTACGCGAAGATCATGCAGGTCATGCGCGACTCGGAGGAGAAGCGGCCGCAGCTCCGGCGCCTCGGCGACAAGCTCGGGTCGATCTACACGCCGATCGCGCTCGCGATCGCGGCCGGCGCGTGGATCGCAACCGGCGACGTGGTGCGCTTCCTGAGCGTGCTCGTGATCGCCACGCCGTGCCCGCTCCTGATCGGGATCCCGGTCGCGGTCATCGGGTCGATCTCGCTGGCCGCGCGGCGCGGCATCATCCTCAAGGACCCCGCGGTGCTCGAGAACATCGACCGCTGCCGGATCGCGATGTTCGACAAGACCGGCACGCTGACCTACGGGCAGCCGCGCCTGACCGACGTCGTCGCGTCACCGGGGTTCACGTCCGAGGAGGCGCTCGCCGTGGCCGCAAGCCTCGAGCGCTATTCGCGCCACCCGCTCGCGCTCGCTGTCGTGGACGCCGGCCGCGCGGCCGGCCGCGCGATGCACGAGGCCACCGAGGTCAGCGAGCGCCCGGGCGAGGGCCTCAAGGGGGTCGTCGATGGTCGCGCGATCCAGATCACGGGCCGGACGAAGGCAATCGGCGCACACCCCGGCCTCGAACGCGAGCTGCCGACGTTCGAGGGCGGCATGGAGGCGGTGGTCCTGGTCGACGGGCGGCTCGCCGCGCTCGTGCGTTTCCGGGACGAGCCGCGCGCGGACGGTTCACCGTTCATCCGCCACCTCACGGGTCGACATGGCTTCGAGCGCGTGCTGCTGGTCTCCGGCGACCGCGCGTCCGAGGTCGAGTACCTGGCAAAGCGCGTCGGCATCAGCGAGGTGCACTCGAGCCAGAGCCCGGAGCAGAAACTCGCGCTCGTGCGCGAACTCACGAAGCTCGCGCCCACGGTGTTCCTCGGCGACGGGATCAACGACGCGCCCGCGCTCACGGCGGCGACCGTGGGCATTGCGTTCGGGCAGGGCAGCGACATCACGAGTGAGGCTGCGGGCGCCGTGATCCTCGACAGCTCGCTCCAGCGCGTCGACGAATTGCTGCACATCGGCCGCCGCATGCGCGCGATCGCGCTCCAGAGCGCGGTCGGCGGCATGGTGCTGAGCGTCGTAGGCATGGGGCTCGCCGCCGCCGGCTACCTGCCGCCGGTCGCAGGCGCGATTGCCCAGGAGGCGATCGACCTGCTCGCGATCTTGAACGCGCTGCGGGTCGCGCTCCCCCCCAAGGAACTGTCCGACTACCGCGTCGACGGCGCGGCCACCTGATCGGCCCTACTCCGCACCGGCTCGCCCCACTTGACGCACCCTTGCCGTGACCGCCGCGCGCGCCTGCCGCATGATGCTCAACGCGGCGCGATCCGGCGCAGCTCCAAAGACGGAGGAGAACATGGCTGGAACACGAGTGTGGGGCGTGGGGTTGAGCGCACTCGCGGGAGCGCTGGCGCTGGTCGCGCTCGGACGCGGCACGACCCACGGCGCCGAGGGCCCGGGCACCCCGGTGGACAGCGCGGCGCTGATCGAGGTCGACAATCATCGCATCGCCGCTGAGTTGCGCACGAAGATCGCCGGGCACGAGAACGCTCCGGCGGATTCCGTGTTCGAGAATATCAAGCTGTTCAAGGGCGTCCCTGCGGGGCGCGTGCTCTCGATCATGGAGATGGGTTTCGCCCGCTCGCTCGGCGTGCGCTGCGAGCACTGCCACGTCGCCGGCAAATGGGCGTCCGAGGACAAGAAGCAGAAGCAGATCGCGCGCGACATGTCGGCGATGTCCCGCGCGATCAACGACACGCTGCTGACGCGTATCCCGAACCTCGAGGGCCCGCACCCGACGGTCAACTGCACGACCTGCCACCGCGGCCAGGTGAAGCCGGCGCTCAACCTGCCGCATTGAAACGCCGCGCCCTTGGGCGCATGATCGGCGGGTTCTTGGAGTTCTGCGTCCGTGGAGGCCGGCATGCGCGACATCGTGAAGCGTTACACCAAAGGCGACGTCACGGTGGTCTGGCAGCCCGGGCTCTGCATCCACTCGCGGGTCTGCTTCCACGGGTTGCCGACGGTGTTCGATCCCCGCAAGCGCCCGTGGGTCGACATGGAGGGTGCCGAGGGGGCCGCGATCGCGGAGCAGGTCCGGCGCTGCCCGTCGGGCGCGCTGTCGCTCGCGGCGTCGGAGGCAAGTTTCTCGCCCGAAGCCGCAAAGGCCCCGGCCCCCGTCAGCATCGAACCCCAGCCCAATGGCCCGTTGCTCGTGCGCGGCGACGTCGAGGTGCGCCTCGCCGACGGCAACGTCGAACGCCGGCAGGGCTCGTGCACGCTGTGCCGCTGCGGGCAGTCCTCGAACAAGCCGTTCTGCGACGGCACCCACGCAAGGGTTGGATTTCAGGGCTGAACGGGCTGGGCGCTGTCAGCGCACGAACCTGACTACGGATCCGCTGCTGCCGCCGAACGCCTCCGCCACCGCGCGCTGCCGATACTCGAAAATCCTCCGCAGCTGCACGCGCACGATCGGGTGCGCCAGCTCGCCCAGCGGTGCGAGCGGCAATCGATAACGCACCTCGTCCTCGACGCGCGTGCCGCCGTCTTGGGTATCGGTCAGTCGGTGCACGTGGATCCAGAGGGCGTAGGGCCCGGATTCCTGCTCGTCGACGAACGCGTGGGGCGGGTCCCAGCTCGCGATGCGTGTCCGCCAGCGCATCGGGACCCCATGGAGTGCGAGCCGGTACTCGATGCGCGCGCCCTCGCCCATGGCGATCGGCAGCGGCGACAGGATCCGGAACGCGAGTTCGGGCGGGGTGATTCGCTCGAGGTTCTCGGCCCGGGCGAAGAATGCAAAGACCTCGGGGCGGGGCCGGGCGAGAGTGATCCCCGTCGTGAGGACGTGCTCGCTCACCCGCGGCCTGGAATGGGAAACCGATGGGGCATGCGGAGTTCTCCCGGGCGATGTGGTTCATGCCGATCGTCACGAGGGAGGCCCGGACCTTAGGGGGTTCGGCCCGGTGCGACAAGGGGTTGTTCCCGGCGCGGAAGGGGCGTAGGCTCTTTGCACGCCGGGCACGAGCAGGAGCTTTCGCATGGCGCATCCGTTTCTCCCACTGATCCCCCTGTACTTCGCCGCCTCCACCATCGTGGGCGGTCCGGTCGGCGTGCCGCCGGCAGACACCCCGACCGCGCTGCACGCCTGCGCCATCGCCGCCATCACGAACGACGACGCCTCCGCTGCGACCGCGTGCGATCGCCTGCGCGCGAACGGCCCTGCAGGGCTCGACGCGCTGCTCAACGAACACAAGGACGTGCTTGCCCGGGGCGCGAGCGACCCGCGCTGGCCGCGGGTCACGGCCGCGATCGACCGCGTGGCGGCGCAGAAGGACGCGTTCTCCTCGCGGCTCTTCTGGTACACGGATCTCTAGGAGGCCAAGGCCGCGGCCCGCGCCACTGGCCGGCCGATCCTCTCGCTCCACATGCCCGGGCGGCTTGATCGCAGTCCGCGCACTTCGCTCTACGCCGATCCGAAGGTCTCGGCGCTCCTGCGCGAGCGCTTCGTCCTCCACTGGGAGAGCGAGGCGAAAGCCCCGAGCGTCGTGCACTACGTGCTCGATGCCGACGGCCGCCCGGTCGATGCGATCCCCGCCGCGGCCGCCGCGAGCGAGTTCCGCGCGGAGCTGACGGAGGACGCCGACCTCGAGCGCGCGGTGCGCGGGCTTTCCCCGGCCGACCGCGCGGCGCGGCTGCTGCACCACCAGCAGCTGAGGCGCCGCGTGCTGAACGAGGAGTGGCCCGCGTTCATGGTGGATGCGCGGCCCGCACGCATGGAGGCAAGGGCGTAATCGATCCGGCATGCGGTGCTGTCCCCGGATGCGCTGATCCTTGCGTCGGGGCCGGCGCCGGTTCATCCTCCGGGTGGAGGCCCCGTTTCCCGGACCGTGATCCACCCGCAAGGAGCGCGACCCATGGCGACCAAGAAATCCACCGGCAAGAAGACCCGACGCACGACGATGCGTTCCAGCACCGGCACGAAGCTGTACGCCGTGCGCGACGCCTCCGGTAAGTTCAAGGACATCCAGACCTACAAGCGCGCCCAGGGCGCCGACATCAAGCGCAGCTCGGCCGCGGAATCCGGCGGGAGCAAGAAGCTCGCGAAAAAGAAGGCTGCGAAAAAAGCGGCTGGGAGAAAAAAAGTCGCCGCGAAGAGGAAGGCGACGAAGAAGCGCGCGGCAAAGCGCAAGTAGCCCGCGCCGCAGCATGCGAAAGGCCGCCGAGCCTCTGGCCCGGCGGCCTTGTTCGTTGTGGTTCCCCGAGCTTGCGTGTCAGGGCGCGTGAAATGTCGGCTTCCCCGGCGTGCCCTCGTTGGTGGCGACCTGCGGCAGCCTCTCGGGGCCGTCGTCGGCGTCCACCCAGCGCACGCCCTTGGAGCACGGGCAGACCGAGTCGGTCTTGCGCTTCAGCACGGGCGACTTCATCGCGGCCTGCTCGCTCGTCACCTCGCCGGCCGCGACCTTCCGGATCAGGTCCCGGTACTGCATCATGTCCTTGCTCGCGAGGTATGCCGCCGGCAGCACGCGCGCGAGGTGGCGGACGTACTCCTCGACGTCGGCAATCGGGTCGCCCTCGACCGACACCATGCGGTACGCCGGCTCGCCGCGGCGGCGAAAGAACTCGCGGTGCGGCATCTTGAGGATCTCGTCGTAGGTCGTGCCCTCGATCGTGGAACGCTCGCGCAGCAGCGTGGCGAGCATGCGCTCGATGTCGTCCGGCGACTTCGACGCGTAGCGCGCGCGCAGGAAGCGCAGGTTGAGGTCGTGCAGCAGCTTCTTGACCTCGTCGTAGTACTTCGATTGCGCCTCGCGGTTCTTCATGTCCTTGAAGCCGAGCTTGATGTTGGTGTCGCCGCCGCGCTCGTCGCCGAACATCTCGAGCCCGCGCGGTACCCACTTGTTGATCGCCATCTGGATCTGCTCGGGCGTGATGAACGCGTCGCCCTGGGCGGCGGCCTCGAGCCAGCGCCGCATGGGCACCACGCCGGCCGCGAGGTGGAACGCCTCCTCGCGCAGCATCGGCGGCATCGACTGGGCGAACGGGCGGTAGGCGCAAACCTTCTGCATCGAGAGCTGGTACTTGCCCACGCGGTCGATGATGCCCGAGAACACCACGTTGTCGACGAACGAGTCGTAGGGGAGGTTGAACGCCTCGAGCACGTGGCTGCCGGTCTCCATCTGCAGCACGTCCTCGACCATGTCCTCGGTCTTGACGCCGGCGAGCTTCTCCCAGTTGCGGCTCGTGAGCATGTGGAACATCTGGTAGCCGTGGCGCAGTTCCTCGGCCATGACGCGCAGCACCCAGAACTTGTCCTGGTCCGACGGCGAGCGCTCGAGCGTCACCTGGTGCTGCTGGATCGAGCCGAACTCGGTCGAGGCCTGGGCGCGGATGATCGCGAGCAGGTGCTTCGCCGCGTCCTCGGTCAGCTCGCTCGGGTCTTCGGCCTTGGGCTGGCCCTGGTGCTCGCCGATCTCCTGCGTGCGCGACGTCGAGAGGTCGAGCTTGGCGCACAGACAGAACGCATCGTCGGCGGGGAAGTGCTTGTCCCAGTACTTGTGCAGGATCGGCAGGTCCTGGAAGTTGTGCTTCACCCAATGCGCGATCGCGTCTTCGTACTTCTTGGGAATCTGCGTGGTCTCGACGTTCATCGCGCTCCCCTAGCCCAGTTTCTGTTCCAGCGCCGTGAGCGCGCTGGGTCCGAACCCGACCGCCTTGAGGAAGGTCGCGGTGTCGGTCTGCCCGGCGTCCACGAACGTGCGCATCGTGCGCGCGCCCGACGCCTTGAAGTGCCCGGCGAGCGCGTCGAACATCATGCGCCCGATGCCCTTGCCGCGCGCCGCCGGGTCGACCCCGAAGCGCTCGATCCAGCCGCTGGTCTCCTCCAGCCCGAATTCGCCGCCGCGCAGGTCGCCGAGCATGAAGCCCACGACCTCGCCGCCCAGGTCGGCGACCCGGGAGGACTCGGGGTCGCGCCGCAGGTAGTAGGCCACCCGGTCCTCCCAGAAATCGGGGCGATAGCGCCCGGTGACCTTCTCGTCGATCCGGGTGATTGCGTCGATGTCCGTGTCGGACAGCGGACGAATCGTGATTTCGGGGGCCACGGCCGCCATGAACGTCCTCCTTGGGGAGCGCCAGGAACGAGTCCAAAATACCACATTGGGCGGGCTTGCCGCAGCCCCGGGCGGGCCGTGATTCGGCACTTGCGGGGGCGGGGCCGCAATGGCTAACGTCGTCTTGACGAGGAGGTGGGTTTTCGGGGGCTCCTCCGCAAGCCACCGAGTGGGGCCCGTACACCGACGGGCCCCGGCCCGCCTCCTTCCTTTTCTCCGGATCACCCCCATGACCCACGCGCCATCCCCGGATACCGCGAACACGGTTCGCCTCGACGTGCGCGCGCACATCGCGTGGCTGACGATCGATCGCCCACCGCTCAACATCCTCGACATCCCGACCAATCGCGCGCTCGCGGCGCAGGTGCGTGCGCTCGCCTCGCGCGACGACGTGCGCGTGGTCGCGCTCCAAGGCGCCGGGACGCGGGCGTTCTCGGCCGGCGTCGAGATCGCGGACCACACGAAGGAGCGCGTCGGGGCGATGCTCGAGGCGTTTCACGGAGTGTTTCGCGCGCTGCTCGAACTCGGCCGGCCCACGGTCGCGGTCGTGCGCGGCGCGGCGCTCGGCGGCGGCTGCGAGCTGGTGGCATTCGCCGATGGGGTGATCGCGAGCGAGTCGGCGACGTTCGGGCTGCCGGAGATCGTGCTCGGGTGTTTCCCACCGGTCGCGGCGCTGGTGCTGCCGGCGGTCGTGGGCGCGCACCACGCCGCCGAGTTGCTGCTCACCGGGGACCCGATCGACGCGCGCCGGGCGCTCGCGATCGGGCTGGTCAACGAGGTCCTGCCCGACGCCTCGTTCGACGCGGCCGCGGAGGCGTTCGCCCAACGCTTCGCGCGCCACAGTGGGGCCGCGCTTGCTCTGGCCCACGAGGCGATGCGGCCCGCCGCGCTGGGCGGGCGCTCGCGCGAGGAGTTCCTGCGCGAGCTGGCCCGGATCGAGGCGCTCTACCTGGAGCGCCTGATGGCGACGCACGACGCGAACGAGGGGATTGCCGCGTGGCGGGAGAAGCGTCTTCCTACGTGGTTAGATCGCTGAGATCAGCTCGGAGTGTCCTCCTTGGGGCCCGCGTACAATTGCGTTGCAACGTCCGATATCGTTCAGCACAGGGCATTAACCCCCGGGGCAAGGTAGACACACGGCCACCCCTGCACCCGCAGGGATGGCCGCGCTCACACCACCGCTGCAGCTAGCGGTAGTAGCCCTTCACGCTCCCCCAGCTCGAACGAATCGCCGGAGTTGGATCGAGTCCCCCGAACTCCACGAGCACGAACGTCTTGAGGCAATTGTTCGGCGGGCCGCAGCCCGGGCAATACACGCCGGAGCGTGCCGTCTCGTACCAGTTGCCGCCCCAGCACACCAGAACGGTCGAGAAGGCGCCGCACGAGACGAACGTGTTCCGGCGGAAGACGATCGCTTGCCCCGCCTCCGGCCCAGTGGCCCATTTCCAGACGCCCTGATCGAGGACACCTCCCGAGTACACCTCGGAACGCAGTTCGTTGTAGTCGAAGAGCATCTGCGCTTCCGCCTCGGTGTTGATCGTCGCCGCGTATCCCGGGAAGCCGAGGTAGCTGAGCGATGAGGCGAACTGCGCCGCGGCGTTCCACGAAAACGGCTCGCCCTCGGCGAGCGTGGCCTCCCACACTTGGTAATAGTGCCCCGTCGCGGGCAGGAACGAAGGGGGCGCGCTTCGCGCGTGCCACGTGTAGGCGTCGGCGGTCGTGAATGCGAGCATCCCCGCAATGAGAGTGCCGGTACAGAGTCCTGCTCGAACCAATGCGTCCATGGTGTTTCTCCTCCTGTTGGAATCCGACGGCGGTGCTGCGGTGGATCACGCCCAATGGGCGCGAGTTGGGGGGAAAGTGGGTGTGGAAGGCGCCCCTTACCTAGAGCCCACGGCGACGAACGCGCCCCAGCCCTTCGGGTGTGTGCTGGCGTGGTTCTTCCGTCGGGACTCGATCATTGCGATCGACGCGCGGCGTGCGGCCTGCGTGAGGTCGCCATGCGCCGGTAGGTAGCCATTGTAGAACTCGCCGATCCAGATGCGGGTCTGCAGGTCGTCCACCCGCCAGAGGCTCATCACGAGCGAGCGGGCTCCCGCAAGTTGGAATGCGCGGCGGAGGCCCATCATGCCCTCGCCGGCCATGACGTCCCCAACCCCGCTCTCGCAGGCCGAGAGCACGGCGCACCGCGCCTTCGACAGGTCGAGCGCGCTGATTTCCTCCGCCGTGAGGATGCCGTCGTCGCCGGTTCCCTGTCCGCGCCGGTTTGCACCGGCGAACACCAAGCCGGACCGACGGAGGGGGTTGGGTTCCTGGCTCGATGCCGACTCGCGGCGTTGATCGACAACCTGCGGTCCGCTCGATGACGGGCTGCAGTTGTCCCCGAGGAAGAACCCATGACTCGCGACATGGATGTGTGCGCATCCCACCGCCAGGTGCTTGAAGGCGGTCTCTGTCGCTGCCTTCCCCATGAGTTGGTGCACGTTGCCGCCCCCTGCACGCCGCCAGGCCGCGGTGGTCTCGTCCGCCTCGACCGCTGTCTGCGCGAGCGGGTGGAACCGCTCGAGCGCGAAGCGAGCGCAGTCGGGCGCCGCGCCTCGGTAGACGCCACGAGATGAGAGCAAGGCCGGGAACGCCTTGGTCGGCGATTCCGCCGGGGCGGCGCCATCGAAGTCGACGTTGCCGACGACCAGCACCCCGCTCCCCGTGGCCGCCTCGGTGTTGCGCGCGACGAGGTCGCGCTCGCAGGTCTGAGGCGCAAAGACCGGGCCCGTCTCCTCGAGGTACTTGCCGCCCTCGACGGGCAGAGTCCCAAGGTTGATCAATTGCAGGGAGCCATCAGGGACGACGTAGAGGACTTTTGGGGATCCGAGAGCGCCGGCGACCGGATCCCACACCGCCTCGCGCAGCCGTCCAGCCGCGAGCCGGTACGAGGCTTCGCCCGCGGACATCGAAGCCGAGTCCGAGGTGGCCTGCCGGTGCCACTCCGCAACCCTCGAGTCGATCCCGGCGGCGTCCCCGAGCAGGATGAGCCGGGGAGCGCCGCCCGGCGTCAGGACGAACGCCGCATACGATGCGATGCGACGAGCGATCTCGTGGCGCGCGTCGCCATGCGGCCCGCGGCGCAGGTACCTCACATAGGAGAGGAGCGCGGTCCCGGGCGGGAGCGTTCTAGAGACCTCGGTGAGTCCGGCGCGGCTGCGCGCGGAATCGAGCGCGAACCGAGCGCTCAGTCCACCCAGGCGTCGCTCGATCGCCTCGACACTCCGCCTTGCGCTGTCGACACGCGCCTCGAAGTGCTCGATCGTGTCGTCGCCGGGTCCCTCTTCATGGAGCGTGGCCAGCGCTCCTGATTCGCGCGCCAACTCGGAGGCGACCCGGACCGTGGTGGTGTCCGTGCTGGTCCAGGTCGCGCGCAGTCGCTCGGAGATTCCGTCGAGCACGAGGCTGCGCGCGCGGATCACCGCGTCCCATGCCGTGACGACGCGGTCGGGCGCATTCGCGAGACTGATCGCCAGGTCGGTGCCAGATGGGCGAATCGAGGCGTAGTCGAGCGCCTCCCGCTCGGACAATCCTCGCAACGAGACGCGTAGGTGTTCGCGCCCCACGTTCTCGGCCTCGAGCGCGTAGCGGAACGCGTTAGCCGAATCTCCCATGTCGGCGAGCAGCCCCGAGAGCGCATCGCAGCTCTGCGCATAATCTGGGTGCTCCATGCCCAGCGTCGCCTTCCGCATCGAGAGCGCCCGTTCGTAGTCCCGGCGCGCGTCCGAGTAGTCGCCCAGGGCGTGCTCGACCTCGCCCAGATTGTCGAGCACGTGCGCCGTCATGACGTCGTCACCCGGGGACGTCTTGGACCACGCGGCAAGCGCGGTCTGGTAGCGCGTTTTTGCGAGCTCGAGGCTGTCCTGCATGAACGCGACGTAGCCCAGGTTGTCCCCGACTCGTGCGAGCTCCGGGTGACCCGGCGGATAGGCCTTGATCCAGATTGCCTGCGCGTGCAGGTACAGCGTCTCGGCCGCTGCGAAGTTGCCGAGCTCGCGCTGCGCGTTGCCCTCGTTGTTGTAGCTGCTCCCAACCGCCGGATGCCCCGGAGGCATGCGCTCGATGAAGATCGCGCGCGAGCGTTCGTACATCGGGATCGCCTCGGCCTGGTCGCCGAGACGCCGCAGCGTGCCGGCAAGCCCGTGGAGACCCTTGCCGACGTTCATGCCGGTCGGACCCTCGAGCTTCTCCCACGTCCTCAGGACGTCCTCGTAACGCGCGCGCGCCTCGACGTACTGGCCGAGGTCGTTCATGAGCACTGCAAGGTTGTAGGTATTGCCGGCGACCTCGCCCGGATCCGCGCCGGGCGTCGCACGCCACACCGAGTCGGCCTGCACGTACGCCGCGCGCGCGTTCGTGAAGCCCTGCGACAGGTAATAGAGCCTCCCGACGCCGTTGAGATTCCGCGCAAGGCCGCTTGCGTCGTTCGAACGTTCACGGATCCGTCGCGCGCCGGTCTGCGCGGCGATCGCAGGCGGGAAGTCGAAGAGCACTCCGAGCACGCCTGCGAGCTGCTCGAGGCTGGTCGCGAGCTCAGGAGACCCCGGCTGCAGGCGCTGCCGGATCCGGACGCTGCGTTCGGCCAGCGCGCGCGACGCGGAGTCGCGCACCGAGCTGCGAACGAGCCGGCCCTCGAGGACGAGATCCTGCACGCCAGCCAGCTCGATCGACGCCGTGTCCGCACGAGACTCGAATTCACCGATGACCTTCTGGCCGAGTGAGTCTGCGGGCGCGAAGCGGCGGGATCGAACCTGCGCGCGGAGCGAGTCGACCTCGGCGGGCGACGCAAGTGCGGTCCGGGGCGCCGGGGCGAGCGCCAGGGCAATCGCCAGGATCCATGCGCGCCTCATCGTGTGCGCACTGAGAGTTGGAACCACGAGTCCTGGAAGTCCTTCGTCGGATTTGCGGCGCTGGCAATCCGGAGCCGGTACAGGCCCGACACGAAGCCGTGCTCGCCGCGCGGGACCGCGATGCGCGGTGTGTCGGCGAACGAGCTCAACCGATCCTCTCGCCGAACCAGCAGGACGTGACTTGGATCCACAACCGTCACGATCACACGGCCATCGGGATCGAACGGGGGCAGGTCGAACTCAACGGGGATCAGGTCGACGCCCGCATGGATCGTGTCGGCCGGGGCGCCCGGCGCGCGATCGGCGGCCGTGCGGATCGGGGTGCCGACGATCGCGGCGGACAGGTTCGGGGTCGATGGGGTCTCGACGGGAGCCGGCGGCGGGCTCACGGGGGCGGGTGCCGGCGTTCCGTGATCGACCGGCGCGGGCGCAACCGGCGTACCGGTCGCCGGGCCGCCCGGCGCCGGGCGATTCATCGGGTTCACGACCAGGATCAGCACCGCGGCCGCCGCGGCGACCAGCCCGCCGAAGGCGCTGCCCGTCCAGAATTCCCGCGATCGCCAGCGCGGCTGCGGCATGGGCACGACACGGGCCGTGTTCTGCGACAATAGGTCGAGCACCTCCCGGGACGGCTCGAGCCCGGCAACGTGCTTCAATTCGGGCGCGTGCCCGAGGTGCTTCAGGATTGCGCGGCATTCCTCGCACTCCACGAGGTGGCGCCGCGCGAGCTCGCGCTGGAGCCCGCGCAACGCGGGAGCCTGCTCGCCCCAGTGAATGATGAGTGGTTCGGGCAGGTGCCGCGACGGAGCGGCACCCGAGGCTCGTGCACGCTCGAGGACCTCGCGGCATTCGTCGCACAAAGCGGCATGCCGCTCGACCCGGTCGTCGTCGGCCGGGTCCAACAGACCCGCCGCGAACGGCGCGAGTTGACGCCGCGTCCAGTCGTGGTCGTCAGGCGCCGGCGTCACGCGGACTCCAATCGCGAGCGGAACCACTGACCGAGGGGTCCGTCATCTGACTTGCAGATCGTGCGGGCGCGGTCGCGGCAGCGCACGGACCGCTGACGCACGGTCGCGTGACTGAGTCCCAGTTTCTCGGCGACTAATCGCAGGTTGAGCGTGGTGAGCCAGTGCTCGAACAGTTCCCGGCACTGCCCCCCGAGCGACCGCATGATCTCCTGGATGTAGAACTGCGCGTCCTCGGGGCGTAGCTCGTCGTCGTCGAGTTCGGGCAGTGGCATGGGCAGGTCCTTCTCCGGCAGCGGCTCTGTTCGAGGGCGCCAACGCATGCGATCGATCGCGACACGCCTGGCGATCTCCACCTCGAGTGCGACCTGGTTGTCGATCGGCCCGCGCAGGACGGCGCGCATCACCCGGATGCAGGCATCCTGCGCCAGGTCCTCGAGCTCGTCGGGACCCACGAGACGTGTCAGGTTCGCCGCGATCACCCGCCTCATACGCGCCCTCGCCTCCTCCCAGTTCACCTGATCGAGCGGGCCGCCGCCTTCGGGCGACCGGTTGTCCAGGGTCATATCGGACCGATCCTCGGGTCTGGGAGTGGAGTCGGGCTGCGGGCAGGGGTGTGACAACTCGGCCGTCTAGTATCCGGCAGCGGTCCCCCGGAATCAATCCCGTATATTGCCAAGCCTATTCCTGCTAGGGGATTGCCGCCGGCGCGACAAGCTAACAAATTCCCGCGTCACACTTGGCCGACCGCTCGACCTCCTCCGCGAAGGTCACTGGATCACCGATCCGTCCCGAGGAGCTCGCGATGAACCCGAACTGGATTGAGATCGCTCCGATCGTCCACTCCCGGACCGAATTCGTCTTTCGAGACGTGCGTGGCAGGGAGGAATTGCTGCAGGTGCTTGCGCTGAGGTACCGCCTCTACTCGACGACTCCGGGCATGTGCCGGCTCGACTCGGTCGACCACGCGACCCGGCTCGACTTCGATACCTATGACCTGAACTCACGGCACTTCGGATTGTTTGCCCGCAACGGATCGGACGACCGCCTGGTCGGCACGCTTCGCGCCACCGGAACCCGGACGGGGCCGATGGCGGGCTTGTTGCGGGAGATCGCCTCCGCCCACCCGACGCTCGAGGCGCGAGTCGCGAAGGGTACGACCGAGCTCCTGCCCATGCTGGCGGACCTCGCCCAAGCCCCGGCCGTACGCGAGGCCATCCGGTTGCGCAGCGGGGAGGAGATCGCCGAGCCCGGGCGGCTGACGGTCGACCCGCGGGTTCGTCTCGCCGCGGGGCGGCGCGGGATCCGGCTGTCGCACTTCCTCGTGCACTGCGCGCTGGCGGTGGGCTGGGATCAGCTCGGGCTCGATCGGGTCTACGTCTATTGCAACGAGCGACTGGATTCGTTCTACCGCCGCGTCGGGTTCTATCCGCTCCCGGGAGGCGAGTCGACGTTCCAGCAGAAGCAACAAATCCCGATGGTCGTGTTCCAGGCGACCCCGGCCTCGCTCCCCGTCGACCTGCGCCCTGAGATCGAACTCTGCGCCCGGCAGTTGCGCGAACGCGGCGAGGCGATTCGCGAGCTTCTCGAGCCGACGGAGACCCGCTGCGCCGCAGCCTAGGCGCCACCCTACCTCAGAGGAGCCAGCGATGTGGAACCGAGTCGTTCGAAACGCGATCGTCGTTGCCGCCATCTTCCTGCTTCCCCTCGCCGCGAGACCGGACCACCTGCGGCATCCCGCGCCCTGGCTTGCCGCCGCGGTGGCGCTCGTAGTGCTGATGTCGCAGCCGGCCGTCGACCTTTGCGAATCGGCCTCGCGCGACGCATCCGATCGCGGATCGGCGCTCGGCATCTTTGCCGCGATGATCGGGGCCCAGGTTGCGTCCTCGCTCCAGTTCGCGGCGGGCCCGGCTGCACAGCCCGCTTGGACCCTCGCAGGCGGCGCCCTGCTCGTCGTGACCGGGCTCGCGCTCCGGCTTTGGGCGATCCGCACGCTCGGGCGCTTCTTCACGAGCACGGTGCGCGTGGCCGAGTCGCACCGTGTCGTTCAGGGCGGCCCGTACCAACTGCTCCGTCACCCGTCGTATACCGGCGCGCTCATGACCGCGCTCGGCACCGCGGCGTTGCTCGGCAGCACGGTCGGAGCGGCGCTGGTCGCCGTGCTATGCGTGCCCGCCTACCTGTATCGAATCGCCACTGAAGAGCGCGCGCTCATGAACGCGCTCGGTGCCGAGTACGCGGAGTATCGCAGCCGGACCTGGGGCGTCCTCCCCGGGTTGCGGTGAGTTAGCCGGTCACAGATCCGATCGGGCACGACTTCCCAGCATACCGGCGGATCGAGCCCCGGATCGCGAACGAGTTCAACAGTGGAGGTGGTCGATGCAGGGAGTCCTGAAGTCCAGATGGGTGGTTGCGGTGCGCGTCGCACTCCTGTCGACGGCGCTCATTCTCGGGGGTTGCGGAAAAGACAAGATCTCCGATCCCCAGACGGTGGTGACTCCGGGTGGCGGGACGGATCCGGTTCCTCACGCGGTGATCGGCGCGAATCGATACACGGGTGACGCCCCGTTCGTCGTGAGCTTCAGCAATCAGTCGACCAACGGCACCAGGTGCGAGTGGTCGTTCGGCGATGGCGCGAGTTCCACGGAGTGGAGCCCGAGCCATACCTACACCAGCCTGGGGCGCTATACGGCGAACCTTACCGTGTACAACTCGAAAGGCGCGACTTCGACCGACCAGCGTGTCGTCACGGCGTACTTGCTCGTCCGACCGTTCGGGGTCGGCGGTAGGGTCTTCGGCCCGTACTACCCCAGTCTCACCCAGGGGGACTGCGACTTTGGCGGGCATGGCCCGGACGTCTGGATGGACGCCAAGCTGTCGGTCGCGTCCAGCAATCCCGCCCGACTCCAACTCAACGCATCGATGCGCGCGGTCGAGACCCAGGCCGACTGGACGACCGGTGTCGTGAATGTGGCCACCATCATCTACACGGCGCCGTCAGGAACGCGGATCGAAACCCTTCCCGACGTCAGCGAGCTCCACGAGGCGTATCAGGACAACGGATGGGGTCTCGCGACGACCGCCGGCAATGCGCTGGGGAGCTTCACGTGGAAGGGCGATACGGATGGAAATGACGTCTGCGGAACGACCTCGGACGACACTCAGATGTTCGTGAACATCAAGGGCATTCAGCTGCGCCTGGGTCCGAGCCAATGAGCGCTCCCAGCGGTGTTGCTCACGAGGGGAGGCTCCCGATGACGCTTTGCTTCCGCGCGCGATTTGCAGCTCGAGCCCTAGCATTGGTGGCGTTCGCCATCGGACTATTCGCCGGGGTCGCGCATGCCGTGGACACCGAACCGGCAGTACCGCCGATTCCGACTCGCCCGCCGAATTTCGTATCCAAGAACCCCACGATCCAATCGGGGCCGAACCTTCGGTACATAAACGGCCCCGTGATTGCCAACGTCAAGATCGCGATGGTCCTCTATGGAACGGGTCCTCACGACCCACACGTCGCTGGGACCGTTCCGCCGAGCATGCCTTTCTACTATCAGGACATTGTCGATGACTGCGCCTTGGACTGGTTGAGCGAATACAGCACTCCGAGCCAGGCAATCGGGCGTGGAACGTTTCTGGGAATGAATCGCGTCACTCCCAGTGCCGGCCGTAGCGGCTCGAGCCTCACGGACCAGAATTTCCGTGATGAATTGGCGCACCAGATCGACATCCAGGCCATCCCGCGACCGGATGCGAATACTCTCTACATGGTCCACATGGATCAGGGCCAGACGGTCAGTTTGGGAAAGGATGTTCTGTGCGCGACCATGGGCGGTTACCACTCCAGCTTCAGCCACAACGGGGCGCCGATTTACTACGCCGTTCTTCCGGACCCGAGCACCTGTGGCTACCAGACGATCCAGGTGCTCATGGGATCGGCGTTTCACGAGATCATCGAGGCCATCACGGACCCCGTGGCAGGGAAGGGCTGGTACGACCCCGATTTCGTGTATGTCTCGGGGACTTCCGGCGCGGAAGTCGCTGACATTTGTGATCCCAGCCCCGTCTTGTTCACGGGTCGCACGAGCAATGACTTCACAATCGAGACCGGATGGTCCAACCAGCGAGGAACTTGCTACACGGGCCTGGACTCGGTCCAGCTGATCAGCCCCTCGAACGGGGCGGGGTGTGTGAGCGTGAGCGGCACGCTGCACTGGTCTCCGGTCTCGGGCTCGACCAGCTACAAGGTTTCGATCAGCAACGCGTCCTACTTTCCGGGCCATATTGTTGAAGCGGGTAAAGGGAGCTCGGGCTCATACAGCTTTGGCCCGCTCCAGCCTCTCACTGCCTACTACTGGCAGGTGAAAGCCGTGGTTCAGTCGGGCTCTGCGGAGAGCCCGTCTGTGGTCCGATCTTTCGTGACCGGCCCGAATCCGCCTACGATGCCGGTCGTGTCCTATCCCGCCGACGGAGCGGTCCAACTGCCGGCGAATGGGCAGTTCGCCTGGCAACCCGTACCCGGCGCCACGAACTATCATGTCATCGTGTAGTGCGCCGCGGGCGATGTCGTGGCGTCCTCCGTGGTGGCCGCGAGTACTTACTCGTACAGCCTGTCACCAGCGACTTACTCGTGGCAGGTGTACGCCACGGATCAGTGCGGGCAATCGAGCGTCCTCTCACCCTCTCGAGCCTTCACCGTCGGAAACGGATCAAGCTGTCCCGCGCCGAACAAGCTGATGCCAAGCGATGGCGCGGCGTGTCAACCGACCTCCGGCACTCTGCGGTGGGAGGCGGTCCCAGGGGCCACGGGGTACTTCGTCGACCTGCGATCCGGCACCTGCGATCACTTCAAGCCCAGTTCGACGCCGGTCCACGTGACAACGAACGCATACGACTATGCCGGGCTGCATGCCGATGCGTCCTACTCTTGGGCTGTGAAGTCCGACTGTGCATGCGGGGCGTGTTCCACCTGTGCCAGCTTCAGGACAGCCGCGGATGCGTCCAGCTATCCTCCGCCCAAGTTGGCCTCCCCGGCGAACCTTGCCAAGAACATCCCAAGCAGCGGTACGTTGAGCTGGCAGGGCGTTCCCAATGCGGTGGGATATCGCGTACAGATCGGAACGGCGTGTGGCACCGGGGCGGAGCAGGACGTCACCGCTCCGAGCGTACCCTACTCGGGCCTCGCCGAGGGAACAACGCACTATTGGAAAGTGCGCGCCAGATACGACTGCGGCGGGCTCGGATCGTACTCCAGCTGCTACAGCTTCACGACCGATCGCGTGACGGGTATCAATCGGGTCTACTTCCCGTCCGATCTCGCTTTCGCGCGAGGTCAGACGCACGCCTCGATCCCGGTGCGAGTCGAGAATCTGGGACTGATCGAGGGCGGGCAGATTACGGTGGAACTCAATCCCGCGGTCTTCACCTATCGAGGATGTTCGCTTGCAGGCACGCGGGGCGACGGCGGAGCATCCCTGGTCGGTCAACTCGATGCGTCGCACACTCGAGTCCGGTTCACTCTCTCGTACTCGGCGACAGGGAGTTGCCCGCCATCCATTCCGGCGGGCCTCGGCGATCTGTTTGACATCCTGGTCGACGTCCCGGCCACGGCTCCGCTCGGCTCGACCGCGATCGGGCTCCCTTCGCCGGCCAAGCTTGATGCATGCGCCGATCACGGCACGCACTCGGTCAGCGCAGTGCTGCAGCCGGGTTCGGCCCGGATTGCCGAGTCGGTCGCCGTGGGAGATCCCCCGGCTGAGTCGCCTGAGCCGGGAAGGCTTCAGCTTCTCGCACCATTCCCGAATCCTGCTCGATCCGGCGCGATGATTCGATTCAGCGCTCCCGCGGCAGGCCGGGTAATCGTCACGCTCTACGACATCGCAGGGCGAGAGGCCGCCAGAATCGCCGATGAGGATTTCACAGCCGGCTGGCATGAGCTTCGCTGGGATGGCCGCGGGCTCAATGGGGTTCTCCTGGCGAGCGGGGTCTACGCGCTTCGCGTCAGCGGGGGCGGCCAGACGAGAATTCAGCACATGATCCTGATTCGCTGACAAATACTCGCGGAATCGCGGTATTTCGTAACGCTCCGGGCACCCGCCGCGTTGCGGTCGCCCTGGTAAGGCGTCTTGACGGGGCCCCCGCGGGCAATAGTGTCGTTGTCCCCCCCGCTTTCCTCAGCACCCCAAACTAGGGGTCTCCAGGTTCCAGAGGAAGGAAGTGTTTCGACCATGCCACTACGAGGCGCCTGCTCGGTCGTTGCCTGCGCGTTCGGCCTGTTGGCGGTTGGCCCGACGCTCTCGAGCGCGCAGTGTACCGGCGACGTCACCGACGACTTCGATGGCTCTACGCTTGGTCCGTTGTGGGCGAACGTTTCCCAGTGCGCAAGTAGCGTCACCGAGAGTGATGGGGTCCTCCATCTGTTCAAGCCCGACAACGGCCTCGGGTTCGCGATGGTACGTCTTGCGCCTGACAGGCTGCTGTGCGACGACTTCGATCTCGCAATCGACTACACGCTGAGCATGCCGCCGGCGCAGGACATGGGAGGCAGCATCCATGGGACGCAGCTCTATACCGCGACCGGGACACTGGTCGCTGGCGCAGAGCGCTATAGGCAGGGGAGTACCTCATGCGTCTCGCCGCAGTATGACTCCTACAAGTTCTACACGACCGTGCCGGGGTGTCCGACGGATGCCATCTACCTTCCCACCTCAGCCGCGGCCGGAAGGTTTCGGCTCATCCGAACCGGCGGGACGATCGAAGCCTTCTATTGGAATGACACAGACTGGGTCCTGAGGATGAGTCGACCGATTACGACGGCAGCTGTCTATCTTCAGCTCAACAGCGGCACGAACTTTAGCATTTCTCCGGGGTTGAAGGCCGCCACCGGCGGCACGTTCGACAATTTTCACGTGGGCCTGCCGAACCTGGCTGGTGTCGCGCCCGGGACCGGAGCTTCTGGGCTGGCCTGTTCCGTGCAGCGAAATCCGATGCCGCGCTCGATTCCGGTGCGGTTCGTCTTCGAAACTCCGCGTGATGGGCGAGTGACTCTGCGGATCTACAACGCAGGCGGAGCTCTTGTCGGGACGGCCCTGGACGAGGACCTTCCTTCGGGGGGTCACATCGCGAGCTGGAGTTCGACCTCTTCCGATGGCAGTCGGCTGGGCAGCGGTGTCTATTTTGCTCAGCTCGTCGCGAGCGGGCAGCGGGTTTCCACGCGAGTCGTCCTGCTTCCGTAGTTGCGCGCGCCCTGCTCGTAGGGGATGGCAGGCGCCCTCGAGGCTTCCCCGGCCTGTGTTTAGGGGTCCACCGCTCATACTCACGGATGGGCGGTAATCGAGTTTGTTGACGGGCAGAACCGGTTACGCCTAACGCCCGCCGTCCACCCACGCCAGCCCGAACGGCTCGGGCCCCACGCGGATACGATCGCTCACCGTGTTGGACGCGAGGTCGATGACTGAAAGCTCGTCGTCGCGCGTCGAGGCGACGTACGCGCGCCTGCCGTCCGAGTCCAGCGCGATGCCCAGCGGGTAGGTCCCGACCGGGATGCTCCCGAGCCGCACGCGCGTTCGCGCGTCGAAGTAGGCCACCGAGCCCTCGCCCGCGTTGACCACGTAGGCGCGGCTCCCGTCGGCCGAGAGTGCGATGCGCACGGGCGCGCGCCCCGCGTTGAGCACCGCGAGCGAACCGAGCGTGTAGGGATCGAGCACGCTGACCGTGCCGTCGTCGCGGTTCGCGACCCATACTGCCGACCCGTCGGGCGCGACCACGACCGCCTCGGGCCCGGAGCGGACGCGGGTCTCCTGCACGTCGCCACCGGTCAGGTTCACGGCGAACAGCGTCGGACCGTTGGCGTCGGTGACGTACAGGCGGGTCTCGCTCGGGTCGAGCGCGACCTCGTGCGGGACGCCGTGAGGCAGCACGAACGTACGGTCAATTTGGCGCGACAGCAGGTTGATCTCGAGCACCGAGCGGCGCGTCTCCGAGGCGGCGTAGAGGTACACGCCGGAGCGCGCGCAGGCCAGCCCGTGGAACCGTCCATAGGGATAGAAGTCCAGCCGGTCGATCTCCTGCCGCGACGACGTCGAGAGCACGGAGATCGTCCCCGCGCCGAACTGGCCGCCGTCGTAGTTCACGACGTAGATCCGGCGCTGGTCGGGCGAGACTGCGAGTTCGCGCGGATTGAAGCCCACGCGCGCGTAGGCGAAGACGCGGCGCGTGTCGGGGTTCAGGAACGCGACCGCACTGCCCGAGTTCTGCGTGACCACGAGCATGCCGCGCAGGGTCGCGCCGGGGTCGCGCTCGCGCAGCGAGTCGGGCCACGAGGCTTCGGCGCCGCCCGGCCCGGGCGCACGCTGGGCGACCGCGCCGCCGGTGGGCGCGCAGCCCGAGGCAAGCGCGGCAAGAACGAGAAGCGCGAGCAGGGTCCGGGTGTGCGTCACGAGGGTCTCCGCGGTGGAAGCCGGCTTGGTCCTTCGGCGAGCGGCGAGTATATACTGCGCGTCCAGCGCTGGATCGGAGGAACGCCACGGTCTTCGCTCGCGTTCCTCGTGCCGGTCACGGGCCCGCACATGCCGGCCGTGATCCATGCGCTCATCAACGTGGTCATGCTGGTGCGCACGCTGATGCGCGTGCCGGCGTACGTGCTCGGCCTGTTGGCCGTCACCCTGTGGGTCAACGGGGCGAAGTCGCCCGGGATCGGGTTCTTCACGCCGGTGGTCATGATGCTGGCGGCCTCGACCCGGACGGCCTCGGACCTGCTCGAGTATGTGGGCCGCGCCCGAGCGGCTGCCCAGCGGGCGCACTGGCCCCGGCCAAGCCCCTTGCGGCGTCAGGGGATGCGCTCTAATGTGACCCGGCCCGGGGCCCCGCCCGCTCAAGGATGGAGCATCCCCGGCCGATACCGTCAGGAGGCCGGCTTGCGCCGCTACGAATTGCAACTCTGGGAGCCGGACAAGGGTGGCTGGCGCACGGTCCTGACCGCGGCGAGCGCGGAAGTGCTCAAGCGCTCGGCGAGCACGCTCGAGTGGCAGACCCAGAAGCCCGTCCGGGTCCTGGGTCCCGACGGCGCCGTGCCTCACGGCGAGACCGAACTCGCCCATCGGGGGTAGACCGTGCAGGGAATCAGCGAATTCTTCCATGCCATGGGCCGCGAGGCCGCTTCGCTCTGGGACCTGATCACCGTCTGGCTGATCTCGGTGTTCGATCCGCAGTCGGGGATGATGCCCAAGCTGATCTTCGGCGGGGCGCTGCTGGCGGTCGTCTTCTATATCTCGCGGCGGGGCACGAAGTCCTAGTTTCTAGCGGCTCGTTCGGGTGGAGAGTCCGACGCCCAACAGGATGAGCGCGGCGCCCACCGCTTGCGAAAGCGTCAAACCTTCCCTCAGCCACAACGCCGACGACCCGATCGCCACGATCGGCTCGAGTAGCGCCACGATCCCGGCGCGCGAGGCATCGAGGCGCGCCAACCCCGCGTAGAACAGCCCGAACGGCACCAGCGCCGAGCCGAGCGCGATCACCAGGAACAGCCCCCACGCGCGCGCATCGTAGTGCGCGGCCACGATGATCCCGGGCGGATGAAAGACCATCCAGAACAGCGTCGCCACCAGGAATCCGTAGAACAGCACCGTGTAGGGCGACAGCCGCGCGAGCAGCCGTTTCGCGTATACAATGTAAAAGGCGAAGAACAGCGCCGATGCGAGCCCGAGCGCGATCCCCCTCGGGTTCGCGCGCGCGACCGCCGCGCCATCGGCGAGCACCAGCAGCGCCACGCCGAGCGTCGCGCAGGCGAGCGCCACCAGTTCGAGCGGCCGCGGCGAGCGCCGCGCGGCGAGGGCCTCGTACGCGACCACGAGCGTGGGCGCGAGATATTGCAGCAGGATGGCCAGGTTGACGCCCACCCAGCTGACGTTCGTGTAATACGAACCCTGCACGGCCGCGATGCCGAACGTGCCCAGCAGGAGCAGCGGCAGCACGTCGCCGCGCCCGATCCGGAACAGCGCCGGCCGAAACAGCGCGAAGATCCCTGCCAGGAGGACGACCGAGATCGCGAGCCGGAGCTCGACCACGGTCAGCGGCGGCACGTCGTGCTTCATGGTCCAGCGCGCGAGCGTCGCGCTCGTGCCCCACAGCATGGTGGCGGCGATGACGCACAGGAACCCCGCGCGCGCCCTTGCCGCCGCCGTTGCCCCGGACTCGCCGCTCAGTTCGCCTCCAGCACGAGACCCGGGCGATTCGACGTGTGCGCCAGCCTGGCGAGATCGACCGGGAGGATGTGCGCCCCGTAGCGCCGGTTGATCGCCTCGAGGAACACATTGGCGAGGATGCCCGAGCCCAGCGCGGTCGGATGGATGCCATCGAGGCTGAACAGCCCGCCCGTGAGGAACGCGGTCGTGTAGCGCACGCCCCCGATCACGACGCCGTCATGGTTGATGCGGTCATAGGTCGTGTACTCGTCGACCAGTGCCGCGCCCCGGGCCTGGGCCTCGGAGGCGATCACGGCGTTGTAGCCCTGGACCGCGCTCTCGATCGCCGCGCGCTCGGCGAGCGTGATCACGAGGCTGTCGGGCAACGGCGGCGCCGGCGATGGAAAGCCGTAATGCGCCTGGATCAAGGGGATCGCTGTCAGGAGGATGAGCGTGCCGTCGGGCAGCAGCCCCGCGCCGTCGCGCAGGCGCACGGGCACGAGCGCGCCGCCCGGGCCGATCGGCGCCTGCGCCACGGGCGGTACGGTGGCCGCGTAGGGGATGAGCGTGATCGGCGGGATGTTCGAGAGCGCGAGGCGGGCGTTCGGCGCGCCGGCGGCGAGCGAGTCCATGAGCTGCGTGTAGAGCGTGGCGAACACCGGTACCGGAGTGATGGCCGTGGGGTCGCCACCGCGGAGCACGGGGCGCACGGCCTCGTTCGCGCCCAGTTCGACGGTGATGAACGTCGGGTTCTGCGCGATGCACTGCCTGAGCATTGCGCCGTGCCCCTGGAGCACGAAGTCGAAGTAGGGTACGCCGGTCTCCTGCGCGATCGCTGCGGCGACGCCCGCCCCGGAGATCGCGAGATTGTCGTAGCCGTCCGGCGGGCGCGCATTGTAGGGCGCGGACGGCGGCGTGCCTGGAAGCGTGCTGAACGTGAGCGGCGAGAGCGAGACCAGCGTGATCAGGTTCGGCAGTCCGGGCTCCCCGCACAAAGGCTGGCTGAACCCGCCGCCGTTCGCCCGCGCCTGGCGCGCGATCAGCCGGGGCACGGACGTGACCTGGTTCTGGGCCAGCAACCCGCCCGACCGGATGCCCATCGAGACGCTGGTGCCGATCGCGACGTAGCTCGAAAAGTCGGCTTCGCCGGTGCTCGATGCGGGCGGCGCGATCGGGTCGAGCTTTGCACATCCAGAGGCCAGCAGGACGAGCAGCGCAGCCGCGCTGGCATACCGGGTGCGATCGATGCGCATGGCGATCCTCCTCGCGCGGCTAGTGGAAGTGGAACCCGAGGCTCAGCCCCGAGAGAAACGTTCCGGTCGAGTAGGTGCCGTCGTAGCCGTCGCGATTCTCGCCCTCGGTCGAGCGGTCGGGCACGATCAACCACAGCGCGTAGCCGTTCACGGAAACGTTGCGCCCGTCGCGGCCGAACCCGAGCGAGACGCCGTGGCGGTCGGAGTCGGGGAGCAGCGGGCCGAGGCTGGCGCGCGGTTGCGGCGTCTGGTCGAAGTAGTAGCCGGCGCGGTACGACCATGCCGCCGTGCCGCCCCTGCGATACTCGGTCCCGACGCGCACGTTGACCACGTCCTTCCAGTCTTCGATCTGAGTGAAGTTCGCCGATGGCGTCTGCTCGAATGCGACCTCGAGCCGGTCGAATGTGCTCCACCACGTGAGATTGAGGTCGGCCTCGAACGCCCACGACGGGCACGATTGGTAGGCGATACCGAGCGACCCCTGGGCGGGGAACGGGATCGACGTCGCCACCCGCTGGTCGGGCGGGAACGCGGCTGCCACGATGGGATCGAACAGCGGGTCGCCCGAGGGGGCCTGCGCGAAGTCGGCGCGCCCCGTGTATTCGATCCCGACGCGGCTCCGGTAGGTTGCGCCGAACTTGCAGCGGCCGGGCGGCCACCACTGCACGCCCAGGTTGTAGCCCGCGCCGAAGGTGCTCTCGCTCGTGAGAGCGACCCGCCCGACGTCCACCGTCGCCTCGAGGTACGGATCGTACGCCGCGATGTGGCGCGCGAGCTCGACGTGCGAGACCACGAGGTTCGCGCCCGCCCCCACGCGCAGGCGATCGTTGAGCGTGACCGCGACCGTGGGCACGAAGAAGAACGGCGTGATCTTCGAGTGCGTGGAGATAAAGCGCCCCGAGTAGAACAACGGCATCGCCCACTCGACCTCGAGACCGTACGGGTTGTAGATCCCGATGCCCGCAGAGGCCTTGCGCCCGATGCCCTGCGCATAATAACCGGCCATCGGCACGAACGCCTCGGTGCGCGTGTTCTCATGCACGCCATAACCCGGGTTCGGGTCGACGCCGGCGAATTCGGTCTTGTAGAGGATCAGGTTCGGCGACAGAAGCAGCTCCTTGCCATCGATGCGCGACAGTCCAGCCGGGTTGAAATAGATCGACGAGGGATCATCGGCACGCGCGGTGAACGCGCCCGCCTGTCCGGTCGCACGCGCGCCCTGTTCGTACAGCCCGTAGCCGGCTGCGCGTGCGAGTGCGGGCGCGCACAGCATCAGCGTGGCGATCCCCAGGCAGCGCGCCCGGCGCGAGCTCTTCATGGCGTCCTCCCCGCGCTCGAATCCGGGTCGTGCGGAGCCGGGCCCGGAGTCTCGTGCCCGGCGTAGAGCGCGTCGATTTCATGCGCGTAGTGCTGGGCCACGATCTTGCGGCGCACCTTGAGCGTGGGGGTCAGCTCACCCTGGTCCTGCGAGAATTCCCGCTCGAGCAGGCGGAAGCGCTTGATCTGTTCGAAGCGCGCGAGGTCCTTCGTGAGCGTCATGATCTCGCTCTGCATGAATTCGACGATGGCCGGGTGTTTCACGAGGTCCTGACGCTCGACGTACGAGATGCCCTTCGCGCGCGCGTAGGTCTCGAGTTGCTCGAAGTTGGGCACGATCAGCGCGCTGATGAACGGGCGCTGGTCGCCGATCAGCACCGCCTCGGCGATGTACTTGCTGGTCTTGAGCGCGTTCTCGATCGGCTGGGGCGCGATGTTCTTGCCGCCCGCGGTGACCAGCAGGTCCTTCTTGCGGTCGGTGATCACGAGGTGTCCGTCCTCGTCGAGGTGGCCGATGTCGCCGGTGTGGAACCAGCCGCCCGTTATCGCCGCCTCGGTCTCGCCCGGGAGGTGGAAGTAGCCCTTCATCACGCCGGGCCCCTGCACCAGGATTTCGCCGTCCTCGGCGATGCGCACGACCACGTTCGCGATCGGCGGGCCGACCGTGCCGGGCTTGTTGCGGGCAGGTCGGTTGACCGCGATCACGGGCGAGGTCTCGGTCAAACCGTAGCCCTCGAGCACGGGCAGCCCCGCGCCCAGGAAGAACTCCGCGATCTCGGCCCCGAGTGGCGCACCGCCGGAGACGAAGAACCGGATGCGCCCGCCCATGCGCGCGCGCAGCTTCGAGTACACGAGCTTGTCGAAGAGCGCGTGCTGGAGCGCGAGCCACGGCGGGATCGATTTGCGCGCGACGAACAGCCGCGCCCAGCGCAGCGCCACCGCCTGCGCGCGCAGGAAGATCGCGCGCGGGAGCGGCCCGCCCGCGTGCGCGCTGTCGACCACGCGACCGTAGATGCGCTCGAACAGGCGCGGCACCGCGAACACGACCGTGGGCCGGACCTCCTGCAGGTTGGCGGCGAACGCCTCCACGCTCTCGGCGTAGGCCACACTGACCGCGCGCGAGATCATCGTGTAGTGCCCGGCCATGCGCTCGAAGATGTGCGACAGCGGCAAGACCGAGAGCGCCGAGTCGGCGGGCGAGATCTCGAACTCGAGGAGGCCGTCGCGCACGTTCGAGGCGAGGTTCGCATGGGTCAGCATCACGCCCTTGGGCACGCCCGTCGTGCCCGAGGTGTAGATCAGCGTGGCGATCGACTCCGGCGTGACCGCGTCGCCGAGCCGGGTCGCCAACGCCGGATCCGCGGCGAGCGCGGCGGCCCCTTCGGCGATCAGGGCATCCCACGTCACGGCACCGATTGCTTCGCCCTGGGCGGGGTCCATCAGGATCGCCGCCTTGAGCGCGGGCAGCTCGCCGGCGATCGAGCGCACCTTCGCGAGCTGGGTCGCCGTCGAGACGAGGACGAGCCTGGACTCGGAGTCGTGGAGGATGTGGCGCACCTGGGCGGCGGTGAGCGTGGCGTAGATCGGCACCGTCGCCGCGCCCGCGGTCAGGATGCCGAAGTCGCCGAGCGCCCATTCGAGGCGGTTTTCCGCCAGGATCGCCACCCGGTCCGCGGGCGCGATGCCGCGCGCGGACAACGCGGCGGCGAGGCGCTCGATCGTGCGCTGCGCATCGGCGGAGGAGACGTCCTGCCACGCGCCCGAGACCTTGTGGCGAAACGCATCGGGCCTCGGGTGGTCGCGAAACGCCGCTCGGTACAATTCGACCAGGGTCGTGAACGCCAACCGTCCTCCGCTCGGTTCGAGGTGCGTCCACCATAGAACCCGCCCCGCCCCGCGCCAAGGGCCTTGACGCCACACCTCGCGCTTGAAACAGTCGCGCCGGGAGGGCCTCCATGCGTTCCATCCGATCCGCGTTTACTCTGGCACTTGGCTTCGTGGCGCTCGTCTGTGCGCCCGGGATGGCCGCCGCCAGCCCCGGGGCGGCGCTCGCGCTCGAGCGCGGCAAGACGGCCGAGCGCGCGTTCGACGTCTACAGCGCCTACGGCGAGTACCGCAAGGCGGCGGCGATCGACTCCACCTCGTTCGAGTTGTGGTGGCGCCTCGCCCACGCCGCCGGCGACGCCGGGGACCGCGCCCAGTTCGATCATGACAAGAAGCGCGCCGAGGCCGCGTTCGCCGAGGCGGTTCGCGCCGCGCGCCGGGCCGTCGCCCTCGAGCCGGGCGCCTACGAGGGCCATATCGAGCTCGCGTCCTCGCTCGGCCGCTTTGCGCTGTTCCAGGGCGGCAAGGCCAAGATCCGGATGGCGAACGAGGTCAAGCTCGAGGCCGACAAAGCGCTCGCGATCAACCCGCAATCGGATCGCGCGTACCACGTGCTGGCGCGCTGGAACCGCGCGATCGCCGAGCTGTCGTTCTTCGAGAAAGCGGCGGCAAGGGTCATCTTCGGCGGCGTGCCCGAGGGCGCGTCCATGAACAACGCGGTCACCCTGTTCGAGAAGGCGATCGCGCTCAATCCCGACCATGCGAACCACCGCCTCGAACTCGGGCGGACCTATCTCGATCTCGGGCTCAAGGACAAGGCGCGCGAGCAGCTGACCCGCGCGCTCGCGTGCCCGCGGCAGAGTCCCTTCGACCCCGAGTACAAGGCGGACGCGCAAGTGCTCCTGCGCCGGACGCACTGAGGTTCCATGGCGATCGGTATCGACGGGACCAACGGCCGGAGCATCGTGATCGTGGACGGACTGCGCACGCCGTTCGCCAAGGCCGGTGCGGCGTTCAAGGACGTTCCCGCAGCCGAGCTCGGCCGCGTCGCGGTGCAGGAGCTGCTCGCGCGCACCGGCTTCGATCCCGCGAGGCTCGATGAAGTCGTGCTCGGCAATTGCGGCACGCCCGCGGACGCCGCGAACATCGGGCGCGTGTCCGCGCTCGAGGCCGGCGTGCCGAAGAGCGTGCCCGCGTTCACCGTGCACCGCAATTGCGCGTCGGGCATCGAGTCGATCGCCCAGGCCGCGTACAAGATCGGCGCGGGCGCGGCGCACGCGATCATCGCCGGCGGCACCGAGTCGATGTCGAACTATCCGCTGATGTTCGGCCACGACCTGGCGGAGGCGTTCGCGGCCTCGGCGCGCGGCAGGTCCCTGCCCGCGAAGCTCGCGCCGTTTCTCGGGCTCAAGCCCGCCGCGCTCCAGCCCCGCATTGCGATCCTCGAGGGGCTGAACGATCCGGTGAGCGGGCTCAACATGGGCCAGACCGCCGAGGTCCTCGCGCGCGAGTTCGCGATTCCGCGGGAGGCGCAGGATGTGTTCGCGCTCGAATCCCATCGTCGCACGATCGCCGCGTGGGACGAGGGCCGTTTCAAGGACGAGGTCATCCCCGTCTATCCGGCGCCCACGTTCGCTCCGGTGGTCGAGGACGTTGGCCCGCGCCGCGAACAGACGCTCGAGCAGCTCGCGAAGCTCAGGCCGTTCTTCGACCGCCGCCACGGCACGGTCACCGTGGGCAACGCCTGCCCGATCACCGACGGCGCCGCCGCCGTGCTGGTGATGGACGAAGAGCGCGCACGCGCCGAGGGCTATCACCCGCTCGGGCGCCTGCGCTCGTTCGCGTTCGCCGGCCTCGACCCCGAGCGCATGGGGCTCGGGCCGGTGTACGCCACGCCCGTGGCGCTCGCGCGCGCGGGCGTCACGCTCGACGACATCGCGCTGATCGAGATCAACGAGGCATTCGCCGCGCAGGTGCTCGCCTGCCTCGCCGCGTTCGAGAGCGACGCGTTCGCGCGCGAGAAGCTCGGCCTGGGCAAGGCGATCGGCGCGATCGACCCCGCGAAGCTCAACGTCAACGGCGGCGCGATCGCGCTCGGCCACCCGGTGGGTGTGAGCGGGACGCGCATCGTGCTCACGCTGCTCAAGGAGTTGCGCCGTCGCGGCGGCGGACTCGGCCTCGCCACGCTGTGCGTCGGCGGCGGCCAGGGCGCGGCGGTGGTCGTCGAGTCGATGCCGGAGGCCGCGTGATCGCGCCCGAGCCCGCCGCTGCCGGCACGCTCGCGCCCAGCCTGTGGCGCTTCGAGACGCCGGGGGGCGGCGCGATCGGCGTGCTCGCGATCGATGCGCCCGAGCAGAAGGTCAACGTGCTTTCAGCCGAGGCGCTCGACGAGCTCGGCGCGCAGCTCGAGCGCATTCCTCACTTCGGCATCTCGGGCCTGGTGATCACGAGCGGCAAGCCGCGCACGTTCGTCGCCGGCGCCGACGTGCGCGAGATCCAGGCAATCCAGAGTCCGGACGAGGGCGCGATGAAGGCCGCGCGCGGCCAGTTGATCTTCCAGCGCCTCGCGACGCTCGCTGTCCCGACGCTCGCCGCGATCGACGGCCTGTGTCTCGGCGGCGGCACCGAGCTCGCGTTGGCGTGCCGCTACCGCGTGGCTTCGGATTTCGAGCGCACGTTCCTCGGCCTGCCCGAGGTGCGGCTCGGAATCCTCCCCGGCTTCGGCGGCTCGACGCGATTGCCGCGCCTGATCGGCGTCCCCGCGGCGCTCGACCTGATCCTGACGGGCAAGACGGTCGACGCGTTGCGCGCGTTCAAGCTCGGCCTGGTGGACGACGTGCTGCCGCGCGAGGACTTCGTTCCGCGCGCGATGCGTTGGCTGTCGACGCGGCTCGATGCCGCGGCGTTCCAGCGCGTGCGCACCGAGCGCAAGCGCCGCCGCGCCGGCCCGCCCGCATGGGCGCTCGAGGGCAACCCGCTCGGCCGCGCGTTCGTGTTCGCGCAAGCGAAGAAGAGCGTGTTGCGCGAGACCCACGGCCACTACCCGGCGCCGCTCAAGGTGCTCGAGATCCTGCCGCACACCAGTCGCGGTCCGGTCGAAGAGGCGCTCGCGCTCGAGGCGCGCGCGGTCGGCGAGCTCCTGGTCACGCCCGAGCACAAGAACCTGCTCTCGATCTTCTTCCTCACCGAGGGCGCAAAGAAGGATCCCCCGACGCCCAGCGCCGTGGACGTGCATGCGGTCGGCGTGCTCGGCGCGGGGGTGATGGGCGGCGGCATCGCGTTCGCGCTCTCGGACTCCGGAATCCCGGCGCGGCTCAAGGACGTGGCGCCCGATGCCGTCGGCAAGGGACTGAAGGCGGCCTACGATCTCTACCAGCGCCGCGTGCGCCGCCGCCGCCTCAAGCCGGCGGAGCGCGATCGCAAGTTGCGCCTGATCGCGGGCGGCACCGACTACGCGGGCTTCTCGCGCCTCGACGCCGTGATCGAGGCGATCGTCGAGAAGCTGGAGGTCAAGCAGGCCGTGCTCGCCGAGGTCGAGGCCCGTCTTCCCGCGCATGCGATCCTGCTGACCAATACGTCGTCGCTCGACGTCGACGCGATGGCGTCGCGCATGGCGGACCCCGGGCGCCTCGCGGGGCTCCACTTCTTCAACCCGGTCGACCGCATGCCGCTGGTCGAGATCATCGTGGGCGCGCGCACGTCGCCCGCGGCGACCGAGACCGCGCTCGCGCTCGCGCGCCGGCTCGGCAAGACGCCGGTCGTGGTCAAGAACGCGCCCGGCTTCCTCGTCAACCGCATCCTCATGCCCTACCTCAACGAGGGCCTCCACCTGTTCCGCGAGGGCGTGCACATCGAGACGCTCGACCAGGCGATGGTGGACTTCGGCATGCCGATGGGACCGCTCCGCCTGCTCGATGAGATCGGGCTCGACGTCGCGGACAAGGTCTCGCACATCCTGGGCGCCGCGTTCGGCGATCGCGTCGATCCGGCGGGCGTGCTCGAGGCGATGGTCGCGGGCGGGCGCGTCGGCAAGAAGGGCGGGCTCGGCTTCTATCGCTACCGGGAGGGCACGGGCACGCCCGACCCGGCGGTCTATCCGCTGGCCGATCGCCCGTCGCGCGACGTGATCACCGCCGGGCCGGCGGCATGGCGCGAGCGCATGACGCTCGCGATGATCAACGAGGCCGCGCGCTGCCTCGAGGAGCAGGTCGTGGAGTCGCCCGCGCAGGTGGATCTCGCGATGATCATGGGCACGGGCTTCCCGCCGTTCCGCGGCGGGCTCATGCGCTACGCCGACACGCTCGGCCCCACGGTTGTCGCCGAGCGGCTGCGCGCGCTCGCGCAGGTGCATGGCGCGCGCTTCGAACCCTGCGCGCTGATCGTACACATGGCGCAGGACGGGTACGTGTTCCGGCCGGAGTTCCGCTGAGCGATTATTTCTTGAACGCCATCGGCACGCTCACCCACGTGGCCACGGGCTGCCCGCTCGTGGCCGCGGGCTTGAAGCGCCACTGGCGCACCGCGTCCTGCGCGGCGCCGTTGAGCATCGGGATCGACTTGACCACGCGCGTCTCGCGCACGCGACCGTCGGCACCGACCAGCGCCTGCACCACGACCGTGCCCTCGAGACCGGCCTGGCGGGCGAGCTCGGGGAACGCGGCCTTCACGGTGTAGATCGGTTCCGCGGGATCGTCGACCGCGACGAACGCGTTCGGGTCCGGAGCGTTGGCGATCCCACCCGACGTGATCGCGGGCCGCAGCGGCGCGCCGTCGGGCATGCCGAGCGAGTCGCCCAGGAGCGCGCCCGCATGTTGCATGCCGTACGCCTGCGTCTCGCGGTTCGCGCGCAACTCCGCGTTGATGCGTTGGGCCTCATCGATCTGGCGCTGGAGTTCGGCCTCGGTGAGCGGCGTCGGCGGGACCGGCGCATCGCTCCCGGGCAGGGAGGACAGCAGCTGGTCGGCGAAGCGCTGCGTGCCCCACGACGATGCGAACACCACGGCGAGGCAGGCTCCGAGGAATGCCAGCCGCGGGCGCCGCTTCAAGGAGGAGAAGGCGTCGCTGGCAATCTCGGTGAGTCGTGCGCGATTCAGGCCCATGGGGCCCTCCGCGCCGGGCTGGCGGGTAGAGCGCTCGGGACTAGCCGCGTCCGCTGACCGGCGCTTCGCTGCTGAAGAACACGTCGCGCAAGTACGGCAGCGGCGGCGTTCCGTGCGACAGCAGTGCGTCGTTGAACTCGCGCAGGTGGAAGGCGGCGCCCTTCGCGGCCTTCTGTTCCTCGCGCAGCTTGAGGATCTGCTGCCATCCGACGAAGTACGTCGAGAGCTGCACCGACGAGACCTGCGCGCGGCGGATCTTCTCCTCCGCCACCTTCTTCGTCTGGTAGCCCTCTTCGAGCAGCAGGCGCAGCGCCTCTTCCTCGGTCATGTTGCCGGCGTGCAGGCCGACGTCGATGATCGTGTTGAGCACGGCGCGCTGCCAGAACTTGAGCTGGCCCAGCTCATGACGTGGATCGTGATTCAGTCCCGCCTCGAGCATGAGCTGCTCCGAGTAGACCGCCCAGCCCTCGGCGAACGCGCCGTTCCAGAGCGCAGTCGGGACCAGGCGCCCGCCCTGGTTCGCGTGCCACAGCTGGAGGTAGTGACCGGGCAATGCCTCGTGCGCCGCGAGGATGCGCAACTGCCACAGGTTGTACTCCCTCAGGTAGTCGTCGGTCTGCTCGGCGGTCCACGAGTCCGGGACGGGCGTCACGTAGAAGAATGTCGGCAGGTGGGACTCGAGCACGCCCGGCGGGTCGCAAGACGCTCCCGGCACGCCGCGATTGAACTCGGGCGTGAGCTCGACCTTGAGGTCGACCTTCTCGGGCATGGTCACGAGGTCGTTCGCGCGCAGGAAGGCCTCGAGCTCGACGCAGTACTCCTTGCAGCGCGCCAGCAGGTCCTCGCGGCCGGGCTTGTCCTTCTCGAGCTGGGCGAGCGCGGCCTTCACCGACGCCACGCCCATCTGCGAGGCGACCTCTTCCATGCGCTTCTTCTGCACGGCCAGGACGCTGTACGCCCACTCGGAGAGCTTCGTCGGCGTGAGGCCCGCGACCAGCGCGAGCTCGAGCTTCTCGGCGTACAGTTCCTCGCCGAGGCGCCAGTCGCCGCCCGGCTTGTGGCCGAGCGCCTTGAGGTGCTTCTCGAACGCGACCAGCGCGGTGGTCGCTTCGTCGACCGCCTTGCGCGCGCGCTCGGAGAGCGCCGGCGCCTGGGCGTCAACCTGCGCGAGGAACGTCTCCTCGAGGAACTGCGACAGCCCGTCGACCTGCAACAGCCCGACCGCGACGTGGGGCTTGGGCACGCGCACCAGGTTGAGCGTCGCCTGCGTGAAGAACCCCTGGAACTGCTCGATGCGGCGGATCGCGTTCTCGTACCGCACCGCCGCCGCCGCGAACTCACGCTTGAGTAGCGTCGAGACGCCCTCGCCGGCCTGGCGAATGTAGAAATTCGGGTCATACTGCCAGGGGCGCTCGTCCTCGAGCTCGAACAGGGCGGCGCGGGCGCCGTTGGTCAGGATCTTGAGGTCGAGCCGGTCCTCCGCGTCGAGTCCGTCCTCGGAGACGCCTTCGAGGCGCTCGAGCAAGGAGGTCAGGCCGCCGGCGGCCTTGCGACGACCGTCCTTATCGTAGGCCGGGAGCATATGATCCAGTCCGTGGTCCCCCATCGCGGTGGCGTAGACCGGGTCGGAGACGAAGAGGTGCTGAATCAGCTCTTTCGCCAGCGAGGCCAGCGCGGGGTTGGTGGGCAGTCCTTGCATGGATATCCTCATCAGTCGGGGGCGGGGACGGCTGCCGGGGCGGGCGATCGCCCACCGGACCACCTTCACCGGAACGGCCGGATTATCCGGGGGGCCGCCGGGCGGGTCAAGGAAAGGCTGTCCGGTCGAGCGCATTCAAATGCGCACCAAATCTAGGTTTGAGGAGAAATGCCATGACCGACGAGAAGTGGGAAGCGATGGTGGGCCAGATCCAGCGCAAGTTCAAGGTCACGGAGCACACCACGGGCGAGCCCGATCCGCGCGATCACGGCGTGCGCGAGCTGATCGTCTTCGACGGCCCCTCCGGCCCGATGAAGCTCGAGCGGGTGACGCGTCCCCTGGTCCTCGAGAAGAAACCGATCTACACGCACCGCTCCGGGGGCGGCGTGAACTACGAATTCGTCTATCACCCCACCGAGAAGACCCACCGCGAGACGCTTTTCCGTTGGGAGAACAACGGATGGACGGAGATGGACCTGTCGTTTATGACCCGCTAGCGCCGACCGAAAGCCCGACGACCGCGCTGTGGATAAGGGTGCGCAACTCTGCGCAGCGGTGATTCTAGATCTCTGAAACCATTGTTATACAATCAGTTGCACAAAGTCACCGCGGCCGTACGTTATCCACCGTCGCGCTTGGCTTAAGCGGAACGTGGAGTCCCGCCGCGACTTGCCCCGCCAACCCCAGCCGAAGCTCCGCCCGAGCCCGCCATGCCTCCCGGCTCATTGTTGGGGTTCTCGTCCAGCATGGTGCAGCGCCCTGAGAAGCGGACCCCTTCATCGATCACGATCGCGTGCGAGGTCAGGTCCCCGCGCACGCGGGCACCCCGGAGGAGGTCAATCCGCTCCTCGGCCTGGATTCCGCCGTCGAAGACCCCCCCGACAATCGCCTCGCGCACATGCACATCCGCTCGGACGTGTCCGTACGGTCCCACGATGATGCGGTCACAGTTGAGGATGTCCCCTTCGAAATCGCCGTCCACCAGCAGCGTGCCCTCGATCATCAGGGTCCCGCGGAAGCTCGACCCCACCCCGATGTGGCAGTTGGTGACGATGTCATCGTCGTCGCTCGCGTCCTCCCGGCCCCGCGCGAACGGATTCTTCAGACCGCCGCGCGACTCCGAGGAATCCATCTCCGTGGGATCGAGGCCGAGCGCCTTCGCTGCGACGCGTTGAGCGAGGGACCTCCCCCGCGCCGGGTTCTTCGTGTCGTTGGTCATCAGAGGACTCCCAGGTTCTCGAGCAGGCGCTCGAGATCGGTCTCGTTGTAGTACTCGATCTCGATCTGTCCGCGATCCGTGCTCCCCACGGGCACGATACGGACCTGGGTCGCGAGTTTCCGACGGAGTTCGTTTGTCCACTCCGCGTAAGTGCTAGAAACCGCATCCACAGCGGCTTGTGACGCGCCGTCGCCGCCGCGGCTCCTGCGCGAGGAGATCTTGCGACGCATCTTGCGCGCGACCAGCGCCTCGGTTTTGCGAACGCTGAGACCCATGTCCGACACGTAGCGCGCGCTGGCTTCGATCTCGGCGCCGGAAGGCAAGCCGAGAAGTGCGCGGCCATGGCCCGCGGTCAATGTTCCACGTGAAACCATCGACTGTACCGACGCGGGAAGCGTGAGCAAGCGCAGCGCATTCGTGATCGAAGTGCGGTTCTTTCCCACGCGCTCACTCAGGCGCTCGTGCGTGTACTTCAACTCCTCGATCATGCGCTGATAACCGAGGGCCTCTTCGATCGCGTTGAGATCCTCGCGCTGGAGGTTCTCGATGAGCGCGATTTCAAGGATCTCGTCGTCGCTCACCTGGCGCACGATCGCCGGAATGGTCCCCAGTCCGATGCGTTGCGACGCGCGGAAGCGGCGCTCCCCCGCGATCAGTTGAAAATGGTCGCCGGCAGGACGAACCAGCACCGGTTGGAGCACGCCCTGGGCGCGAATCGACTCCCCCAACTCGGCTAGCGCATCCTCGGTGAACTCGATTCGAGGCTGCTTCGGGTTGGGAACGATACGATCCAGCGGGATTTCCTGCACTCGCTCGCGAGTGTCCTCGGAGGCGGCGTAGCCCTGGGAAGGTCCCCCGGTTTCGGGTAGGTCGGTCGCCACGGCTCCGCTGGGAGCCTCCGTTTCGTCGCCCGGACCCGGCGCGCCAGGAATCAGCGCGCCCAGGCCACGGCCGAGAGCCTTTCTAGTCATGGTGAATGACCTCCTGCGCCAGAGCGCGGTAACTCTCTGCCCCTGAGGATGTTCCATCGTAATGGATGATCGGTTTTCCGAAGCTGGGAGCCTCGCTGAGGCGCACGTTTCGCGGGATGACCGTGGTATAGACCCGGTCCGAGAAGAACTTTCGAGCCTCGTCCGCGACCTGCTGCGAAAGATTGAGCCGCGAGTCGAACATCGTCAGCAGCACCCCCTCGATGCGGAGCCCCGGGTTCAAATTCTCCTGCACGAGCTGGATCGTGCGCACGAGCTGGGTCAGGCCCTCGAGCGCATAGTACTCGCACTGCAGGGGAATCAGGACCGAGTCGGCGGCGGTCAAGGTGTTGACCGTCAACAGGCCGAGCGAGGGCGGGCAATCGACGAAGATGTAGTCGTAGACATCGCGAATCGGCTGTAGCGCATGGCGAAAGCGGGTCTCGCGGGCCATCACGCCGACCAGTTCGACTTCGGCGCCGCTGAGTTTCTGTCCCGAAGGCAGGACATCCAGGTTGGGCAGGACCTCGCGCTGGATCGCCTCTTCGATCGGTAGGCTGTTGACGAGGACTTCGTAGAGCGTGGGGCGGGACTCGTCGACACTGACGCCCAGGCCGCTGGCCGCGTTGCCCTGGGGATCGATGTCGACCAGCAGGATCCGCTTGCCATCTTCAGCGGCACAAGCGCTTAGGTTGATTGCGGTTGTCGTCTTTCCAACGCCACCTTTTTGGCTGGCGACGGCGATCACTTTACCCATCGACCTTGAACGTCCTTGCGGGGGCCAGGGTTGTGTTTCAACGGGCGTACGAGCGCGCTCAAGGTACTCGGGCGTTCGGGCTCGGTCAATGTGCTTCTGAAAACGTGCTGGATTGCAGCCATTTACGCGGCACTACGAGAATGTTCCGCAGGGCTGTTCCACGTGAAACATCCCGACCCACGGCGCCACGGCTCTTCGCCAGGAGATCAAAGAGGCTCGATGTTCCACGTGGAACATCGGGCCCCGAATCTCTCCTCGGACGGGTGTTCTTGAGCGGTCTACGCCTCCAGGCGCTGAAACACCACGTAGTGAAGATGGCGGTCCGGGACGGGCACGGTTTCCAGGTGCGTCCAGCTCTTGTCTCCGCTCTTGGACCAATCCAGCAGCTCCACGGGGTGCGAGCTCCCCTTGAACAACACGGCGTAGCCTCCGGGGCGAATGATCGGCGTCAGCCAGGGCAAAAGTTCGCCGATCAGGGCGACGGCACGGGCTGTCGCTGCGTCGAAGGGCCCGGCGCCATCGGCCGCGAGGCGCTCGGCGCGGCCGACGATGACCGTGGTGTTGGGGAGATCGAGGCCCTCGACAATGCGCTTGAGGAACAATCCCTTTCGGCGGCGCGATTCCACCACGGTCACCGCGAGCTCGGGGCGGGCGATTTGGATCGGGAGCGCGGGAAAGCCGGCGCCGCTGCCGACGTCCACGACGCTCTTCGGAGCAAGGCGGTCGAGCAGGGGAAGCACGGCCAGGGACTCCGCGACATGTCGACTGGCAAGGCGCCCCAGATCGTTCTGCGCCACCAGATTGCTGTCCTGAGTCCAGTGGAGCAAGTCTTCGAGATAGGCTTCGAGACAGGCCAGCATGGGGCCTGCAGCCTCCGGGGTCAGGGCATACTCGGACGCCAGTTTTCGAAGAACGGAGCGCTCTCCGGACGAGAGCTGCCGGACGCTCTCCGCACTGGCGGCGCGTCCGGAGTCATCATTGCGAGGCTTGGCGGGAGAGGATCTCATGTCCGCAGATTAACCCGGCGACGGCCCGCCGTGCTTCCTAAAGATACCTACGAAGGCGAAGCGCTCAGCGATGCCAACCCGGCCTTGAGTTGGACCAGGAGGACCGCCACGTCCGCGGGAGAGACGCCCGGGATCCGGCCCGCCTGCCCCACTGTGAGCGGGCGCACCTCGAGCAGCTTCTCGCGGGCCTCACGCGAGAGACCGCGCAATTCCCTGTCCCAGAGAGCACTGGGAATGGGTGTCGATTCCATGCCGGCGAGCCGGGCTACGAGGCGCTCCTGGCGCTCCAGGTAGCCGGCATAACGGGTCCGGACCTCGAGCATCTCGCCCTCGAGCGGACCGAGTTCTGCGAGGCCGTGTTCGCGCAGAAGTTCGTAGGAGCCTCCCGCGTGGGTCAGCAGGTCTCCGAGCGCATGCATGCCCGCTGGGAGGTCGGTGCCCGAGCCGATCCGGGTGGCGAGCGCCGCGCGGTGATCCGTCGGGATGCGCGTCGCGGCCAGGCGACGAGCCTCGACCCCAATTCGATCAACCTTGGCAATCACTTGCTGTAGTTTGGTTTGTGAGATCAGACCAAAGCGTGCTCCATAAGCCGAGAGCCGTTCGTCGGCGTTGTCGTAACGCAGCAGAAGCCGGTACTCGGCCTGCGAGGTGAAGAGCCGATACGGCTCCTCGGTGCCCCGCGTCACGAGGTCATCGACCATGACCGCGAGGTACGCCTCGTCGCGCCGCGGAAGGAACGCCGGCTCGCCGCGCACGGCGAGCGCGGCATTGATACCCGCCACGAGGCCCTGGGCGGCGGCCTCCTCGTAGCCCGAGGTGCCGTTGATCTGGCCGGCGAGATGGAGCCCCTCGACGGTGCGCACCTCGAGGCCGGAGCTGAGCTGGGTCGGGATCACGAAGTCGTACTCGACGGCATAGCCGGGTCGGAGCATGACCGCATCTTCGAGGCCGGGCACGGTCGCGATTGCGGCCCGCTGCGCCTCCTCGGGCAGGCTGGTCGAGAAGCCGTTGACGTAGATCTCCTCGGCGGCCAGGCCCTCGGGCTCGAGGTGGAGCAGGTGCTGCGGCTTGTCCGCGAAGCGTACGACCTTGTCCTCGACCGAGGGACAGTAGCGCGGGCCGATGCCCTTGATCTGCCCGCTGTACATCGGCGACAGGTGCAGGTTGTCGCGGATGAAACGGTGCGTCGCCTCGGTGGTGTGCGTGAGGTGGCAGACCGCGCGGTTCGCGACCGGCGTATCGCCCCAGTGCGAAAACGGCAGCGGCGGATCATCGCCGCGCTGCACGGTGAGCGAGTCCCAAGCGATCGAGTCACGATGGAGCCGCGGCGGCGTCCCGGTCTTGAGCCGGCCGAGGCGAAGCCCCGCGCGCAACAATGCGGGCGACAGCCCGGCGCTTGCGCGTTCCCCGCGACGACCACCGGTGACCTGGCGCGTGCCGCAATGCATCACGCCGTTCATGAATGTGCCCGGGGTGACCACCACGCGCGGCGCCGCAAGCGTGCGCCCGTCCTCGAGCACGACGCCGCGCATCACGCCGCGGCGTTCGAGCACGCCGGTGGACGAGAAGCGCGGCTCGTCGAACACGAGATCCTCGACCATCGCTTCGATCAGCGCGAGGCGCGACTCGGCGCGCAGCTCGGCGGCCATCGCGGCCGGGTAGAGGTCGCGATCCGCCTGCGCGCGCGGCGACCACACCGCGGGACCGCGTCCCTTGTTGAGCATGCGGAACTGGATGCCCGCGCGATCGATCACGCGGCCCATCACGCCGCCGAGGGCATCGATCTCGCGCACGAGGTGTCCCTTCGCGAGTCCGCCGACAGCCGGGTTGCATGACAGGCGCGCGGTGGCGTCGACCGACGCGGTGACCAGCGCGGCGGACAGGCCCATGCGCGCGGCGGCAAGTGCCGCCTCACAACCGGCGTGGCCGCCGCCCACCACGATCACGTCGTAACTCGCGCGTTCGAAGATCACGGACGCCACGCTCACTTTCCGATGCAGAAGCGCGCGAAGATGCGCGCCAGGAGGTCGGGTGCAACGGCCTCGCCGGTGACTTCGCCGAGTGCCGCGAGCGCGACGCGGATCTCGCCCGCGACGATCTCCCCGGGCGCCGCGGCGGCTGCATCGCGCGCCTCGTCGATCGCCAGCTGCGCACGCCGCAACGCGTCGATGTGGCGCGCGTTGGTGACGAGCGCGGAGGCGGGATCTTCGCTGCTGCCCGAGACCAGCGCGGCGGCAAGCGCACGCCGCAGCGTCGCGACGCCCTCCCCGCTGTGGGCGGACACCTCGATGCAAGCGGCGGTGGCGAGCGCGGTCGGCGCGGCGAGCGCGCGCGGCAGGTCGCTCTTGTTGAACGCGATCACGCAGGGTCGATCGGAGGCGAGCGCCCAGGCCTCCGCGTCCGCGGCGGTCCACGGCGCGGACGCGTCGAGCACGAGCAGCGCCAGGTCCGCGGCGCGGAGCTCCTCGCGCGTGCGCGCGATGCCGAGGCGCTCGACCACCTGGTCGCCCTCCGCCTCGCGCAGGCCCGCCGTGTCGATCAGGCGCACCGGGATGCCTCCGAGGTCGAGACGTTCGCTCACCGCGTCGCGCGTGGTGCCCGCGATCTCCGCGACCAGCGCGCGCGATTCTCCCAGGAGCGCGTTGAAGAGCGAAGACTTGCCGACGTTCGGCCGCCCGACGAGCGCGAGTCGCGCGCCTTCGCGGGCGCGGCGGCCGAGGTCGGCGCCGCGCAGCACGTCCTCGAGCGCATCCGAAGCGCGAGCGAGACCCTCGGCGACGTGGGGCGGCAACGTGGCCTCGCCCACGTCCTCGGCGAAGTCGACGCGCGCCTCGACCTCGGCAAGCAGGTCGCGCAACGGCTCGGCCACGTTCGACAATCCGCTCGAGAGTGCGCCCGCGACCTGGCGCGCGGCGAGGCGATGCGCGAGTTCGCTCTCGGCGTGGATCACGTCGGCGACCGCCTCGGCGCGCGCGAGGTCCATGCGGCCGTTGAGGAACGCGCGCTCGGTGAATTCGCCGGCCCGCGCCGCGCGCGCGCCCGCCGCGAGCAGCGCCGCGAGCAGGCGCGGCGCGGACCAGTCGCCGCCGTGGCACGTGAACTCGACCATGGTCTCGCCGGTGTAGGACGCGGGCGCGGGGAGGACCACCGCGAGCAACTCGTCGATCATCTCGCCGGACGCGTCGTGGGCGGAGCCGTGGCGCAGCGCACGCGGCGGGGCGTCGGCGAGCGGGCTCGCGCCCGGACCCCAGCCGCGGAACACGCGATCGCCGATCGCGCCCGCGTCGGCTCCGGAGAGCCGGACGATCGCGAGCGCGGAGCGCCCCGGGGGCGTGGAGATGGCGGCGATGGTGTCGGTCATGGGAGCGCCGGGCGGCGCTCCCGCGACGACCGGCTTGCCTCGGATCAGCCCTTGATCGCCGGGCGGATGGCGATGCGTTTGAGCACGCCGTCGCCGTACGACTCGGTGGTCACGCTGCCGTCGGCCGTGAGCGCGCGATGGATGACGCGGCGCTCCTCGGGCGAGAGCGGCTCGGTCAGGGCCTCGTCGCCACTGGCGATCGCCTCGGCGGCGAGCGCACGCGCGCGACCGAGCAGCGATTCCTTGCGCTCGGCCCAGTAGCCGTTGACGTCGACCAGCAGGTGGGCCCCCGGTCCGCGGCGCGGGTTCACGAGGCGCGACAGCACGTGCTGGATCGAGAGCCGGGTCTCGCCCCGGCGCCCGGTGAGCAGCGCGTCGTCGGTCTCGCTGGTGAGGCTGACGGTGACCTCGTCGTCCTCGTGCGCCACCGCAACCTTCGCCTCGAAGCCGAGGCGCTCGAGCAGCCACTCGGCGTCGGTGCGCACCTTCGCGAGGAAGGCGTCGTCGACGTCGAAGCGCTCGCCCGGCTCGAGCGGCGTGCGCGGGCGGCGCGGACGCTCGGGCCGATCACCCCGCGACGGGCGCTCGCGGCGCTCCCCGCGCTCGGGACGTCCGCCGCGCACGCCACGATCTCCACGGGCGCCGCGATCCTCGGCGGCGCTGCGGTCGATGCGATCCTGGCGCGCGGGACCGTGGTCGATCTCTTCGTCCTCGGAGTAGGCGTTGCGCTCCGCCTTCGGGGCCGGCGGCGGCGGTGGTGGTGGGGCGAACTCGGGGCGCCACGTCGCGCGCACGCGGAACAGGCGGGCCACGCCGCCCATGAGCCCGGCCGGACCACCTTCCTCGAGCTTCTTGAGGGTGGCCTGGTCGGGCCGGGCGCCCAGCGTGTTGAGGGCGTCCAGCACGGCTTCCTCGAGCGTGTTACCCGAACCGACGGCGCTATTCACGATCCCCTCCGAGCGTCATGCCTACGCGGCCTTGGCCTTGGGCTGCGCGTCGCCGCGGGCGATGAGCCACGACTGCAACGCGGTCAGCAGGTTGATCACGGTCCAGTAGAGGACCAGTCCCGACGGCAGGTTGTAGAACAGGAACAGGAAGACCAGGTTCATCAACGTCATCGTGGTCTTCTGCTTCGGGTCGGTCGGCGACATGTGCATCTGGAGCACCATCGACCCGTACATCAACACCGGCATGAGGCGCAGCGGCACCGGCCCGATCTGGGCGAGCAGGTCCGGCGACGACAGGTCGGTGATCCAGCCCACGAAGCCCGCCTGGCGCAGCCCGATCGAATACCCGAGCACGTGGTAGAGCGCGAGGAAGAACGGCATCTGGATGACCATGGGCAGGCAACCCGAGAGCGGGTTGATCTTGTGCTCCTTGTAGAGGCCCATCATGGCCTCGTTCAGCTTCTGCGGATCCTTCTCGTGCTTCTTGCGGATGCGCTCGACTTCGGGCTGGATCTTCTGCATCGAGCGCATCGAGCGCATGCCCTGCGACTGCAGCGGGTGCGTCGCCGCCTTGGCCAGCGTCGAGAGCAGGATGATCGCGAGGCCCCAGTTGCCGACGACCTTGTGGAAGAACCCGAGCAGCCACGCCAGCGCGGACGAGAACGGCCGGAAGAAGTTGAACGCAAATGCGTGCGGCGGCTCGAGGTCCATGCCGATGCGCTGGATGTGCCAGTAGTCGAGCGGCCCGGCATAGAGCATGTACTGGTGGACGCGTCCCGCGGCGGGCAGCGGCAGCGTGATGTCGCCGATCACTGCGTCGTGGGCCTCGGGAAGCGTGCCCGGCGCGAGGTTGGCCGACGTGGCGACGCCATCCACGTTCTCGGCGACCAACCCGAGCAGGAAGTACTTGCTGTGGACCGCGAGCCAGGAGACGGCGCCCTCGCGCGATTTCACGCCCTTCTTGAGCCCCGTCGCCATCTCGCGGCGGTTGTCCTTGCCGACCTTCGCGGTCACGCCGAGGTTGTTGAGGTCCTCGAGGTGATTGCGCTCGGTTGCCAGCGGCCACGAGCGCAGCGCGATCCGGTAGTGCCTCAGGTCGAGCTTGGGGTCGAGCCCGGCGATCGAGACGGAGTAGCCGATGCGATAGTCGGCGGCGTTGAAGCGGAACGCCTGTTCGATCGTGAGCCCGCTCGAATCCCGCGCGGTGAACGTGAGCTTCGCGACGTGGCCCGAGGTGTCGAGGCTCTCGGCCCACGCGTAAGGCACGTCGTCGAGGTCGATCGGAGTCTGCGCGTCGCCGAGGTCGAGCGCGAGCGCCGGATCCCCCGACAGCGTGGCGCGGCCCGAGTTGCCGTCCTTGTAATCCTTGAGCACGACCGAGAGCAGGCGCGCGCCGCGCGCGCGAAGGCGCGCCGTGTAGAGCGGCTGCTCGATGGTCAGGATGCTGTCGGCGCCGGCGGGTGCGAGCCACGTGCCGTTTGCTCCGCCCGCGCTGTCGGGCGCGGCCGGGACATGGCTGCCGAGGATCGCAGCGGCCGGACCCTTGACCGGCGCGGGCGCTTGCAACTGCGGCGTGCCGCCGGGGACCGTCGGTCCCGCGGGCGTCTGCACCTTGACCTGGGCCTGGCGCTGTTGCGCGGGCGTGGGAATCCACCCGAGCTTCTGGAACAGGAGGTTGGAGCCGAACAGGACGACGAACGAGAGCGCGATCGCGACCAGCGCGCGGCGATCCATGCGTCAGGCGTCCCGCGTCGGAGTGGTGGGCACGGGATCGACGCCGTGGCCGCCCCAGGGGTGGCAGCGGAGCAGGCGCTGCGCGGTCAGGCCGAGGCCGCGCCACGAGCCGTGCCGGATCAACGCCTCCTCGGCGAATTCGGAACACGAAGGCCAGTAGCGGCAGGTGGCAGGCAGCAGCGGAGAGACGAGGCGCCGGTAGAGCCGGATCACCAGGACGGTCATGGGGATCAAGAGTCGAGTACTCCCAGTTGCTGCATGAGTTGGGCGACGTCGAGCGCCAGTCGATCGAAGTCTACGTGCGGCGCCGAGGGCAGCGCAATCAGCACGACCTGCCGGCCGTCGGGATGCACCCGGGGCCAGAGCGCCCGCGCGATCTGGCGCAGGCGGCGCTTGGTGCGATTGCGCAACACCGCGTTGCCCACCTTGCGGCTGGCGATGATCCCGACCCGGGACGGCTCGCCGACTGCGACGTGGGCGTAGGCCACCACGCACTGCCCGCGGCGGCTCAAACCCTCGCGGAACGCGCGCTGATACTGCCACCCGCGGACGAGGCGATGCGCGCGCCCAAAGCGCGCGCGCGGCTCCGGCCCGCCCGGTGGGACCGGGGGATCGGCGGGACGCACCATGTTTTCGTCCGGGATGACGGCTCGGCGCGGGCGACTACGAGGAGACGGTCAGACGCTTGCGGCCGCGGGCGCGACGACGCGCCAGGACCTTGCGACCGTTCGCCGTCTTCATCCGGGCACGGAAGCCGTGCACCTTCCTGCGGCGGCGGTTGTGGGGTTGAAACGTGCGCTTCAAGACAGACCTCCAGACAGGGGCGATTCCGGGAAACCCAAGACCGGGAAAGTACTTAACTCCGGCCGGAAGGTCAAGGGTCGTGCCCCTGAAATTGCAGACCCTCTCCGAGGAGGCCGCGCCGGGCGCGGGCGGGAGGCCCAAAGTCGGCGGGCAGCCAAAATCGGACTCAACTCATTGTTCTGTATTGCATTAGGCTGACTCGCATATCATTTCAGGGGCACGAGGGAAGGGTTGCAGTCGTTCGCGGGGACCCTTAGCTTGTGTCCAACCCCCTCAGGAGGAGGCAAAACCATGGACCAGAGCCTTTCCCGCGGCATCGCGATCGCCGACGCCGCACCCGAAGTCCGCTCGGCCTACCTGCGTAAGGTCCTCGGCATCACCGTCTTCGGCCTGGCCCTGGCGGCCGTCGTGGGCGTGGCGAGCGCGCTGGCGATCGCCACTCAGCCCCGGCTGTTCTCGGGTTACTGGCCGCTGGCGCTGATTCTCGGCTGCTGGGCGATCACGAACTTCGTCGCCCGCCCGATGGTGTTCGGGACCGCCAAGTGGCCGGGGTTCCTGCTTGGGACCGTGGCGCAGGGCGCCGCAATGGGCTTCATCCTGCTGGTCGGCGTGCTGGTCTCGCAGCAGGCGTTCGCCAATCCCTTCCGACTCGTCGGGACGGCGCTCGGGATCACGCTCTGCACGGGCATCGGGCTGGCGATCTACGTCTCCGCGGAGCGGCGCGAATTCTCGCTCCTGCGCGCCGGCCTGGGTGCGGTGTTCATCCCGATGCTCATCCTGATGGGCGTCTCGTTCGCGTTCCCGAACTTCCTGGGCGGACCGATCGGGATCGCGGTCAGCGCGGTGTTCGTGCTGATCTCGGCTGCGGGGCTGCTCTACCAGCTCAACCTGGTGATGCACGAGTTCACCGAGGACATGGCGATCGAGGGCGCATACATCGTGACCATCGGCCTCTTGATCCTGTTCTGGAACGTGCTCTCGCTGCTCACCCGCATCTTCCGCCGCTAGGGAGCGCCCCTTGCCCACGCCCGCCGACGAGCTCACGAAGTCCGCGCTGACCGCGTCGGCGGGCGACCACCCCGGGACGATCCAGTCGTACTACCCGTTCTGGGACTCGTACTTCCGGCCCTACCTGCTCGACGCGGTCGAGTTGCTGCCGGCGTCGCAGTTCGACTTCAAGCCGCGGCCCGAGATGCTGACCGCGAGCCAGCTCATCCTCCACATCGCCGAGGCCGAACGCTGGTGGATCCATCACATCGTCGAGCAGGAGCGCTACGAGGACTTCGTGGTCCGGCACGAGGACCCGGCCCGGGGCTGGGTGACCGTGTATGACGCGCCGGACCACAACATGCTGCGCTTCACGCTCGAGGAGTACCACCGCCACACGCAGCGACTGTTCGGGCTGCCGGCCCGGGAACTCGAGCGCCGGGTGACGCATCGGCGGGAGAATGGCGTGGAGACGACCTACTCGCTGCACTGGATCCTGGCCCACGTCGAGGAACACGAGCTGCACCACCGCGCGCAGCTGAGCATGTACCTCCGGCTGCTGGGGATCCCGCCGCCGACTTTCTGAGCCGACCTACTCGACCATTTCCTCGGGGCGCACGTCGACCTTCTCCGGGTGGACCGCCTCCAGCACGGTGACGTGGCTGGAGTGGCCGCGCGGGACGCCCTGGTTCGCCAGGTCGATGCGGCGGCCGTCGAGCGACGGCATGCCGGACACCTCGCGCAGGATCTTGACCACGGGGGCGGTGACGTCCTCGGCGTTCGGGTAGACCGACAGCGCGAGCTCGCCGCTCGACAGCCGCACGAGCGTGCCCGGGGGGTAGATCCCGACCGTCTGGATGAACACCTTGAGCAGCGTCGAATCGAAGCGCTCGGGAATCTTGCTCGTCATGTAGTGCAGCGCCTCGTAGGGCGTGAACGGGTGCTTCTGGTACGAGCGGTGCGCGGTCATGGCGTCGAAGCAGTCGCAGACCGCGACGATGCGACTCATCAGGTTCTGCTCGCGCGGCCGCTTGACGTGCGGGTAGCCCGAGAGGTCGATGTTGAGGTGATGCTCGTAGGCGACGGCGATCGCGCGCATCGCCAGCGGCGACAACCCGTGGAGGCGCGTGATGATCTTCACGCCCTCGATCGGGTGGGTCTGCATGAGCGACCACTCCTCGGGCGAGAGCCGGCCGGGCTTGGCGAGGATCTCGTTCGGGATCACGACCTTGCCGATGTCGTGGAACAGGCCGGACACGCCGAGCTGCGAGAGCTGCTGCTTGGTGAGCCCGAGCCGGTGGCCGACGGCGATCGAGAGAATCGCGACGTTGACGCAATGCTGGTACGTGTACTCGTCGTAGTCCTTGAGCGTGGTCATGCCGAGCAGCGACAGCTCCTGCGACAGGATCAGGTCCACGATCGACTGCACGGCGCGCTTCGCCTGGCGCAGGTCCACGCTCTTGCCGCGACGCGCGGTGAGCATCACGTTCTTGGTCGACTGGATCGCGCGGAAGAACGTCTTCTTCGCGACCATGCGGCGACCCTGGGCCTCGGTGTCGGTCGGGTCCGCGGGCGGCAGCACGAGTTCGCGCACCGGCAGGATGCGCGAGACGCCCTCGACCTCGCACTGCGCGATGATCGCGTCGAAATCCGGCGGCGATTGCGCCGACTCACCGAGGAAGATGCGCGTGAAGGTCTGCAGCTCGCTGCGCTCGAGGCTCTGCGAGAAGCGCAGGCCCCCGACGTGCCGCCGCGCGAGCTCGTCGCAGATGAACTGGTGTGACGCGTAGCCGACCACGTCCACCTTGAGGCGCTGGTCGTTGATGTACAGGCAGTCGCCCACCACCTGGATCACGAAGTCCGAGCCGAGCGACAGCATCTGCTGGATCGAGTCCATCAGGTTGCCGAGCGATTGCGCGTACGCGACGTTGCGCGCGTCGTAGAGGCGCGCCGTCTTCCAGAACACGGAGAGGTTCGCGGCCAGCGAGCGGCCGGCGACGGTCAGGCGCGAGGCATGGGCCTCGTCACCGACATCGCGCGAAAGTTCGCGGGCGGAGTTGCCGTCGTGATGGGGGTTCATGCGGCCTGGTCCTGGCTTTCCTCGAGCGCCTTCCTGCTGGCGCCCCGCACCGCGGGAATGAGGCTCCGGGCGTGCCGCCTGAGCACGGCCTGGGCATCGGGATCGTTCATGTGCGCCAGCGCCTGGGCGGCGAGTTCGCGGCGCGCGCGCAGGTCGCTGCCGCCGCCGAGGCGCCACAGGCCGAGCCACGCGTCGAGCGTGGCCAGCACCACGGGACCGCCGACGCCGACCAGCGTGTCGAAGTAGGCGCCGCGCTCCACCGTCGATTGCTCCGCGAAGCGCGGGCCGCCGAGCACGGCGAGCAGCCGCTCGGCGAGCGCGCGGCTTTCCTGCGCGGCGCCGAACGACTCGCGCACCGCGTGCAGGCCGGCCGCGCGGACCTGGGGATCGTCGTCGTCGAGCGCGCGCAGGAGATAAGGCCGCGAGTTGGGGTTGCCCGTCGCGGCGATCGCGGCGATCGCCTCCTTGCGCACGCGGGCCTCCACGTGCGACGTGGCGGCCGTGAGCGCCTGCTCGGCGTCGGGGCTGCCGACCTGCGCAAGCACCTGCACGAGCAACCGCGCGGCCGCGGGCGGCGCGTGATCGATGCGCCCGCGCACGGCGGCGAGATCCTGCTTCGCGAGCTCGACCAGCGCGAGCTGGAGGTAGCCGTGCAGCGAGTGCAGGTCGACGTCGACCAGCAGGTCCACGACCGGGTCGATCACGCGCGGACCGAGGTGCACGAGAAATTCGGGAAGCAACGATCCGTCGGCCTCGGGGTGGCGCCCGAGCGCGGACACCGCTTGCGCGGTGAGATCGCGCACGTCGGGCATGAAGCCCTGTGGGTCGTGCCCGCGGCTGGCGGAGAGGGTCTTGAGCGTCGCGACGATCTCGACCGCGTGGCGGAGGTCGGCCTCCTGCACGACGACGATCAGCAGGTCGCCGAACGCGCGCGCGAGATCGGCGAACGCCTCGGGCTTGGTCTCGATCTCGGCGACCTCGGTCAGGATCTCGAGCACCACGTCGTGCAGCGAGCGCGAGTGCTCGCGGTGGATCTCCTCGGCGAGCGCCTCGATCTCCTGCGACGTGAGATGCAGGAAGTCGCTCGAGCAGCTCTCGTCGACGTGCGCCACCGGCACGAGTTCGTTCCAGTCGTCGGCGCGGTGGCCGGAGCCGCCGTCCTCCGCGGTCCAGCCGTGATGCTCGGTCCAGGGCACGCCGGTCAGCTCGTCGACCGCCTCGGACTCGTCGCGCTGCGGGAACGAGAGCTCCAGCTCGGCGCGCGCCTCCGCGCTCAACTGCTGCAGGTCCATGCTCTCGTGCAGGTCGTCGATCGCGAGGTAGGCGTACGAGATGTGCGAGAACTCCTGCTCCCAGAACAGCGTCACCAGGTCGTCCTCGAGCGAGGCCGATTCCATCGCGTGCGCCATCACCGAGAGGAAATCCTCGAGCTCCTCGGAGGCGAGGCCCTCCTGGAAGACCAGCTCGGTGATGCCGTCCTTCGAGAAGCGGAACGCGATCGATTCCTTCTTGCTCGTGTTGTTGTAGATGCTCTGCCCGAGGAACAGGAGGTCGAACTGCTGCACGGTGACGTGGACGTCGCCGACGGCCTCGAGCGTCTCCGACATCGCGATCGTGGCTTCGGCGAGGATCCGTTGGAGCTGGGGATTGTTCGCCGGATACATGCGCTTGGCCTTGAGCGCGCGCACCAGGATGCGCATCAGGTCGCGCAGCCGCCCGATGGTCTGCTGCTCGCGCTGTTCGGCATCGAGCGCGGCGAGTCCCGGGGCGAGCGGAGTTCCCGCCGCCTCGCCGGCGGAAGTCGGGGACGACTCGTCGTCGTCGCCGGGCTCCACCGTCGAACCGAAACCGTTGATGGGCGTGTTCGGCAGTTTCAGGGGCTTCATGCGGGCGGGCGTGTTGCTGATGCCCTCGCCGCGCGAGCCCGGCCCGCCGGCCATGCCGCGTTCGTCTTCGGGTTGATCCACGGGCATGCTCCCTCCGAGCCGGTTATCGGCGAAAGGGGGGCGTCCCTGAAGGGAAACCGTGTTGCAATCTGCATCGGAAGGAATGGTTGACCGCGCGCCCGCGCGCGCCTACGGTGCGAACAGTTTCGATCGGGTGCCCTGCAGCCAGGGGTGAAAAGGGAAGGGGGTGCGAATCCCCCACGATCCCGTCACTGTGATGGGCGAGCCGCGATTCCACGATGCCACTGGCCGCAAGGCCGGGAAGGCGGAACCGGCGCCGAGCCCTCAGTCAGGAGACCTGCCCGGTCCACGTTCCCGTGACTCTCCGCGAGAGAGAGGCTGGGCGATTTTCCCGTCCCGCCAAAGCGGGCGCCCGCCCGCCGCTCTCCCGTCGTGACGAGTCGCATGCCTGGACCAGCCACGAGGCGGGAGACCTCGTCGTGTCCTTCGTTCCCGCAATGGCATTGCTCGTGGCGCTCGCCTCCGGCGACAGCGTGCTCACGCTGCCGGGCGTCGAGGTGCGCGACGCGCGCCCGCTCGACGACCCGGCGCTCCGCCGCGCCCCGGGGTTCGCGCGCTCGTACGACGTGACGCCGGCCTACGGCCGCCTCGGCACGGTGAGCGACCTGCTCGCGCGCGGCGTGGGCGTCCACGTGCGCCAGTTCGGCGGGCTCGGCGCGTTCAGCGCGGTGTCGATCCGCGGCTCCTCGAGCGCGCAGGTCGCGTACTACCTCGACGGCGCTCCGCTCAACCAGGCGCAGTACGGCGTGGTCAATGCCGCCGACCTGCCGATCGAGGCGCTGTCGCGCATCGAGGTCTACCGCGGCGGCGCACCGCTCGCGTTCGATGCACCCGGGGGCGGCGTGGTCGAGCTGGTCACGCGCGACGACCCGGGCCGCTGGATGCGCGCCGACCTCGGCGGCGGCAGCTTCGGCACGCGCAAGCTGGACCTCGCATTGGGCGCGACCCGCGCGCGCACCACGCTCATGGCCGTCGTGCAGAGCCTCGCGAGCCACGGCGACTTCCGCTACCTCGACGACAACGCCACCGATGCCAACACGGACGACGACACGCTGCGCACGCGCGCGAACAACGCATTCGATTCTTACGCGGTCACCGCGCGCGTGGCGCAGGGCGTGGGCCCGGCACGGATCGCGCTGACACATGACCGCCTCGGCAAGCGCCAGGGCGTACCGGGCACGGGCGCGAACACCGCGCTCGCGGCGCGGCTGCGCACCGACCGCGCGGTGAGCGTGCTGCGCGCGGCCGCCGAGACCTGGCCGCTCACGCCCGTGCAGTCGTTCTTCTACGCGCAGCAACGCGACCGCTTCTCGGACCTCGCGCGGGAGTTGAGCGGGACGAAGCAGGACAACGACGATCACACCACGCGCTACGGGGCGCGCACCGAGGCTGCGCTTGCGCTGCCCGGCGCGCTCGGCGGCACGCATCGCCTCGCGCTGCTGGGCGAGGCGCGGCGCGAACGCTACACGCCGAAGATCAACCTGCCCGCGCCACGCGTGCTCGCCACGTCGCAGCGCGAGGTCGCGATTTATGGCGCGGAAGATCGCTGGTCTCCGGGCCGCGGCCGGCTCGGGCTGACCGCGCAGGCCCGGCGCGAGCTGACGTTCGACGCGTTCCCCGCCGGACCGGCGTATCCGGGCGCGCTCCCGTCGCCGGCTGCTGACCGGACGATCCGCCTGACGCGCTGGACCGTGGCTGCGCACGTGGAGTTGGTGCGCGGCACGGCGGGGACGCTCGCGCTTCGCACCTCGCTCGCGCGGCTCGCGCGCACGCCCACGCTCGAGGAGCTGTTCGGCAACCGCGGGGGCGTGCACGGCAACCGCGACGCGCTGCCCGAGCGGGTGCTCACGCGCGACGCCGGGCTGACCGGCGCGTGGACGCTCGCGCAAGGCGGCGCGGCGCGGCCGCGCGCGCTCGAGGCCCAGCTGTCGGCGTACCGCTCGGACGCAGACGACTTGCTGGTGTTCATCCAGAACTCCGCGCGCACGTCGGTGGCGCAGAACGTGGCGGCGGCGCGGCTCGAGGGCATCGAGCTGGCGTCGCGCGCGGCGTGGGCGTGGGGCCTCTCCGCCGATCTTTCGTGGACGCGCCAGTGGACGCGCGACCAGGGGCAGGTCGCGTACTGGCGCGGCAAGGACCTGCCCGGCCGCCCGCGCGACGAGGCCAGCCTCGGGCTGTCGCTCGAGCGCGGCCCGGTGCGCGGCTTCGGCGAGCTGCACGCCACTTCCCCCTTCCATCTCGATCGCTACAACCAGGTCACGATCCCGGCACGCGCACTGGTCGACGTCGGCGCGTCGTACGCATTTGCCGGGCGCACCACCGATGTCGTCCTCGAATGCCGCAACGTGGGCGACGCGCACGTGCAGGACTTCGGCGGCTATCCCCTTCCCGGGCGCTCGTGGGCGCTGGGCATCCGTTTCCATCTCGATCGAAAGGCAGATCTCCCGTGAATCTCCGCCCGTCCCTCCTGGTCCTCCTGTTCCTCGGCGCGCTCGCGCCCGGCGCGAGCGCCGCCGAAACCCGCGCCTACGTGTACTGCACCGACTTCGGCTCCGGTGCGATCTCGACCGTCGAGTTCGGCCCGCCGCGCACCGCGATCAACAACCGGGCGAGCGTGGGCTCCGACGCGGTCGTGCGCTGGTTCGGCGGGCAGCTCTACGTGGTCGAGCGCTTCGGCCTCGACAACATCCGCATCCTCGACCCGGCGACGTTCGCCGTGGTGCGGCAGTTCTCGGTCGGCAACGGCTCGAACCCGAACGACATCTACGTGGTCTCGCCGACCAGGGCCTACGTCACGCGTTATGACAAGCCGGACCTGTGGATCGTGAACCCCTCGACCGGCGCGTTCGTGAGCAGCATCTCGCTGGCACCATTTGCCGATCCCGACGGCCTGCCCGAGATGAACCGGCTCACCTACCACGCGGGGCGCCTGTTCGTGTCGTGCCAGCGGCTCAATCGCGACAACTTCTTTTCGCCCACGGACTCGAGCCTCGTGGTCGTGATCGACACGGAGACCAACCAGTTCGTGGACGCGGACCCGACCCTACCCGGCGCACAGGGCATCCTCCTGCCGCGCACGAACCCGACGACCGAGTTCGCCACCACGCCCGAGGGCGACTTCCTGCTCGGCTGCACCGGGGCTTACAGCGTGAACGATGGCGGCGTGGCGCGGATCGACCCGCGCGCGCTCACGTCGACCACGGTCGAGGTGACCGAGGGAGAGCTCGGCGGCGACGTCAACGACGTGGCGATCGGCCCGGGGGCGAGCGGCGTCGCGCGCGCGTTCTGCGTCGTGAGCGATCCGGCGTTCAACACCAACCTCGTGTCCTACCAACGCTCGGGCGCGCCGTCGGTGGCGACGGTGTTCCCCGGTGTCGGCTTCGTGCTCGGGGACGTCGAGGTCAACGACCGGGACGAGGTGTGGCTGTGCGATCGCACCGGGACCGGACCCGGCGTGCGCGTGTTCGACGCGGTCACGAACGCGCAGCTCACCGCGAGCGCGATCTTCACCGGGTTGCCGCCCTCGGACATCTCGTTCGACGTGGTCGAGCCCGTCGGCGTTCCGGGCCCGCCGCCCGCAGCCGCGGTCAGCGTGGCGTTCGCGGGCATCGCCCCGAACCCGGCGGTCGGGGGCGCCCCGACGACGATACGCCTGCGCGCAGAGGTGGCCGGCGCGCTGCGCGTCTCGATCGTGGACGCCGCAGGCCGCCTGCTCCGGACCTGGCGGCTCGAAACCGCCGCCGGGGAGCGGGTCCTGGCCTGGGACGGCCGGGACGAGGCGGGCCGGGCGGCCCCGGCGGGCGTGTACCTCGTCCGCGCCGCGCTCGACGATCAGCCGGGCGTCGCGAGCGCGCGACTGGTCCGACTGGCCCCGGCGCGGCTATAATCGAAGGCCCGGGGGCGGCGGCTTGCCCCGCCGCCCCGTTCGCTTGAATGCAGCTCGCTCGAGGTCCCCTCAGGGAGTGTCCGGATGTTCACCGTGCCCCATCGTCCCCTGCGCGCCCTCGCTGCCGCCCTTTTCGTGACCGCCGTCCTGGTCACCGCGTTGCCCGGTCGCGCCGAGTCGCCCTGCGCCGGTTCGTTCTGCTGGATCCAGCGCGGCAACTACGCGGGGCTCGAGTTCACCGCCCTGCTCTCGCCCCCCGGCAACCCGTGCGTCGTGGCGTGGACCGCGCTCTCGAACGGCGGGCTCGGCGTGTCGACCGATTGCGGCGCGCAGTACGCGAACCTGTTCCAACTCAGCGCCTACGACGTGACCGCGCGCGACTCGAACGTGGGTTACGTCGCCGCCGGCGCGCTCGGCATCGCGAAGACCAAGGACACGGGATCGAACTGGTTCGCGATCAACAGCGGCCTGCCCGCGTTCCCCGACGCGCGCGCGATCCTCCTGCACGTGGCGAAGCCGGACTCGGCGTTCTGCGGCCTGCACGGCGGCGGCGTGTTCATCGGCGGCCCCAAGGCCGGCGGCGGCACGGACTCGCTCATGCAGTGGACCGCGATCAACGAGGGTCTCTTAGACCTCAACGTGCGCGCGCTGGCGCGCGTGCGCGGCGGCACGTTCCTGGTCGCCGCGACCGACGGCGGCATCTGGCGCCGCGGCAACAACGTGTGGTTGCTGGTCGGCCCCGCGGTGGTGGCGAACGCGCTGGTGATCGACTCGGCGGATTCGAGCCGCGTCTACGCCGCGACCGAGAACGGCGTCTACCGCAGCCTCAACCAGGGCCTGTCGTGGTTCCCGTCGTCGGCCGGCCTTCCCTTGAACACGCCGGTGAACGACATCGCGCGCCGCACCGACAACTCCGCGGTGCTCTACATCGGGACGCGCGGGCAGGGCGTGTGGCAGAGCACGAATTACGGCGCGAACTGGACGCCGTTCGGCCCGCCGCTGCCGGGCGACAACGACGTGCGCGCCGTGCTGTGCGCGGTGGGCGCGGCCGCGCCCGACTCTGCGAACGTGTTCGCCGGGACGCGCGCGAACGGGCTCTTCCAGAACGGCTACTCGACGCCCGCGCGGCCGGTGACCTGGGGCCAGATCAAGGACCGGTATCGGCGGTAAGCTAGAAGTCGATGCGAGTCGTCGTCACTTCGCCCGCCCGGACGACCACCGAGTCCGTGGCGGGCGAATCGTTGCGGCCCGCCGCGCGCGCGAAGATCCGGTACAGCCCGGGCGCGAGATTGAGCCGCACCGCGGGCGCGCCCTGCGTCTGCGCGAGCGCCGCGCTCGCGGCGCCCCCGCCGCCCGCGGCCGCCCCCCAGAGGGGATCGAACTCGACCGTCGCGCCGTCGAGCACCGCGCCGCTCTCAGCCGCGCGCGCGTCGACCAGCACGTGGCCGCGCGCCCCATCCGGCGCCGGCCCTCCGGCGGAGAGCGCCCAGGCAGAGAGCGTGTCGGGCGGCACGATCACCTGCGATAGCGTGGTGTCCTGGTCGAGCGCCTGCGGCCAGCTCACGGTCGGCAGGAAGCCCGCGGCCGTCACGCGCGCGACGTAGCGCCCCGCCGACAGGCCGACCAGCGAAAACTGGGAGAGGAAATTCGTGGTCGAGGTCACCCCGGCGGTCGGGCCCTCGAGCACGCTCACGAGCGCGCCCGCGACCGGCGTTCCGCTCGAGCGCGCGGCGAACACAAAGCCGTTGAAGTTCGGCCGGGCGCGCGGCGCGGCGAACAGGACGACGCCCGGGCGCAGCGCCACATTATAAGGGCCGTCCCACACGTACCCGCCGCGCGCGAGCCCGAGCCCGAAGTCGCCGATCGCGGCGTTGACCAGCACGATCGGGTCCTTCCCCTCGCCGGTCTGGACGAGCGTGCCGCCGGGCGAGGGCGCGAACGAGACCAGCGCGTCGCCCAGCGGCACGCCCGTGCTCTTGAGCGCGAACAGCCCGAACAGCCCCTGCGCGCGGTCCCACGCCGGCGCGCCGCGGGCGAGGAGCACGGAATCGATCTCGGCGTCGGTGAACAGCGGCACCACGGCGTCGACCAGGTTCCTGGTCACGCGAAAGTCGTAGGTCACCGTGGTGCGGCGGCCGGACCGGTCGGCGCGCAGCCGGTGGACGCCCGCAGGCAGGCCCTGCAGCACGAAGTAGCCGTCGGCGTCGCTGGTCACGCCGCGGATCAGAGGCTCGTTCTCGACCGAGATCGTCGCGCCGGCCACGCCCGAGATCGGGCTCGTGGTGGCGTCCACCACGCGGCCGCCCACGACGTAGACGATCGGGATCGTGAGGTCCTTCGCGCCGCCCCCGCAGCCGGCGAGCGCGAGGGCGATTGCGGCCGCCACGGATGCGCGGGTGACGCGCGCGTGCCACACCGTGCGTGCCCACGCGCCACATACCGCGGCGGCGTGTGCGCCATGGCGGAACGCGTAAGCCCTGAGCTTTGTGGCGGCATGCAGGGCGCGCGCGGTGAGGGGACTCAAGCCAAGTCGGAACAATGCGTTGCGGCCTCCGTCAAGGTGTCGTCAAGCCCACGGGCGGTCAGGACCCTCGTGGCACGACGCTTGTATAAGGAATCAAACGCCGGCCGCCTGATCAAATCACGAGCCATGCAATACCTTGGCGGGTGAGCGGGGGCTCCGGGACCAGAGCGGTCCCGCGATCAGGCTGGCTGGTCCAAGTCCCGTTGCGGCGGGACTTGGACCGGTTCTTCCCGGTTCCGGCGCGGCCTTCCCGGCTGCGAACATTGTAACGCATGCCGGCGGGCCGCTCGCGCAAGTGGGCGGCCCGCGACCTTGAGGGGCGCGCCACATCCAGCGCTGCATCTTGCACTCGCGTCCAGCTCATTCATCCTGCGCGCGCCCCTTCAAGATCGCCTGCTCACTCCCCGAACAACCCGGCCTTCTCCAGCGGATTCGGCACGCGCGTGTTCCAGCCGTAGGTCTCCTTCAGGAGCGCGGCGAGCGACTCCGCCGACTCCGGCTCGCCGTGCGTCAGGAACACGCGCGAAGGCGCCGGCTTGCCGAACGTGCCCGCCCAGCGCACCAACTCGGAGCGGTCCGCGTGCGCCGACAGCGCGTCGATCTTCTCGATCTGCGCGCGCACCGGCACGAACTCGCCGAACATCTTCACTTCCTCCGCGCCCTCCAGCAGCGTGCGGCCGCGCGTGCCCGGCGCCTGGAAGCCGACGAACAGCACGATGTTGTTCGGGCCCGGCAGCCGGCTCCGCAGGTGGTGCACGATGCGGCCACCCGACGCCATGCCGCTCGCCGACACGATCACGCGCGGGCCGGGCATGGTGTTGAGTTTCTTCGACTCCTCGACCGACTGCACGAGGTTCAGCTCGCCGAAGTAGAACGTGCAGCCCCGATCGCCCGCGTGGACGTGCGGCACCTTCTGCTCGGCGGGGTACTTGCAGTAGATCTCGGTGGCGTCGATCGCCATCGGGCTGTCGAGGTGAACCGGGACCTTCGGGATCGAGCCGTCCTTCATGCCCTCCTTCAGGATGAGCAGGATCTCCTGCGTGCGCCCGACCGCGAACGCGGGGATGAGCAACACGCCCTTCGACTCCACGATGCGTTTCACCAGGGACGCGATGTAGGAGCGCGGGTCCTTCTCCTCGTGCTCGCGATTGCCGTACGTCGACTCCATGACCAGCAGGTCCGCGCCCGTGCTCATGTCCTCGGGGTCCCGCATGAGGAGCGAGTCGTAACGGCCGAGGTCGCCCGAGAACACGAGGCGCTTCTTCTCCCCGTTCCGCTTCACGGCGAGCTCGACGATCGCCGAGCCGAGGATGTGTCCCGCGCGGTGGAACACGACGTCGACCGAATCCGAGAGCGCGAGGCGCTTGCCGGGCTCGATGTCGTGGAACAGATCCATCGCCTGCTCGGCCTGGCGCACGGTGTAGAGCGGCAGCGCGGGCTTGTGCTTGGAGTAGCCGCGCCGGTTCGCGTACTCGGCCTCCTCCTCCTGCAGGTGCGCGCTGTCCTTGAGCATGAAATCGCACAGGTCGCGCGTGGCGGGCGTCGCCCACACCTTGCCCCTGAACCCGTCTGAAACCAGCCGGGGCAGGTAGCCCGTATGGTCGATATGCGCATGGGTCAGGACCACGTGATCGATGCCCGCCGGATCGATCGGCAAGGGCTGCCAGTTGCGGAGCCGCAGGTCCTTCAAACCCTGGAACAAACCGCAATCCACCAGCACCTGCGTGCCGCCCGCCTCGACCAGGTACTTGGACCCGGTGACGGTGCGCGCCGCGCCCAGGAATTGCAGGCTGAAACCGCCAAAGTCGTTCGCCAAGCTGCACCGCCCTTGCGCTAGGATGCGAGCATGGGTGCGCCCGCATCGGCCGATTTGGATCGCGATTTGCGCGTGTTTTTCGCGCAGGGCCTCGCCGCGCCCGCCGACGAGCGCGCGTTCAACGACCTCGCGCTGCGCGTGTTCGCCTACCAGTACGAAGCGCTCGCACCCTACAAGGCGTACTGCCAGAAACGGGGCGCGCTGCCCCAACGCCTGCGCACCTGGGCCGAGATCCCGCCCGTGCCGGCGCAGGCGTTTCGCGACCTGCGCCTGTGGTGCGACGACGACGGCGCGCCGGCCGCGGTGTTCCGGACCTCGGGCACCACGGCGCAAGGCCGTCCCGGCGAACACTACATGAGCGCCAGCGGGCTTGCACTCTACGACGCCTCGCTCCTGCCCACGTTCCGCGCGTTCGTCCTGCCGGAGCTCTCCGACGAGGCGGACGCGCGCTCGACGATTGCGCTGCTCGCGCTCGGACCGCCGCCCGCCGAGGCGCCGCACTCCTCGCTCTGGCACATGGTGGGCGTCGCCGGCCGCGCGCTGTTCGAGCGCCCCGCGCGCTGGTTCCTGCCCGCTGCCGGCCTCGACGCGCCCGGCCTCGAGCGCGCGTTCGCCGAGGGTGGCGCGGCGTGCCTGGTCGCGACCGATCTCGCGCTCGACGCGTATCTCGAGTCCGCGCTGGCGCGCGGCTTCCGGGTCGCGCTGCCCGCCGGGTCGCGGCTCGTCCACACGGGCGGAGCCAAGGGCAAGCGGCGCGGGGTCGCGCCGGAATCGCTCTACGTTCGGGCGCGGGCCGTGCTCGGCCTCGCGCCGGAGCGCTGCGTCAGCGAATACGGCATGACCGAGCTCGCCTCCCAGTTCTATGAGGACACGCTGCGCGACACCCCAGCGTCCGCGCCGCCGCGGCTCAAGCACGCGCCGCCCTGGCTGCGCGCGATCGTAGTCGACGCCCGGACGCTCGAGCCGGTCGCGCCCGGCAGCTCCGGCCTCCTGCGCCTCTTCGATCTCGCGAACCGCGGCTCGGTGATGGCGATCCAGAGTGAGGACCGCGCCGCCTGTGCGACCGACGAGGAACTCGGCAGCTCTCCGGGGTTGGGCGCGCGGCCGTTCCGCCTGCTCGGGCGCGCGCTGGGCACCGAGCCCCGCGGCTGCTCGCTCGCCGCCGAGGAGGCGCTCGCGTGAGCCTCGCGCCCGATCCGCTCGTCGACTCGCCGGTCGCGCATCCGGTCACCGCCGCTCAGGTGGGCGCGATCTGGGAGGAGCTGTCGGACGCGCGGGGCGCGCTCGATCACCGGCTCGCCGCGGATCTCCTGCCCGCGCTCGTCGGCGCGATGCGCCGGCTGACCGCGCCGACGGGGCCCTACCGGCAGCGCCTGCTCGATGGGCTCGCGCAATCGACCGGCTGGAACAGCGGCGCGATCGAGGAGGGCCTGGCACGCTTCACACGCGCCTACACCGAGAACGCGCTGCGGGCAGCGATCGTGCGCGCGGTCGGGTCGCTCGAGACGCTCGATCGGCGCGGGCAGCGGCGCGCAATGAGCCCGCGCGGCGTGTTCCTCGCGCTCGCCTCGACCATTCCGTGGGCCGGCATCGAGTCGCTCACGTGGGCACTGCTCGCGCGCTCGACCTGCCTGGTGCGCGTCTCGGCGGGAGAGCCGTGGACCGTGCCTTTGTTCCTCGATGCGCTCGCCGAGGAGTACCCGCCGCTGGCGCGCACTGCAGCCGCGCTCTACTGGCCGTCGGACGACGCCGAGGCGCACGGCGCCGCGATCGCGTACCCCGAGGCCGCGGTGGTCTACGGCGATGACGACTCGGTGGCGACCTGGCGTGCGCTCGCCGCCCGGCGCGCGAACCCGCCGCGCGTGATCGAGCACGGGCACCGCATGTCGGTCGCGATCGTGGGCCGCGGATCGCTCGCGCCCGGTGTCGCCGACCAGGTCGCCGACGTGCTCGTGCGCGAAGCCGCGCTCTACGACCGGGACGGCTGCCTGTCGCCGACGATCGCCTATCTCGAGGCTTCGGGCGCGATCCGCCCCGAGGATTTCGGCGAGCGCTGTGCGCGCGCGCAGGCGCGCTGGGCCGAACGCTGGCCCGCCCGGCTGCCCGACGACGCGCAGGCCTCGGCCACGCACCAGGCGCGCGGCACGTGCGAGCTCGCGGGCGGGCAGGTGTGGGCCGCGCCCGACGCGACGTGGACAGTGGCGCTCGATCGCCGCGATCCGCCGCCCGCGCCGGTCGCCGGGCGCTTCCTCTGGCTCCACCAGTTCACCGACTTCGAGGGGCTGCGCGCGCAACTCTCCTCCTGGGGCGACCGGCTCTCGACCATCGGCGTCTCGGCCTGGAAGGCGCGCGACGCCGAGCTGATCACGATCATCGGCCCGAGCGGCGCGACGCGCGTCTGCCCGCTGGCCACGATGCAGGATCCACCGCTGGACCGATTCCACGACGGGCGCTCCGAGCTCGCCGACCTGCTGCGCATTCGCGACTGGGAGCTTGCATGACCGCCTGCCTGCGCTGTGGAAAGCCTGCCGATGGCCGGTTGCGCGCCGCGATCTGGGAAGAGGAAGAGAAGGGCCGCCTCGGCGCGCGACCCGTGACGCTGTGCGCCGCCTGCCACAAGGCGTTCCTCAAGGGGAACGTCACGCGCGTCGAGATCGGCCGCGCCTATCACGCGGCGAAAGGCATCGAGCCGCGCGGCTGGATCGGGCGCATCGACCGCGACCTGCTGCTCAACATCGTGTGCCTCGAATGTGGCGTGATCCTGCCGCTCGAGTCGGCCGACGACGCGCCGGCCTCGGACCACGACGCGCTGCCCGACACGCGCTGCCGCGAGTGCGGCACGACCAACCGCTTCGCCCGCCGCGGCGAGCGCTGGATCACGGCCGAGATCGTGCCGTGAGCAAGGTCGTCCCGCTCGAGTTCCCGTACTACTTCGTCTGCCTGGTGGGCGTGATGCTGGCGTGGGTGGGCTTCACGCTCGCGTTCGTCGTGTTCAAGCCGAAGACGCCGAAGGCCGCCCAGTCGCCCGCGGGGCCCCAGGAGAAGCCGGAGATCAAGACCCGCGACCGGCGCTCGCTCGGCGGCGTCCTGCTGCAATCGGTCGGCTATTTCCTGATGTGGCTCTCGTTCCGCCCGCCGTTCCCGACGCTCTCGCTGTTGCCCGCCCCGCTTGCGCTCGCACTGGCGGCCTTCGCGGTCGTGCTCGCGTGGGCGGCGGCGAGCTTTGCGTTCTGGGCGCAGCGCACGCTCGGCAAGGAATGGAGCTTCCAGGCGCGCCTGGTGGAGGGGCACCGCCTGGTGAACACGGGCCCGTACGCGATCGTGCGCCACCCGATCTACACGGCGATGTGCGGCATGTGGCTCGCGACCGCGCTCGCGATCGCGCGCCCGTGGGGCATCGTGCTCGGCGTGGTGCCGATGTTTCTCGGCACGCTGATCCGCGTCAAGCTCGAGGACGCGCTGCTGCGCGGCGCGTTCGGCGACAAGTTCGAGGAGTGGGCGAAGCGGGTGCCGGCGGTGGTGCCGATCCCGAAGGGCTAGCCTAACTCGAACCACCGGCCCAGCCTCAGCGCAGAACGACGAACTTGGCTCCGTCGGACATCTCCCCGCTCTGATCGCGCACCCGCGCGAAGTACACACCCGGACGGATCCCACCCCCCTGGAGTGGAATCTTCAGCGTCTGTGCGTCACGATCGGCTCGTTGGACCCTTGCCTGCTGAACTACGCGGCCCGCGAGATCATAGATCGTGACCGTGAGTTCGGATCCGATCGCATCGCTCAAATCAAGCGTGAGCGCGTCGGTCGTGAAGCCCCGCGGACGAGCCTCGAAGTGCCGCTTGCGGCCGCCTCCCGGGGAAAATCGCGCAATCGGGCTGAGCCACTCGAACCGCGAGTCGACGCTCTCGCGGCGAATGCGGTACGAAATGTCGTCCCTCTGAGACCACCCCGAACGATTATCGAGGTCCGTCCAACTCATCGCGAGACTTGCTCCCGCCTGGAGCCGGGCGACCGCTGCGAATTCGCCAGCCCCGGTTCGCCGCAACACCGACCACCACGTCCCGGGAGCCAAGGTCGAGAGCGTCCAGGTCAATCGGGGATGTCCCTGGGAGACGTCCACCGCGGGAACGCTCGTGGTCGCGGAGGTATGGGTGTGCGTATAGCGGAAAGGCTGAAAGGATTCGGACCACGCGACCCAGGCGTCGCCGTTGCGGTCACGTCCGATCGACGGAACGGCGCCATATCCACTGCTGTAGAACTGATCGCCCGGATCCCAGCCATGATCATTGGGGAAGTTGACGACGACACCGGCGGAGCCGTCGAGATAGTTGGTGTACGCCCACGTCACGAGCGGTCGGTAGGCGGCGTCCCGGCTCAGGTCGGTCGAGAGGGCCTCGGCCCCGCGCGGCGTCGTGATCGCAGGACAGAACAGCGTCTCCGGGGCCGACCACACGTGGCCGTCGAACCGCCGGAGAAAGACGCTCTGTTCCCCGCTGCTCCACGTCATCCAGGCGCCGCCACCGGCACTAAATCGAAGTCGGGGACCGCCCGCGAACCCGGATGTGAGGATTTCGGGAGAGCGCTCCCACCGGCTTCCGCGAAGAACTCCCCAGTCAAGCGGCTCTCCGTTTCCAGCCCATGCCATGAGCGCGGTCGTGTCGTCGAGCGCGACCAGGTTGAGGCCGTAGTTGCCGATCGCTCCCGTCGAGACTTCATTCCATCGGTCGCGCTCATCGGAATAGAACAGGCGGAGAACACCACGGTCCTCGATCGCCACCCATCGTCTAGGATCTCGAAACGCGCCACCGTACGAGGTTCGAAATTGGCCGACTTGAGCCACGATCTCGGGCGGGGTCGGGTGATCGTCGATCACCTCGGAAACGAAAAACGTGTGGTCCGTCGCGTAGGATCCGCCAGTGTACACGAGGGGATAGCGTCCGACGGGCGCGTCGACAGCATACAGTCCGAGCGGGTTCGCCCCAAGGGTCCACCACGGCTCCCACAAGCTCCCAAGCCACTTGTACGCAAGTCCGTCGTCCTGCTGCGAGTCCTGATACAGAACCCCCGTTCCGATCAGCAGAGGACTTCCGGTGGCGGTCATCTCGACCCGCGGGACCACGAGTTCATTGAACCCGGAAACCTGTAGCACCTCGACGTCTCCCCACTCCCTGCCGGCAGGAGCCGCCACCGCTAGCATAGGAACCAACCAAGCAACGAGTCCGAGGCCTCTGACAAGAAGGCCGACGGCATCGCATTTCGACTTCCGCCCCATCATGACCTCCACATTCTTGGCATCGCCATCAATTCTAGCTTGCCCCCCCCCCCCTAATCGAGCGCAGAATGTTTGCCGAACTCCGTCGGCCGGTTAGCCACCCCCCGGCTCAGCCTTCCATAGCCGCAAGTGCCCTTCCGACTGCGCCCTGCAAATCGCCCTGGGAAACGCCCCTCCCGCCTTGGAGGTTCGACATGGACGTCAAAGTTCCCTCCTCAGCAACTGCGCTCGCCCTGGCGGCGGTGCTGCTCGTTTCAAGTGCAGAAGGCTCGGGGACTGGTATAAGCGTCGCCGGCGACGCTGTGACCACCTCGTCTACGACCGACACGCTCTTCTTTCCTTACAGGCCGAAGGTGACCGGAACGCAGTCTCGATATACGAGAGACTTGGAATTTCAGCTCTCTTCGCGATATTCGATTGGCCGAGGGGATGCCACTCCCGGACGAATCGGATCCGATAATTTGACGCTGATAAATTTCGGCGCGACTCTCACCGACTCGATCGGCAAGAACCCGTTCAACGCGCCATACTCGGATTTGCATCTCGGCTACGACTATTTTTCCAGGACAGGCCAGCAGTACGATCCAAACCCATTCAACCCAGTCGGCTTCACTCTCCCCATCAGCGACGGGAGCTACCCGACGGTCGACAAGGCCCATGTCGACTTCTACATCTTCGAACCGGGGCAGACCCAGGCCCTGAACTTCAGAGGTAGTGGAAGCGCTCCGTCGTTCTTCACGACACCGAAGGAAGATTCCTCGACCGGGCATTGGTCGTCGCCGACGAACTTCACCGTCCTTCCGAAGAATTCGGCCATGGGTGTCGGCCCGTCTCGCGCTGCGCTTGCGGATGTCGGGGGGACCGGCTGGACGCGGCCCGGACAGGCAGCCAACTGGACCTTCACGCATGAATTTCAGCACCTCGTTTCTGGAGGCTCAGCCTCTACGGGGAATGCGCTGGAGGAGCTCTTCTCCGCCGGCGCTGAGGTGCTCACCGGGGACTTGCCGAGTGATGCAGCAGCCTTCGATTACGCGTACACTTGGAGCTTATTGGTCAACGACAATGTCGGTCTGGGTGGCGTGAGAAGTGCCGGGGCGAACTACGCGGGCAGGCGACTCCTCGCGGCGTATCTCTTGTACAACTATCGCAATCAGGATACGACGGCGACGCTGAACGTGGGCTCGACGGTCGGGGGATTTGCGGACGACCTCTTCTATCGCTGGGCGCGGGAATCGTTACGAACTTTCGGCAGCCTCCAGGGCCTGCTCTCGAACGCCAGTTGCTACACTTGTTCTCTCCGCCCCTCGTTGAGTCCCGGAGGGCAACCGCTCTCGGACTACGATCGCCTGCAACTCGTGATTCACCAGATGAGGGTGGCCAGCTTCGTCAACAACCCGTTCCTCGCGGCCGACGCGAGCGGTTACGGCCCGTACGGCTATCCGCCCCGGTTCGGCTTCTCGCCCGCGGCCGACGTGGGCGCCTGGCGGGACATCGATCCCAACGGCCCTAACGTCGTCGCCATTCCGCAGGAAGTGACGGCGCGGCCGGGTTGGGTCTCGCGCGACACGGTCCTCTCGAAGGACCGCTCGAGGGACGGGGTCTCCTACCCGCTCGTTCTGCAGCCGTATGGGTCGGAGTACTGGGTGATCCGGTCCACTTCCGGCATCTCCGCGGGCACGGACTTGATGGTTCGGGTGGAGTCCGACAGCATTTTTCGGACGTCGACGCTCTTGGGGCTGTACTGTCTTCCGCTTGGCAAGCTGGATGCCCGGCTGATGGCGACCGTGGTGGGCTATACGCAGCAATCCGACAGCCTCTGGGCTCACCCCGAGTACGCGGGAACGGTCCTCGACACGCGTTGGGTGGACGTCGACAGCCTCGCCGGCGAGTTCGTCTTCTCCCTGCCGAACTTCGGCACGCAGTACCGTGCTGCCGTCCTCACCCTGACCCTCGGAGACGGGCCGTCGTTCGGGCTCAACGCGGCCAGTAGCTTTAACACGTATCAGGAGGCCGTGCATTACCGCCTCAATCTCGGGCTGCGCAAGTCTCCACCCGCCGGGTCCGACCCCGCGGCCTTAGTCGAATCGTCGGTGACCGAGGACTATCCCGCCTGGTCCCCCAATGGGACCGAGATCGCCTACGAGTCTGCCGATGCCCCGAACTCGAGAATCATGAGAAAGCCGGTCGCCGGCGGTGCGGCCACGGTCCTTGTCAGCGCGTCGAATTCCCAGCACACGCCCGATTGGTCCCCGCGCGGCGACCGCGTCGCCTTCGCCGAAGATGCCGCAGGGGGCAATCGCCACATCCGCTCGTACAACTTGACCACGCAGGTCGCGACAGACCTGACCACGGGAACGGTCTCCGATCTCTACCCGGTCTTCCAACCCAACGGCGAGCGGCTCGCCTACGTGCGCACCATCCCCGGCAGCGGCCAGTGGACGATTCGCCGTGTCAACGTGGACGGAAGCAACGATGCGGCGATCCTGACGACCGCGCTGAGCACGGCCATCGTGTCTCCGCGCTGGACCCCGAACGGCCAGGCCGTCTACTTCGTCAGCAACAGTCGGCTCTATTCCGTCCCCGTGAGCGGGGGAACAGCCACTCCTCAGGACTCTCTCGGTCGAGATATCGCTACGTTCGATCTGCCGCGGGGGAGCGGTCGCCTGCTGATCGAGAACGCCGCCTCCCTGCGCTGGATCTGCGATGACGCAAACGCTCCAGCATTCATGCCCTATCGCCGCATCGCCCTGAGGGACACGCTCGCGAGCCCGAAGGATACGGAGATGCGCTGGTATCGCACCGGCGCCAGCTTCTGGAGCCCCCGCTACTCGTTCGACAACACGCGCATCGCCTACCGCTCGGACCAGAACGCCGCCTCAGGCGGGGATCTCTATATCGGCCAAGCCGTCTACGATCACGCGCCGACGTTCGTGAGCACGGTCACGGACACGACGGTCGGCATGGGGATCGGATTGAGCCTGAGCCTCGCCGCCAATGACCCGGACGGGGATGCCCTCACCTACTCCGGGGCCTACTTTCCAGCGGGGGCGAGCCTGATCGGCAACCTCTTCTCCTGGCCGAGCCCGGATACGACCGGCGGCCCGGTTTCGGTCGTCCTTCGAGCCCTGAGCCCGGGGGGCGCGCTCGCCAGCAAGGTGGTCAAGATCACGGTCGTCCCCAGGCCGGTGGCCGTTGCCACTCTGGTGGCCGATGCGGGCAGGACCACCGCGGCTGCCGCGTGGTCCGAGCCCAATCAGCCACAGGGGCAGGCAACTTCCTACGAATTGCGCTACCTGATTAACACGACGATCACCGAGAACAATTTCTCGACGGGGACGGTCGTCTCCCAGTCGGAGGTCCCCGGACCTGCGGGAACACCGCACTGTGTCCTGATCCCGGGCATTGCTTCGTGCAAGAATCTCTCGATCGCAGTGAGGACATGGAGGAATGGCATTCCCTCCACGATCAGCAATGTCGCGAGCGCGAGCACCGCGTGTTCGGGATCCCTTGAGGTGAGCTGCGGCGACTTCGGGCTGTGGGGTGGAGGAGGTGGCGGCGGGTTCTTGCGGGCCGGCGGTACGCGCACCGCTTCGACCTCGGGTTCCCCCGGCTCGGCCGTCTCGAACGCCACTTCGGCCTCGGAAAACTCCATACTCGGCGACGTCCACGGAACATCCAGGGCGGACCTTCTGCGGCTGCCCACCCCGATCGAGCCCGACCACGGCGAGTACGCGATCCATGTGCGAAGGAACGACGGCCGGACGATGGACCTCGACCAGGTCGCTCTGCTTGCGGTGGATCACGCGGACGGCGAAGCGGCCATCGCATCGAACGACGGCGTGCTGATCGGCACATGCGCGGGAGTCGCTTCGATTCGCGACCTGCTCGGGCAGGTCGGTTCCGATGCCGCAGGACAGCTCTCCGATGGTGGGATCGTGCTCGGACGGGAGAATGCTCTCACCATCGAACTGGACGACCGGGAACCGTCGTCGGTGCTCGTGATCGACTGCGTTGCCCCGGCGGCGGAGGTCGTGCGCGATTCAGCAGGCGTTGCCGTCCAGATTCCGACCGGCGACGGCGACTGGGGGACGATCGACCTGGTGCGGCCACGTGCGGCGGCGGATCGGAGGGCCGTCGACCTGCGAGGGTCGCACAGCGCACGCCTCGTGGCACTCGGGAAATACACGATTCTGCGGGTTCAGCGTCTGGCCGGTTCGAGCCGTGCGAACCCGGCCGTCCTGTCGATGCTGCGAGCGAACCATTCCGTCGACGGCGATGTCGCGCCCGCGCTCCGCACCGAGGACTCGAAGGTGGCAGCGATCCGCGCGGGCGAAGCGGTGCAATTCGCCTTCGAGGCGTCACCGCCAGCCGTCGGCAAGGTCCGGGAACTGTTCCTGCAAGCTTCGGGGAGCACGGAGTCCAGCCGCCTGTCCGAGGTGGTTCCGCAGGGTTCGGCGTCGCTGGCCACAAAGAGCTTCGTCAACGCGCTTGGAATCGCGCGCCCGAATCCGACCGCGGATCGCGTGACCCTCGCCTATTCCCTCGGAGCACGGTCCGAGGTACGGCTTTCGATCTACGACGTGGCGGGACGGCTCGTGAAGATCGTCGTCCATGAGGATCAGGAGCCGGGACCCCACGAAGCCGAATGGGATGGCCGGTCGACTGCCGGAGTCAACGCGGGCCCGGGCGTATATTTCTATCGCCTCGTGCTGGCGGGCTGGCGGAGCGAAAAGAAGTTGGTGGTGCTGCGGCGTTAAGGCACCAGCACGATCTTCCCGAATTGCTCGCGCCGCTCCATCGCCTCGTGCGCGGCGCGCGCCTCGGACAGCGGCAGCACGCGGTCGACGACCGGGCGCAGGCGGCCCGAGCGGATGTGCTTGAGCACCTCGTCGAACTCCGCGAGCCGGCCCATGTAGGACCCGAAGAGCGACAGGTTCTTCGCGAACAGCACCCGCAGGTCCGTCCTGCCGTTGAAGCCCGACGACGCGCCGCAGGTCACGAGCCGCCCGCCGCGCGCGAGGGCGGCGATCGACTTTTCCCACGTCGCCTCGCCGGTGTGCTCGAACACCACGTCCACGCCGCGCTTGCCGGTGAGCCGCCGGGTCTCGGCGGCGAAGTCGCTGCTCGTGTAGTTGATCGTCATGTCGGCGCCGAGCGCCTGCGCGCGCGCGAGCTTGGCATCGCTCGAGGCGGTCGCGATCACGGTCGCGCCGAGCAGCTTCGCGATCTGGATCGCCGCGATCCCGACGCCGCTGCCGGCGGCGAGCACGAGCACGGTCTCGCCCGCCTTGAGATTCACGCGCCCGACCAGCATGTGCCACGCGGTGAGGAACACGAGCGGCATCGAGGCCGCCTCCTCGAACGTGAGTTGCGCGGGCTTGGGGAAGACGTTGCGCGCGGGCACGACGACGAACTCGGCGTAGCCGCCCTGGCGGCGCAGGCCAAGCACGTCGTAGGAGAGGCACTGGTTGTCGTCGCCGTCGAGGCAGGCGCGGCAGTGGTTGCAACCCGCGCCCGGCGCGACCATCACCGCGTCGCCGACCGCCACGTGCGTGACGCCCTCGCCGAGCTCCTCGACGATTCCCGCGACGTCGTTGCCCAGGATGTGCGGCATCTCGATCGCATAGGGCAGGCCCTTGCGCGTCCACACGTCGAGGTGATTGACCGATGCGCCGCGCACGCGCACGCGCACCTGGCCGTGGCTCACGATCGGGTCGGCGGCGTCTTCACGATATTGGAGGACCTCGGCGCCGCCGTGGCGCTCGAAGACGACTGCCTTCACGCGCGCCCTCGCGGTGGGACGAGCCCCTTCGAGCGATCGAGAATTTCGCGCACGAGGCGTGCGAGCTGCTCGGGGGTGAACGGCTTGGGCAGGAACTCGACCAGCGACGCAGGCTCGCCGTCGTCGCCTTCGCGATCCTCGTCGCCGTCGGTGGCGCCCGACTTCGCGCCGCCGCCGCGCGCTTCTTCGGACTCCGCCTCGTCGGACTCCGCCTCGGTCGCCGCGCCCACGCCCTCACGCTGCGCGAGGCGTTCCCTCAATCCGGCCTCGATCTCCTCGGTGTAGCCGCTCGTGATCAGGATCGGTGTCTGAGGCCACTTGGCCTGCACCTGGTCCATGATGTGAAAGCCGCCACCGCGCGGCATGATCGCGTCGGTGATCACGAGGTCGACGCCGTGATGGCGTTCGATCTGGCGCATCGCATCGTGACCACCGGCGGCGGTGAGCACCTCGTAGCCGAGTCCGGACAGCATCGCGAGCATGAGGTCGCGCAGCGACTCGGAGTCCTCAGCGACGATTACACACTCCTTGCCGCGAGCCCGGGGCCAGTCCTTCTTGGGCGGCTCGAGCGGGAACTCCTTGTGGTCGAAATCTTCGGGATCGCTCATCGACTCCTCCGGGGCGCCGTGCTAGTTTTCTGGGGCTTGCCCCCGACGCGCTCGAGAGAATGTAGAACCCGGCCAACAAATGAGCAAGACCGCGCCGAGACAAGGAGGTTCCCCCTGGCCGCCCCGCGCCACATCCTGACCGTCCTCATCCGCTCCATGACCATCTTCGAAACCGGCGATCGCAAGGTTCCCGAGGCCCAGAACTCGCTCAATGCGCTCCTGATCTGTCCCACCCCCGGCCGGCCGGAGGTGTTCGCCACGACGGGACTGATCGCGGGGATCGAGGACGGCAAGCTCACCCGCTTTACCCCGGGCATGATCCTCCTCAAGGAGGCCGTGCAGGGCCCGACCGACCTGCAGATCGTGGTCACCGACCGCGACGATCACAACGGGCTGGTCAGCTTCCTGCGCCGCCTCGCCAGCACGGTCGGCGGATCCGCCGCAGCGATCCTCTCGAGCGAGCTGCCGGGTGTCCTGCGCGCGGCATTCCGCGAGGCGGTGGCGAGCGGGCAGATGGCGATCGGCGGCTCGAAGGAGGACAAGCTCGAGGTCATCGCCACCGGCGTGCTGGCGTTGCGCGACCCCGGGAAGGTCAAGGGCAACGTCACGATCGACCTCTACGCTCCCCGCGAGCTGCAGCGTGCGGGCAAGCCCACCATCAACAAGGGCGCCCCGAACGGCAGCCTCGATCTCGAGATCCTGTGGGACGGGGACCTCGACTGATCCTCGACGCGCGGCCGCGCGAGGCGTTCCTCGCCGGGCACGCCCCGGGCGCCGCGCACCTGCCCGAGGCCGAATGGGATGCGCGCGCCGCCGAGCTGCCGGCGCGCAACCAGGCGTTCGAGGTCGTGGGCGAAGGCGCGGAGGGCGGCGATCGGCTCGCGCTCGTCCTGCGCGAGCGTGGATTCCCGGAGGCGCGCCCCGCCCCGGCCGACACGCGCGCGGACCGCAGTGAGCGCGGCGCGGCGCGTGCGGTGCTGTGGCAACCCTCCCCGTGGCTCGTCGAATGCGCCCCGCACCTGCCCACGCGCGGGCACGGGCTCGACGTCGCGTGCGGCAGCGGACGCCACGCCGCATGGCTCGCCGCGCGCGGGCTCACCACGTGGGGATGCGACCTGCTGCCCGACGCGCTGTTGCGCGCGCACGCCCTCGTCCGGGCGGCAACCGAGCTCGATTTCTCCGCGGCGGCACGCCCACGCGCTCCGATCGCGTTCGCCGCCGTGAATGCGACGCTCCCGCTGCCGTGGCGCGAAGGAGTGTTCGCGGTGATCTGCGGGTTCCGATACCTGGACCGCGCACTCTTCCCGCGGCTCGCCCGGCACCTCGTGCCCGGCGGCTTTCTGGTATGGGAAACGTTTACAATCGAGCAAGCGCGCTTCGGAAAGCCGCGACGCCCCGAATTCCTGCTCGCGCCGGGCGAATGGGCGCAACTCTGCTCTGACGCCCAACTCGAGGTCGTGGCCACACGCGAATTTGTCGCGCCGGGCGGCCCGGCCATCGCCTCCGTGCTGGCGCGACGCCCCGATCCGCGCTAGCCTTCGCAGCGGCTCGTGCGTGGCGCCCCCCCTTCGTCCCCGAGCCACAGCGGGAAGCACTCCCGCGACCGCCGAGGCCCCTCCCCGGCGACGGCCCGTGCACGAGGTCCCTGCATGAAAGTGCTCATCGTCGACGACAACGACCAGAGCCTCCATCTGCTGCGCACCGTGCTCGATGGCGCCGGGCACGAAGTGTGGCCCTCCGCTGACGGCGCGGAAGCTTTTGCCCTCGCCCAGAAGCAGGTGCCCGATGCGGTGATTTCGGACATCCTCATGCCCCGAATGGACGGGTTCGCGCTCTGCCGCGCGATGCGCGCGGACGCGAGCCTTTCCTTGGTGCCGTTCCTGCTCTACTCGGCGACCTACACCGACGCGAAGGATCACGAGCTCGGCCTCGCGTTGGGCGCCGATCGGTTTCTGGAAAAGCCGATGGAATCGGCCGACCTGCTCGCCGAACTCGACTCTGCGGTCGAGGAGCGCCGCGCGGGCCAGGCGCCGCCGCGCCCCGCCACGCTGGCGGAGCCGGCATTCCTCCGGGAATACAACGCACGCCTGGTGCGCAAGCTCGAGGACAAGATGCTCGATCTCGAGCGCGCCCATCGCGAGCTCACCGAGTCCGAGCGCCGATACCACGAGTTGTTCGACGTCGCCTCCGACATCATTTTCACGCTCGCGCAGGATTGCTCGATCACGCTGGTCAATCGCCGCATCCAGGAAATCCTCGGGCACCATCCGGCCGAAGTCGTGAACCGGCCCTGCGACTCGCTGGTCACGCCCTCGGCGCGCGCGCGCGCCAGGGAGACGATCGAGAAGGCGCTCGCCGGCCAGCGGCTCTCGATCGAGATCGACTTCCTCGCCGCCGACGGTCGGCCGGTGCCGATGAACGTCATGCTCGTGCCATTGTGGCAAGGCCAGCGGCCGGCCGGAGTCATGGGGATTGCGCGCGACATGAGCGAACACGCCCGGGCCACGGCCACGCGCATCGACGAGGCCTGCAAGCAGGCGCGGGTCGAGGCCCAGCGGGAGTTCGCGGACGAGATCGAGGCGCCGCTCGTGATGGCCGCGCAGGCGGCCCGCGAACTCGCCGCCGAACCCGGGATCGAGCAGGCCGTCGCCGCCCGGCTCACCAGCCAGGCCGGCGAGATCACGCGCGTGCTCGACGCCACACGCCGCCTGGCGTGACCGCTCCGCCCTTTAGGGACCGCGCCGCTCGTCTAGGGCCTTCGTCGCCGGCCACTCGCCGACCCACGCCGCCCGGGCGCTGTTCTCGATCCTCGACCTCGAGGACGCCGCGGCCGGCCAGATTGAAGGGTACGCGCACGGAACGCGCTGAATGACCGCCCTCGCCGGGGCGCTGGTGCACGATCCGGAGGTGCTCTTCCTCGATGAGCCCACGATCGGGCTCGACCCTCGGAGCGCGCGAGCCAGCAAGGACTTGCCGCGCGGTCCCTGGGACCGGGGGAAGGCGATCCTGCTCTCCACCCACGTGCTCGAGATCGCCGAGCGCCTGTGCGACCGGGTCGCGAGCCTCGACCACGGACGCCTGGCGGTGGTCGGGACGATGGCCGAGCTCAGGGAGCAGGTCCGGACCTCGCCGCCTACCTGGCGGAATCCACACCAAATTAGGGTGAATTGTCACGTCGTCCGAAATGGAGCAAAATCGCGAAAACTCCCTCTCAGGGGGCGCTTGCAAATTGACACCCCTAGTGTCCGGCTGCTACTCTTCCGCAGCTTGGTCATCGACCCTGAGGATTGTGATTTCGTATCGGGCCCGCCTCTTCGAGTCACCTTGCCGTCATGACATCCCGGCCCGGGACCAGGGAACGTTTCGCCCGAGGAGGCTGCGCCATATGGATCCGCGCAGTCATTGAAGAATGTGCGCGACATCGTTTCCCCCGGCCCATGTCGCGTTCATGGATGTCCAGCGCGCGGCAACGCGCGCACCGGAATGAGACGCAGGTAGAAGTGTTCTGCCGACGTCCCTTCCAGTTCAGTTCGTGTCTGGCGCGACCAAGGCGTTAGCCCCAGACTCGGGGCAAGCTCGAGCAGCCGGGGCGGTTTCGAGGGAGGTGACCGATGAGAATGAGGAACTACTTTGTGCTGGGGGCATTGGCGGCGGCGATGACGATTTCCGCTCAGGCCCGTGCCGACCAGTTTCTGGCGGATTTCCGGGGCTTCGACTACGAGGACCCGAATAACACCCCTGGATTCGGCAACATCGGGGACGGGTACAATTCGCTGGGATTCGTGACGCAGGTCAATCCGGTCTTTCTGACCGCGAATTTCACGAACAACGAGTACACCTACCAGTTCAAGGACCTGTCGGCGATCGCGACGGATGCGGCGCCGCCATACCTGTTCGTGTTCTATAACCCCGGCCGCTTCCGCATGTATGAAGACCCGAAGGCCGGGGGAACCGCAGCCGACTATGGGGTCAATCCTCCGAACGCAACCGCGCCGCCGACGTTCACCGACGGGACGCTCATACTCGGAGGCGCTGTGAGCAACTTTGTGCTCACGCTCGACCTCACCAACAACAACGGATCCTTCAACGGCGACATCACGTTCGACGAAGGCTCCCAGCAGGGTTCGATCCCGCCCGCCCAGCTCAACGGCTGGTCGTTCGCCGGCCTCACGAGCGGCAGCGGCACGGGCACTCCGTCGGGCTACTCGCACCAGGTGGACGGCGAGATTCGCGTCCCGGGTGTCACGCCCGCGTATGGCACTTCGTGGGGCAAGGTGAAGAACCTCTACCGGCGTTAGCATTGGGACGAAGCGTCGAGCGCTCCCCCTCTTGGATGGCAAGGCGCTCGACCGAAGGAGGACGGCAATGACCAAAAGACTACTCAGGCTCGCCCTGTTGGCCGCGCTGTTCGTGGTCGCGGTCCCGGTCTCCGCGTTCGCCCAGACGGGAACCGTGATTGACTGGGGTCCCGACTGCTACGCGTGGGAAACGGGCTACAACCCGACGACGCACGTTTCGGCGGCGGGCAGCCAATTGAGCATTGTGGGAATCGTGAACGGATTCCTCGGACCCCTGGGTTCGATCGATCCCAACACGCCCGGAACCGAGTACACATTCTACATCGGGGGACTCACCGCCTCGGCCAACACCCAAATCGCGCCGGGCGCCACCCTGAGCGTGTTCACGACCAACTACACCAACGGCAAGATCTCGATCTGGCAGAACTCGCCGCGCAATGCCGCCTTCGGCACGAATCCGCCGAACGCCACCGTGCCCTCGACCTTCATCGACGGCTCGCCGTTCCTCTCCGGCTTGATCCCGTCGCTCAAGGTGACCGTGACGCGGTTCAACAGCACCGGCAACTGGCTGAGCGGCAATGCCGACAGCGGCGATCCGGCGAACGGCACGTGGACCGGGGGCTCCGCCCTCGGGCTCGTCAGCACGGGCGGCCATCCCTGCCCGTG
>JBKJJJ010000019.1:0-15085 GCA_046598045.1 Candidatus Eiseniibacteriota bacterium
GCCGAACCGCGCTATCGCCGACCGGACCGGCTGATTGTCTGCCAGTGTGGCACGTGCACGACCTGGTTCGTGTCGCCCGCGCCCTCGGCCGCGCAGATCGACGTGTTCTACTCGCGCTATGACGAGCAGCACCGGCGCGAACCCGAGCAATCGGCCCGGGATCTTCTGCGTGCCTACGGGAGAACGCGGCCTGATGGGGACTTCCGCCTGCGCGAACTCGCATCGCTCAAGTCGTTCGCGGGTGCACGCGTGCTCGACGTCGGTTTCGGCCGTGCCCGCACGCTCTACGACGTGCAGCGATTGGGGGGCATTCCCCATGGCGTCGAGCTCGACGACCAGGCGCTCGCCTTCGCGCGTGCGCTCGGGATCCCCAACGTGACCAAGGGCACGCTCGACGACCTGCCGGAGGATGCACGCTACGATGCGATCCTGCTCTGCGACCTGATCGAGCATCCTCTCCAGCCGCACGACCTGCTCCTGGCAGCAACCCGCCGCCTCGCGCCCGGGGGACTCCTGCTGGTGTGGACACCGAACGGCCGCGCGGCGGAAGGCGAACGCGAGCCGGTGACGTTTCGGGTCGATCTCGAGCACATGCAATACTTCACGCCGCAGAGCCTCGCCCACGCCGCGGTGCGACTCGGCCTCTCGATCGTTCACCTCGAGACCCTGGGCTTCCCCGACCTGGCCGACATCGACCGGCCACGCGGCAGCGCGCCGTCGCCGCTGGCGCGGATCAAGGCTCTGGTGCGCGCGTTCCCCGGCTATCCCGTACTCGATCGACTCCGGCGCGGATTGTTCCCCGGCTCGGTCCCGGACGAGCGGACCGGCGTGTATGTCCTGTTCGCCTTGCTCGAGAAGTCGCCCGATGCATCGCCCGGCGTGGGCGGGGCCTAGCCGATGCCACCGACCCGACTCTCCCGCCCGGGCGCGATCCTGCTGGGCGCGCTGCTCGCCCTGTCCGCGATCGGATTCATCCTGTTCACCTGCAAGCTGTGGAACTACACGGTGGACGATGCTTACATCACGTTTCGCTACGCACAGAACCTCGTCCACGGCTGGGGCCTGACGTTCAACACGTCGTTGCCGCGCGCGGAAGGCTACACCTCGGTCCTGTGGACGCTCCTCATGGCGGTGCCGCAGCTGGCGGGAATCGATCCGGTCCTGTTCGCCAAGGGGGCCGGACTGTTGCTCGCGCTGGGAACGCTCGGACTCGTCGTCCACGCGAGCATGACGGATTCCGCCGCCGCGCCCGGCGAGACGCGCCTTCCCGGCGCGGCGTTCGCGGCGATCCTCTACCTCAGTTTCTCCTCGGCGCCGGTACACGGGATCTCGGGCATGGAGACCGCCCTGGCGGCCTTTCTCTATGTCGGGACCGCGGCTCTGTTCTTGCGGTCCCCGGACGCGAACTCCTCCCCGTGGCTGCCGGCGGCCTGCCTGCTCCTCGGGCTGACGCGTCCGGAGGCGAACCTGTTTGCCGCGGTGCTCCTCGGGCTCGTCCTCGTACGCGCGCGAGGCGCCGAGCGCCGCAGCTTCGCGCTCGCCTGCGTCGCAGCCTACGTGATTCCGGGCATCGTGTATTTCGTCTGGAGGTTCCGCTATTACGGCGTGCCCATGCCGCTGCCGTTCTACATCAAGTCGAACGGCGTGCGCCTGTCCGGGCTCGAGCCCACACTGTCCTTCCTCAAGAACATCGCGGTCGGTTTTGCGCTGCCGGTCTTCTCGTTCGCGACGCTGTCCTCCCGCCGGCGGGCGTGGATCCTGGTTCCCATCGCGTGCATGATCGCCTACTTCGTGACCACCGAGCACATCATGGGATATGGCCACCGGTACTTCTTTCCGCTGGTGCCCGTGCTCGCGCTGATCGCGGGGCTGGGATTTTCCGCCCGGCTCCGGGCCGGGGCAGGGGTGTGGATGCAGGCGGCGTTCCTGATGGCGCTCGCGCTCGCATTCACGCTCGGGAACACGAAGACGCTCCAGGTGATGCCGGACTACCTGTCCTACGAGCACGGCATGGAGACCGCCCACGTCCCGCTGGGGCGCGCGCTCGCGGCGGTCCGATGGAGCGCCCCGCCGGTGCTCGCGATCGGCGACGCGGGGGCGGTGCCGTACTACTCGGGACTGCGGACCATCGACACCTACGGCCTGAACGATCCGACAATCGCGCGCCACCTCCATGCGGATCGCTCCGCCTATGTCCTCGCCCAGGATCCCGATGTGCTGGTGTTCATCTCCCGGGATCGCGACGACTTCCATGCCCGGCTTCCCCACGAGGACGCGCTGTGGCGGGCGAGCCGGGCGGCCGGCTACGACCGGCACGTGACACTCCCGTTCGATGTCGATTACGAGCTCTGGGTCGCCTGGGCATCGCACTCCCGCGATGCCAGCACGCTCGAGCCCGTCCTCTACGACCTGGCCCGCCGGAGCCGTCCCCTCGGGTCCGTCCCGGAGGTCGGGCCGGGAGCGGCGATGGCGGCCCCCCCGGCGTTGGACGACCGAAGCCCTTCCATCCCGGTCAAGCCCTGATCACCCACGGGTGCCTCCCGACTTCCTGGGGATGCCGTCATCTGGTTGTGAACAAACGAACTCGGGTCGGCCGCGCAGGGCGCGGAACCCCTCCTCCGGGGTGGCACGCAATTCGCTGTGCTTCCGGAGCGGCCCGCTTCCCGGGATCGGGAAGGACGGTCCCGCTGGTTTCCGCGGGGAATTCGGACCGTGACTAACTGCGAGTGGCACGCGGGGTTCGGCGATTTTCGGTCCGGGAAATCCCGTTTGACAGCGGGCGTTGCGTTCTCTTAACCTAGCTTGGTTCAGGGCCTCCGCGTGTGGATCATCGGAGGACGAGGCAGGCGGCCACGCCACCTAGGTCTTCGAGGGAGGGGTATGCGAGTCCTGGTCACAGGAGGTGCGGGTTTCATCGGCTCCCACCTCGTCGATGCCCTGCTGTTGCGCGGGCACGAGGTATGGGCGTTCGATGATCTCTCGACAGGTTCCCTCGGCAACCTGAAGGCAGCCCTCAGCCATCCCTCGTGTCATTTCGTCGAGGGCTCGGTCATGGACCCGATTGCAGTGTCCGACCTGGTCTCGCGCGTGGACGAGGTCTATCACCTTGCGGCCGCCGTCGGCGTCAAGTTCGTCCTCGACAATCCCCTGCGTTCGTTGCTGACGAACATCCGGGGCACCGAGAACGTACTCGAAGCCGCCAACCAGCACGGCAACAAGAAGGTCATTCTCTTCTCCTCGAGCGAGGTCTACGGCAAGGGCGCCTCGATCCCGTTCCGCGAGAGCGATGATCGCCTGCTCGGCCCCACGTCGGTCCTGCGCTGGTCGTATGCGGCGAGCAAGGCCGTCGACGAGTTCCTCGCGCTCGGCTACTACCACGAGCGCCGGCTGCCGGTCGTCGTCGTGCGCTGCTTCAACACCTGCGGCCCGCGCCAGAGCCCGCACTACGGCATGGTGATCCCGCGCTTCGTCGAGCGTGCCCTCGCCCACGAGCCGATCCTGGTCTACGGCGACGGCCTGCAGAGCCGCTGCTTCTCCTCGGTGCACGACGTCGTGCGCGGCGTGCTGATGCTCGCCGACGAGCCGCGTGCCTACGGAGAAGTGTTCAACATCGGCACCGGCGAAGAGGTCTCGGTGGGCGACCTGGCGCGACGAATTCGCGCGATGGCCGGCTCCACCTCGGCGATCGAGCTGGTGGAGTACGAGGCGGTCTACGGCTCGCGCTTCGAGGACATGCAGCGCCGGGTTCCGGACCTCGCAAAGATCCATGCCATGGTCGGTTACGCACCGCAAGTCTCGCTCGACCAGCTGCTGGTGGAGACCATCGAGCACGTGCGTGCGTCGCAGGAAGCCCCGAGGGCGACGGCAACGATCGGCCGCTGATCAGGTTCGAAGATCGCACGCTGGTTCAAGCACGCCGCCTGCACTCCGCAGGCGGCGTTCTTCGTGCTCCCCGCTTCCCGTTGCCCCGCCGCCAGCGACGGGCTATGGTCGCGAGCGCATGATCCCCGACGCGTCCCTCACACCCACGATGTGGGCTTCGATCGCCGCCTGGACGTCCGCCGTCGCGGTGGTCCTGATCGCCACGCCCGTGCTGGCGCGCCTCGCGTGGGCGACGGGCTACCTCGACCACCCCGAGGCGCGCAAGCTGCACATCGCCGCGACCCCGCTCCTCGGGGGCGTCGCGGTCGCGCTCGGCACGGCGCTCGGGGCGAACCTGGGGTTCTTCTCGCTGAGCATGGGATTGCCGCCCCAGTCGCTGTGGTGGATGGCGGGGGCGATGGTGGCGGTCGTGGTCGGGCTGATCGACGATCGCCGTGGCATGAGCCCCGGGATCAAGCTGCTCTTCCAGGTCGTGGCCGCGCTCCTGTTCGTGCAGGGCGGCATCTACCCCCAGCGCTGGCTCGGGCCGGTCGGCGGGCACCTGGTCTCGATCGTGTGGATGGTCGGGCTGATGAACGCGATCAACTTCCTCGACAACATGGACGGGATCGTCGGCGGGGTCTCCGCCATCTGCGCGCTCGCGTTCGCCGGGTTGCTCTCGCTGTGGGGGCGCCCGCACGAGGCGCTGTTCGCGCTCGGGCTGGCGGGGGCGACGCTCGGGTTCCTGCGCTACAACTTCGCCCCGGCGCGGATCTTTCTCGGCGACACGGGGAGCCTGTTCCTCGGGTATGCTCTGGGGGCGCTCGGCCTGATCTCGGCCAGCACCGGACCCGGCGTCTCGGGAGTCCTGGCCAGCTTCCTGGTCCTCGGGTTTCCGTTGTTCGACACCTGCTTCGTCGTCTTCACGCGCATCTACGAAGGCCGGAAGGTCTACGTCGGCGGACGCGACCACACCACGCACCGCATGGCCCGCCTGGTTCGCGGGCCGCGGCGCACGGCGGCCGCGGTGTATCTCGCCACCGCCCTGTTGGGACTGTCGGGCCTGTCGCTCGGCATGAACCCCGGCGCGGCGTTCGCGATCCCGCTGGTCGCGGGGTGGACAATCGTGCTCCTCTTGGCCGGCCGTCGCCTCGCGCGCGTGCCCAAACTCTGACCTCCCTCCCGGAGACCTGGCGATGACCGAACCCGGCAACAACGACCCGATTGCGAGCTTCCTGCACGACCTCCTGGTCCGCATGGTGGATGACCCGGACGCGGTCGAGGTGCGCGTCTCCGCCGGCAACCCCACGCTCTACGAGGCGACCGTCGCGCCCGACGACATCGGCCAGGTCGTCGGCCGCGAGGGCCGCAACGTGAAGTCGATCCGCGCCCTGGTCGCCGCTGCGGCGCAGAAGCGCGGCGAGGACGCGACGTTTGAGATCGCCGATCCCCAAAGCTGACAAGAGCGCTGAGATGACGGACGCCTCCCCGGGGACGCGCGCGGCCCGAGTCGAGATCGGCCGCGTGGTCAAGCCGCACGGCCTCAAGGGCGAGCTCGTCGTGAGCGGCGTGCGCCTGACCCCGGACGAGTTTCGCTCCCTCGGCCGGATCGAGGCGATCGCCGCCGATGGCTCCCGCCGCGTGCTCCTCGTCCGCGAGGCGCGTCCGTTCATGCAGAGCATCCTGGTCCGGTTCGACGGCGTCGGCGACGTCGACCAGGCGCGCGCGCTCCACGGGCAGGTCCTCGAGGTGGATCCGGCGCAGCTGCCCAAGACCAAGGACGGGACGGTCTACCTGTTCCAGCTCCTCGGGCTCTCGGTCCACACCGAGGCGGGCGAGGACCTCGGCCGGGTGGCGGACGTGTTCCAGACGGGGGCGACGCCGATCCTGGTGGTACGCGCGAACGCGCCCCCGGAGGGCGGGAAGGGGCGGGAGCGGATGCTGCCGATGAGCCCGGACGTGCTGCTGAACGTGGACACCCCGTCCGGCCGAATGACCGTGCGGCTCCTGCCCGGCATGGAAGACCTCTGACGTGCGGATCACCGTGGTCACGATCTTTCCCGAGATGTTCCCGGCGTTTCTCGACCACGGCATGGTGCGCGTGGCCCGGGAGAAGGGTGTCCTCGACGTCCAAGTCGTTAACTTGCGGGACTTTACGAAGGATCGGCACCGCACGACCGACGACGCCCCCTTCGGCGGGGGCGTGGGCATGGTCATGCTCGCCGAGCCGATTTTCCGGGCAATCGAGGCGATCGAGCCCGACCGCGCGGCCCGGCACGTCGTGCTCACCACCCCCCAGGGGAGGCCGTTTCAACAGGCCGACGCCCGGCGTCTGGCGGGGCTAAGTCACGTTGTGCTAGTGTGTGGCCGTTACAAAGGGGTCGATGAGCGGGTGGCCGATCAGCTCGTCGACGAGGAGTTGTCCCTCGGCGACTTCGTGTTGTCCGGGGGAGAGCCTGCCGCCCTTTGCGTCGTCGACGCCGTCGCCCGCCTGCTCCCCGGAGTACTGGGCGACTTCGACTCCGCCGAAAGCGACTCGTTCCACTCCGGCCTCCTGGACTGCGCGTACTACACCCGCCCGGCGGAGTTCGAGGGCCTGGGGGTGCCGGACGTGTTGCTCTCCGGAGACCATGCCCGGATCGCGCGCTGGCGGAGAGAGAACGCGCTCCAGCGCACGTTCGCACGGCGTCCGGACCTGCTCGAGGGCGTGGCCCTCGAGGCGGCCGACCGCACATTCATTCGCACCCTGACCGGAGAGCCGGAGCCACCTGCTCCTTCCCGGCGGGCCAGGACGCCTCGCCCGAGCGGGGCCGGTGAAGCAAAGAAGGAGACGTCATGAGTCTGCTCCAGAAGTACGAAGCGCGGTTCGCCAAGGCTGAGCACCCGGAGTTCCGCCCCGGCGACACGCTCAAGGTCTACGTGCGGGTGATCGAGGGAGACAAGGAGCGCGCGCAGATGTTCCAGGGCGTGTGCATCAACCAGCGGGGCGCCGGCACGAACGCGACGTTCACCGTCCGCAAGGTCTCCGACGGCATCGGCGTCGAGCGCATCTTCCCGATCCACTCGCCGAGCATCTCCAAGATCGTGGTCGCGCGCCGCGGCCAGGTCCGCCGCGCAAAGCTGTTCTACCTGCGCAAGAAGACCGGCAAGGCCGCGAAGATCACCGAGAAGAAGGTGGTCGAGACCTCCTCGAAGTAGGAATCAGGAGTCCAGGTCCAGGCGGGCATCGCGAGCGATCGCGATGCCCGTTCTGTTTTGCGGGCCCGGGTTGGAGTACCCTCTCGCGCTGTGACGCGAACGGATTCAACTTTAGCCGGCTTCGACGCGGCGCTTCGGCGCGAGGGGTTCGGGCTGCTCGCGGGTCTCGACGAGGCGGGCCGGGGTTGCCTGGCCGGGCCGGTGGTGGCGGCCGCGGTCATCCTGCGGGAGGGCACGCACCTCCCGGACGTGGACGACTCGAAGAAACTCACTCCGGCGGCGCGCGGTGTGCAGGCCCGGCTCGTGCGCGAACGGGCCTGGGCTGTGGGCGTGAGCTTCATCGGACCGCGGGTCGTGGATGCAATCAACATTCGCCAGGCCAGCCTGCTCGCGATGCGGCGCGCGTTGCGGCGGGCGCGCGTGGGCCAGGACCGTGACCCGCAGACGCGCGGCCTGGCCCTGCTCGCGCTGGTCGATGGAGTCGATGAGCTGGTGGGGCTCGATTGCCCCCAGCGTTCGCTTGTGAGCGGCGACGCGCGAAGCCTTGCGGTCGCAGCCGCCTCCGTCATCGCCAAGACCGCCCGCGACAGCTTCATGATTCGCCTGGCGAAGGACCATCCCGAGTACGGCTTCGAGCACCACAAGGGCTACGGCACCGTGGAGCACCTGCGCGCGCTCGCGCTCCATGGTCCGTGCGCCTGGCACCGCTACTCGTTCTCCCCGATCGCGCAGACCGACTTGTTCGCCCCCCTGGGCTCGCCCTCGTAAGAGACACGCGATGGAGACAAGGCACACGACTCGCCCGCGCGGGATCCTGGGCGAGACGCTGGCGGAGCTGTACCTCGAGTCGCGCGGCTATACCGTGTTGGCGAAGAACCTGCGCTCCGGCCGGCGGGAACTCGACCTGCTCGCCGAGCGCGGCGAGACGCTGGTCGCAGTCGAGGTCAAGTGGCGGCGCGAGCGGGGAGGCGGCGAGGCGGGCGCTGCGCTCGAAGCGTGGCGGCGGGCGCAACGCGTGCGCGCCGGCGAGGCGGTGCTGGCGCTGATGCAGGACTGGCCGGGCGGAGCGACGCGGCCGTGGCGCCTGGACCTGGTCGCGATCGAGGAGCGGGCAGACGGGTTCACGCTGACGCACCGGGTGGGGGCGTGGGCGCCGGGCGGGTCGTTCTGGTGAGCGCGCCCGCAAAGACGGATCGCCCCGGACGCGGCTCCCCGGCGCGACGTGGACGAGCGCGGCCCCGGATCGACGCCTCCTCCGCGGGTCCGGCTTCCGCGCCCTCGACCGGGCCCTTCCGCCTAATCCACGCTTCGTCGGCGCCGCTCCTACAAGAGTCGGCTCCTTCTCTCGTGCGCGTCAGGAAACCGCACCCGGGGCGAGAGCCGCCGGTGAGCGCGTCACCTGTCCGTTGCCTTCGGCCGTGACCTGCGGCGCATCCTTGCGCCAGCGCGTGAATCCGAAGACACCCGGAAGCCTTGCAGGTTCGGTGCCAGTCCTGCCCGGGGGAAACCCAAGCGGCAGCCCCGCCGTAGGTTGCGAGGACCGCCCCCGGGCGCGCCTTGCCGCGCCGGGGGCCCTCGACTAGACTCGCGACCAGTTTGCAGACGTCCCCTGGCCAGGCTGTGGCCGCCCCGACGGAGGATTTCGGGCCCCGTGTCCGCTCCCCGCACCGCCCCACCGCGCGTCCTGATCCTGCATGCCACCGCAGGCTCCGGGCACAAGCGCGCCGCCATGGCGCTCGAGCATGCGTTCCACGAGATCGCGCCCGAGACCCATGCCCGCGCGCACGACACGCTCCATTTCAGCTCGCGCCTGTTCAAGCGCGGCTACACGCCGACCTACAACACACTGGTCGGGCGCGCGCCACGGGTCTGGGGGCTGCTCTACAAGGGGCTCGAGCACCCGCGCATTCATCGCGGTACGAGCCCGGTCAGGCTGGCGCTCGACCGCGTCAACGTGCGCGAGCTGGTCTCGTTCATCGAGCGCGAGCGGCCGACCGCCGTGGTGTGCACGCACTTCCTGCCGCTCGAGGCGCTCGCGCCCCGGCGCCGGCGCGGGCTCCTCTCCTGCCCGCTGTATTGCGTGATCACCGACTTCACCGCGCACCCGTTCTGGGCGATCGAGGGTATCGATGCCTCGTTCGTCGCCACCACGGCCGTGCGCGAGGAACTCGCCTCGTGGGGCGTGGCATGGGACACGATCCACGTCACCGGCATCCCGATCGACCCGGCGTTCGCGGGCGGTCCGCTCGATCAGAAGGAGGCGCGCACGCAGTTCCAGCTCGCGCCCGATCGGCCAACCGTGCTGCTGATGGGCGGCGGCAACGGCGTCGGCCCGCTCGCGACGCTCGCCGAGCGCCTGCTCGATTTGCCGGGCGCGCCGCAGTTGCTCGTGGTGTGCGGCAAGAACGCGCGCCTGCGCATGCGCATGCGTTCGATCGCCGAGGCCGCGCCGGGCCGGGTGCGCGTGCTCGGCTTCACCGACCAGGTGCCCGCGCTGCTGTCGGCCGCGGACGTGATCGCGACCAAGGCCGGCGGGCTGACCTGCAGCGAGAGCCTTGCCATGCAGGTCCCGATGGTGGTGTTCCGGCCGACGCCGGGACAGGAGGAGAAGAACTCGCTCGCGCTCTCGGTCTCGGGCGCGGCCGTCCGCGCGCGCTCGTTCGAGCAGGTCGCGTCCTCGATCGAGCGCATCCTCGCGCACCCCGCGCTCGCGGCCTCGATGAAGGACGCCTGCCGCCAGTTGGCCCGCCCGCAGGCGGCGTTCGACATCGCCCGGCAGGTCTTGGGCTTGCCCGCCCGTGCGGAATCTGAGGGCGAAACCGCCGAATCCCCGGGCCTGGCCCAGGCGCCCCGGGCAGGCTAACTGACGTTCTCCCTTTACCGATCTGTCAGGCCCTTGTCAGACGGGTTCTTGCAGCATTAGACTCGGCTCCTGCGTGGCGGCGTGGATCGATGCGACGCGGAATTGTTTCGAGGCATTGCACGGAGGCCCCCGGGGTTCCCCCCTCGCTCTGACGGACCAGCTTCAGCACGTCTTGTCGCGGTCTCACGAAGCACTCTCCCGAGGCGGGCTCGCGCCCCTCAGGTGGGGGTCGTCGATTGGCTTGGAGTTCATGAGAGTTTTCCGCTCCGCGGCGTCCGGGCTGGCCGGGTGGCTCGTGCTCGCGGGGATCGAAGTCGGCGCGGTACGCGCCGCCGTTCCCCCGGAGTCCGTGCGCCCGCTGCCGCGCGCCGTCGAGTCCGGCGCCACCGCGGAACCGAAGAAGGACGCGGCTCCAGCCGATCGCCCGCAGGCGGGCGGCCGGGTGGTGCAATTGCCGGAGGAAGTGGTGCGCAGCACCGGCATCTCGTTCGGTGAGAGCGGCGCGATGACGATTCGCATGCCCGGCGGCGACGCGCAGCGGCTGCCGGGAGGATTTGCCGACCCGACGCGCGTGCTGACCGCGCTGCCGGGCGTGTCGAACGATTCCGACTTCGACGGCCTGCTGTTCGTGCAGGGCGGCGACGGCGGGCAGAACCGGATCCTGGTCGACCAGGTGTCGGTGAGCGACGCCTACCACTTCGGCGGTGTCGTGAGCGTGCTCAACACCGACGTGATCGACCGGCTCGAGTTCCTGTCCGGCGGCTACACGGCCGAATACGGCGACGCGCTCTCGGGCGTGCTCAAGATCAAGCGCCGGATCGGCGACCTCGCGAAGGTGCGGGCGAGCGCGGGCCTGTCGCTGCTGACCGCGAACGGCACGCTCGAGGGGCCGCTCGGCAACGACGGCCGCGGATCGTGGCTGGTGGCCGCGCGGCGCTCGTACATCGACGAGGTGCTCAAGGGCCGCACGTCCGGTCCCGCGGCGCTGCCGGCGTACTGGGACGTGGACGCGCGCGTCTATCGGCGCGTGGGTGCGAACGACCTCAGGTTCGGGTTCCTGCGTTCGGGGGACTTCCTGTCGGCACGGCTGGGGGACACGTTCTCCTTCGCGCCGTCCGAGTCGTCCGGGCTCGAGTGGAACCGCCACCTGACGATGGCATCCCTCAACTGGGAGCACACTGCCGGGAGCTGGGCGCTGACGCAGGCCGTGGCCTACGCCTGGCGCGCGCAGGCGGTGGAGTTGTTCGGCGGCCTGCCGCAACACGCGGACCAGGACGTGCGGACGTTCGACTGGCGGGGCGATGCGCGGCGGCCGTCGCGCCGGGTGACCTGGGTCACCGGCGCGCAGCTGACGCACTCGCACTCGGAGTACGGGCTCGACATCAACCGGCTCTCGATCCTCGAGCCGGACCGGAGGTCGAATCCGCGCTCGCCGCTCGACACCGCGCGCGTGGTAGCCGCGTACGAGGGACGCAACGTGTACCTCGCCGGCTACGCGCAGGCCGAGGCGTCCTTGATCGACTCGACGCTGGGGGCGATCGTCGGCGTGCGCTTCGAGCGCGCCTCGCGCAGCGGGCAGACCGAGCCCACGCCGCGCCTGCGCCTGTCGTGGCGCACGCCGCTGCCGGGGTTCACGCTGCATGCGGCCGTGGGCGAGTACCTGCAGTTCCCGGGCGATCGGCTCGAAGCCGACCCGACGATCGGGAACAAGGACCTGCGCGCCGAGCGCTCGCGCCACCTGCTGGTGGGGGTGACGCGCACGTTCCGCCGCGGGGAACGACTGTCGCTCGAGGGCTACCACAAGGCCCTGAGCGACCTGATCGTGTACGACGCCGGCGCGCCTCAGGGCGCGCCGCCGTACGCGAACACCGGCACGGGCACGGCGCGCGGGATCGAGTTTCTCGCCCACGTGCCGCGTCCGCGCTGGGATGCGTGGGTGTCGTACTCGCTGGGGGACGTCCGTTATCGCGACTTCCCGGGCAGTGCGGAGTACGCGCCGGCGCAGGACCTCCGGCACACGATCGCCATCGTGGGCCGGGTACGACCGTCGCCTGGTTGGGCGTTCGGCGTGAAGTGGCGGGCGCAGAGTGGCCGCCCCTATACGCCGATCGTGGGACGCGAGGACGTGTCCGAGTACTACGACGGCTTGAGCTGGATCCCGGTGCTGGGGGCGTATCACAGCGGCCGTTTCCCCTGGTACCACCGCCTCGATCTGCGAGGCGAGCGCGCGTTCAAGCTGGGAGGCGCGCACGCCACCGCGGCGCTCGAGTTGATCAACGCCTACGGCCGGCGAAACCTGTACGACTACCGGTACGTCGACGGCTACAGCCGCGCGACGCCGGTCCGCATGCTCCCGTTCCTGCCGTCGTTCGGCGTGACGGTGTCGTTCTAGGCGACGGGTTTCGCGCAGGAGCAGTGGCAGCACGCAGCACCCGGACCCCGCGTTCGGACGCGTCGCCCCGGGAGGGTGGCGTACGAAGGACGATGCACGGAAGGGACGTTCCCAGGGACGCAGGGTCCTCGCCGGCTCGCCGGCGAAGACTGGAGATCGGTTGTACGCAGCACGGCTTTCATCCCGGGTTCGGCGATCGCGACGTCGGGCTCACGCTTCAACCAGCAGGAGGTGCAACATGCGCGCAGTCAGGTTCCTTTCATTCGCTCTGCTTATGGTCGTGGGCTTTGCCGGTGTGGCGAGCGCCCAGTACAACAACACGCCGGGTGTCTACAGCGTGAAGGTGGGGGTCGTGCCGGCTCTGCTGCCGCCCGGCTCCCTTCCGGGGGACCTGCCGCTCCTCGGCCCGGACCTCTACAACGGCACGCTCACGGTCACGGCGATCGCGGGCGGTTACACGGCCGACTTCCAGGGCCAGCGCGCGGACGGCGCGAAGCTCAACGCCAGTGCCACGTTCAACAGCAGCTGGGCGGGCTTCAAGCTGGGCTCGATCGTGGTCGGATCGTCGCTCGAGTCCGACGTCATCACGGGCATCGACGGGGCGAACCTGACGAGCGCCCACATCAACGGCGTGGGCACGGTTGATGGCGCGGTACACCGCGTGCTCGCGAAGTTCAGCGCCGGACCGACGCTCACCCAGTTCAAGGTTCTCAAGGCGCCGGGCAACCTGCGCTAGTCCGTCGCAAGTCACGGCATGGGGGGCGGCCTCGCAAGGGGTCGCCCCGTTGTCGTCTGGGGCATTGACCCCCTGGGGCGGCGCCATGTAATTTATTGCCGATCCATCAGTTCGCCCATCGGCACCCGCGGCGGAGGACCCCATCACGAGCCCGACGACCAGCATGCGCCCCAGCCTCTTCGAGCGCGCCCTCGCGGGCGACCGGGTCGCGCTGGCGCGCGCCATCTCGCTGGTGGAGAATGAGGCTGAGTCCGCCGACGCGATCCTCGAGGCGGCGTTCCCGCGCACGGGCAAGGGGCTCAGGATCGGCATCACGGGGCCCCCGGGCGCGGGCAAGTCGACGCTCACCGCCCGCCTCGCGCGCGCCTACCGCGAGGCCGGCGAGCCGGTCGCGATCGTCGCCGTGGACCCGACGAGCCCGTTTTCGGGCGGCGCGGTGCTCGGCGACCGCGTGCGCATGTGGGAGCTCGCGGGGGACCCGGGCGTGTTCATCCGTTCGATGGCCTCGCGGGGTTCGCTCGGCGGTCTCGCCAGCGCGACCAGCGACGTGTGCGACGTGCTCGAGGCCGTCGGCTTCGGTCGCATCCTGATCGAGACCGTGGGCGTCGGGCAGAGCGAGCTCGAGGTCGCCGAGACCGCGGACACCACGCTGGTCGTGCTCGTGCCCGAATCGGGCGACGCGGTGCAGGCGCTCAAGGCCGGGCTGATGGAGATCGGCGACGTGTTCGCGATCAACAAGGCCGATCGCGAGGGCGCCGAGCGCGCGGCCCATGCCGTGCGCTCGATGCTCCACCTGGGCGCGCATCGGGACGGCTGGGAGCCGCCCGTCGTGCTCACGGTCGCGCAGGACGGCACGGGCGTCGCCGAGCTGGTCTTGACGCTCGGCCGCCACGTCGAGTTCTTGGGCGCGCAGAACCTGCTCGAGCGCCGCAGGCGGCGCAGGCTCGGCGAGCGCATCGAGGCGCTGATCGAGGCCAGGGCCCGTGCGCGCTACCACGGCCGGGTGCCCGAGGCGAAGCGCGAGGAGATCCTGTCGCAGGTCGAACGCCGCGCACTCACGCCGGCCGACGCCGCGCGCATGCTGTTCGACCTGGCCTGGCCCGAGGGGCCGGGTCCACAGGGCTGAGGCCCGGGAGACCGCGATGACCGACAAGGCGACCACCAAGGCCGGGCCCGCCCCCGAGCAGGGGCCGGGCCGCGCGCTCACCCCCGAGCTCGAGCGCATCGCGCAGGCCGCCGCGCAGTGGGCGCAGAGCACGCCCGCGCGCGCGAAGGTCGAGCGCGACGACCTGTTCGAGACCATCTCGGGCGACCCGGTCAAGGCGCTCTACACGCCGTTGGATCTCGCGGGTTCCGACTATGCGAGGGACCTCGGCTTCCCCGGCGAGTACCCCTACACGCGCGGCATCCGCCACAACATGTATCGCGGCCGGCTGTGGACGATGCGGCAGTTCGCCGGCTTCGGCAACGCGAAGGACACGAACCAGCGCTTCCACTACTTGCTGGCGCACGGGCAGGACGGGCTCTCGGTCGCGTTCGACGTGCCGTCGCTGATGGGCTTCGACTCCGACGACCCGCGCTCGCTCGGCGAGGTCGGCGTGTGCGGCGTCGCGATGGACTCGATGGCCGACATGGCGACGCTGTTCCAGGGCATCGACCTCGCCAAGGTCACGACCTCGATGACGATCAACGGGCCGGCCGCGATCCTCTGGGGCCTGTTCCTGGCGAACGCCGAGAAGCAGGGCGTCGGGCTCGCGCAACTGGGCGGCACGCTGCAGAACGACTGCTTCAAGGAGTTCATCGCCCAGAAGTGCTGGTGCTTCCCGCCACGCCCCGCGCTGCGCCTGGTGGTCAACAGCGTGCAGTTCGCGACCGAGCACATGCCGAAGTGGAACTCGATCTCGGTCTCGGGCTACCACATCCGGGAGGCCGGCTCGACCGCGGCGCAGGAGCTGGCGTTCACGCTCAAGGACGGCTTCACCTACGTCGAGGAGTGCATCAAGGCCGGCATGGACGTCGACTCGTTCGCGCCGCG
>JBKJJJ010000010.1:0-9657 GCA_046598045.1 Candidatus Eiseniibacteriota bacterium
CCGCGGCTCCACGGCTTCAGGCGCTGGATGCTCGCCACGCGCGACGCGCACGGCCTCTACGCCCAGTCGGGATTCGTGCCCCTCAGCCAGGCGACGCGCTGGATGGAGCGGCGTCCCTTGCTCGGCTACGTCGAAGAAGCGCCCGATGTGCCGGTGGGGCCGCCTGAAGCCTGAGATTCGCCCAGGATCCGGTCCACCGCACCGGTGAGCGAGGCCGCACGCACGATCCCATGGGATTCGAGGCCAGGGTAGAGGTCGTGGGGGTCGAGCAGAAGTGCGTGCAGGCCCGCGCGCGCCGCGCCGATCGCGTCGGCGTCGGGATCGTCGCCCACATGCCATGCCTCCTGCGGCCGGACGCCCGCCGCCTCGAGCGCATGCTCGAAGATCGCGCGATGCGGCTTGGCACGTCCGAACTGCGTCGATGCCACGATGACTGAGAAGAAGCGCGCGAGCCCCTTGCGCGCGAGGATGGTCTCGAGCGTGTCGTCCCAGTTCGAGATCACGCCGAGCGTGATCCCCATCGCCGTAAGCCGTGCGAGCGACGCCGGTGCGTCGGGCACGACGTGCAGCGCGTCGCCCCCGAAGTGGCCCTCGGTGACGGTCTCAAGGAAGCTCTCGAGCGCCTCCCCCGAAAGCCCCAGGGCCTCGCCGACCGCGCGATAGCGCTCATTCCACCAGCGCACGTTGCCGCGCACCTCGTAGAACGGGGGCTGGCGCGTCGGCATCGCCGCGCCCGAACGCTCGACCGCGGCGCGCACCTCGTGGATCGTGCGTGTCGGGTCGAACGGCACGAGCGCGGTGAAGATCGCGGAGTCGAGCATGGCGCTGGTGTCGAGCAGGGTGTCGCCGGCGTCGAAGAACACGGCGCGCGGCAGGGAACGGGGGTCCATGAGCCTCGTCGGGCGGAATCGGGTGTGCTAGCGTGGCGCCGTCACCGGCCGCTTGGGCCCGGCGGCCCCGTCGAAACGCACCGGAGGTTAGCATGAGCGCAGGCATCCCGCCGCGCCCCGAAGAGGCCGCACGGCACCTGGCCGAGGCGCTGCGCGCGCTCGGAGTCGAGCCCACCGGCGCAAACCTCGCCGAGACGCCCATGCGCGTCGCCGAGCTGTGGCGCGACCTGTTCGTGGGCGCGGGCGCCGACTCTGCCGCCGAGCTCGTGCCGTTCCCCAATCCCGACTCAGGCGACAGCCTGGTGATCGCGGCCGGGCTCCCGTTCTACGCCATGTGCGCCCATCACCTGCTGCCGTTCTTCGGGCGCGCGCACGTTGCGTTCCTGCCGGCCGGGCAGCTCATCGGCTTCGGTGCGATCGCGCGCGTGCTCGACCTCGCCGCGCGCAAGCCCACGCTGCAGGAGGAGGTCGCCAAGGAGGTCGCCGACGTGCTCGAGCGCGCTCTCGCCCCGCGCGGCGTCGCCGTGCTGCTCGAAGGCCGGCACCTGTGCATGGAGATGCGCGGCGCCAGGCGGCGCGCCCGCATGGAGACCGCGATCTGGCGCGGCGTGTTCGCCTCCGAGGAGGCGCGGCGCGCCGAGTTCCTGACGCGCATCGCGCCCCGCGGGCGCCGGGCCGGGAGGTGACGCGGGCCGCCCGCACCGAGTCGCGCGTCACGGTGGGCGAACGCGCGGACGGCTCGGCGCTCACGCTGCCCGTGATCCGCTGGCACGGCGAGCCGGGGCCGGCGCTCTACATCGGAGTGACGATTCACGGCGACGAGATCACCGGCCAGGCCAGCCTGTGGCGCGTCGGCGCGTGGCTCGAGCAAAGCGCGCTCTTCGGCAGCGTGACCGCCGTTCCGGTGCAGAACCCCGAGGGCTTCAACTACAACGTGCGCGGCATTCCGGGGCAGACGCACGACCTGAACCGCTCGTATCCCGGCGACGCCGACGGCGAGACGCACGAGCGCGTCACCGCTGCGGTCACGCGCCTGGCGCGCGAGGCGGACGCCGCGATCGACGTGCACACCGCGGGCTGGTGCATTCCCTATCTCCTGATGGACCCCGTGTCCGACGCCGCGCTCGCGGCGCGCACCGACGAGCTCGCGCGCGCGACCGGCATCACGATGATCGGCGAGTTCGTGAGCGAGCGCTACGAGGCCGCGGGCCTCGCGGCTTCGCTGCCGCCGGTCGTGCTCGCGGCCGGCAAACCCGCGTTCACGTTCGAGCTCGCGGGCCACGGCAACGTCGCGTGGGAGCAGGCCGAGGCCGGCGCGGTCGGCCTGCGCAACGCGATCCGCCACCTCGGGATCGTGCGCGACGAGCGCGAGGTGCCGCACGACGTCGTGGTCAAGCCCACGGATGGCCATCGCCGGCGCGCGGTGATCGCCGAGCGCGGCGGCATCGTCGAGTTCAACGTGCGCCCCGGCGACGACGTCACCAGGGGCCGCCGGATCGGCCGCATCCGGGACGTGTGGGGCCGCGTGGTCGAGGAGGTGCTCGCCCCGGCCGACGGTTTCGTGATCGGCCTCGCCCCGGTGGGCGCGACGTGGACCGGCGGCTACCTCGCCGAGCTCGCGGTCGCGGTCGCGGATTGATCGCCGCGCGCCCCGCTCGACGGCCCGATCCGCGATGCCCGTCGAAATCCTGATCGCGCCGCCCCACACGTTCGGCCCCGGGGAGTCGCGCCTGCTCGAGTACGGCGAGGCGCGCGTCGCGCTGTTCAACGTCGCGGGCGTGATCCACGCGATCGACGACCTCTGCCCGCACCGGCAGGGGCCGCTGTCCGAGGGCTATCTCGACGGCTTCCTGATCACCTGCCCGTGGCACGGCTGGCAGTTCGACGTGCGCGATGGACGCTGCGACACGGTCGCGCGCCACGCGGTCCGCACGTACCCCGTGCGCGTCGACGAAACCGGCGTCTACGTGTCGCTCCCGGACCCGCCCGTCGCTCCCTGAAGCCGCGCCCTTGGCGGTCGATCGCGCCGCCGAAGCGGCGCGCGGCCTGTGCTATCATCTGGCCCAACGCTCATCGATTCCACGCCCTTCCGGGCCGCTCTCGCTCCGAGGAGTCCATGCCTTTTCTCAACGACCAGAACCGCATGTGGCAGGAGAAGGCCCGCCAGGTGGCCGAGAAGGTGGTGCGCCCGCTCGCGCGCAAGTACGACGAACTCCAGGAATATCCGTGGGAGATCAAGGAAGCGATCGCCGAGGCCGGCCTGCTCGGCGTGTGGATCCCGAAGGAGTACGGCGGCGGCGGCGGCACGGTCCTCGATCTCTGCCTCGTGATCGAGCAGCTCTCGCGTGCCTGCGGCGGCGTGGGCGTCATGTACTGCGTCAACGCGCTCGGCTCGTTCCCGATCCTGGTCGGCGCGAACGAGGAGCAGAAGACGAAGTGGCTCCCGAAGATCGCCTCGGGCGAGAAGCTGATCGCGTTCTGCCTCTCGGAGAAATATGCGGGCTCCGACGCGCAGAGCCTGCGCCTCGAGGCGAAGGCCGACGGCGCGGGCGGCTACGTCATCAATGGCGAGAAGAAGTGGACGACGAACGGCGGCGCGGCCGACCTCTACACCGTCTTCGCAGTCACCGACCCGGCGTCGAAGTCGCGGCGCATCTCGGCGTTCCTGATCGAGAAGGGGACCCCGGGCTTCACCGTGGGCAAGGTCGAGGACAAGATGGGAATTCGCTGCGTGCCCGTCGTCGAGACCCTGTTCAAGGACGTGAAGGCCGAGAGTTCGCAGCTGCTCGGCGGGCAGCCGGGCTTCGGCTTCCACCACGCCATGGGCACGCTCGACCTCGCGCGGCCGGGCGTGGCGGCGCAGGGGCTCGGCCTCGCGCAGGGCGCGCTCGAGTACGCGATGGTCTACTCCGCGCGGCGCCAGCAGTTCGGCGCGCCGGTCAACTCGTTCCAGATGATCCAGCAGATGCTCGCCGACATGGCGTCGCAGGTCGAGGCCGCGCGGCAGTTGGTGTACGCCAGCGCCACCTGCCTCGACAAGAAGCTGCCGAGCGCGAACAAGATGGCCGCCATGGCGAAACTCTACGCGACCGACACCGCGATGAAGGTCACGACCGACGCGGTCCAGATCTTCGGCGGCTACGGCTACATGCGCGACTACCCGATCGAGAAGTACATGCGCGACGCCAAGATCACGCAGATCTACGAGGGCACGAACCAGGTGCAGCGCCTCGTGGTCGCGCGCAACCTGGTCAAGGAGACGAACGCACTGTCGCAATTGCTCGACGCCTACATCCCGCGCGAGGTGCAGGTCGGCTACAACGACCCGGCGACGCTCGCCGCGCAGAAGGCCGCCGAGCCCGCGACGTCATGAGCGCGGTCTCGATCGCGGCGGCGACGCCGGCCGACGTCCCGCTCCTCCACGGCCTGATTCGCCAGCTCGCGATCTACGAGAAGCTCGAAGACGCGATGGTATCGACCGAGGCCGACCTGCGCGAGGCGCTGTTCGGCGCGCGGCCCGCGGCCGAAGCGATCGTCGCCTCCCTCGATGGACGCGCCGTGGGCTTCGCGCTGTTCTTCACCACCTACTCGACGTTTCTCGGCCGCCCGGGCATCTACCTCGAGGACCTGTTCGTCCTGCCCGAGGCGCGCGGACACGGCGCCGGCAAGGCGCTGCTCGCGCGGCTCGCTGCGATTACGCTCGAGCGCCGCTGCGGACGGCTCGAGTGGGTGGTGCTCGACTGGAACGAGCCCGCGATCGGGTTTTACCGGAGTCTCGGCGCCGCGGCCATGGACGGGTGGACAATCAACCGCGTGACCGGCGACGCGCTCGTCGCCCTCGCGCGCAAGGCGTCGACCTAGGGGCGCGTTGGCGCGACCGAGTCCGCGGGGGCGGCGTCGATCCGCTGCTCCCGGTGGTGGGGTTCGTAGATGATCAGGCAGGCCATGATCGAGAACACTACCAGCAGGATCCCGACGACGAACAGCACTTGCTGGCGCTTCCAATCGGCATAGCGCTCCTCATCGAGCCAGTAGCCACCCTTCATCCCCGTGCGAATCACCCCGCGCCGGAGCATGCGCTTGAACACGGCGCGCTCGAGCGGGTCCCCGGGCTCGAGCGGCACGGCGGTCTCATCGCGCGTGGCCCCCGCGTCCTGCAAGTGCTTGAGCAACTCGCGCCGGGCGTGCGCGAGGCGGGCTCCATGAACGGACATGTGCGATCTCCCTCGACTCCGCTACGGGTTGTCGTCCACCGGCTCCGGCCCCGCCGCGGCGTCCGTGCCCGCGGGCCGGCGCGCGCGACCACGACCGGCCTTGAGCACCGCCTGGTGGAGCAGGTACTCGAGTTGTCCGTTGACGCTCCGCAGCTCGTCCGCCGCCCACTTCTCGAGGGCGGCGTGGAGCTCGGGCGGCAGCCGGAGCAGGAAGGCTTTGCGCGCGCTCACACGGGCATCCTAGCTGGCCAACGTTCCCGCGTTGATCACCGGGCTCGCCGCCTGCTCGCCGCAGAGGACCACCAGCAAGTTCGACACCATCGCGGCCTTGCGCTCCTCGTCGAGCTGGATGGTGTTCTTCTCGGCCAGGCGCTCGAGCGCCATCTCGACCATGCCCACCGCACCGTCGACGATGCGGCGTCGCGCGGCGACCACCGCGCCGGCCTGCTGGCGGCGCAACATCGCGCCCGCGATCTCGGGCCCGTACGCGAGGTGCGAGAGCCGCGACTCGAGAATCTCGACGCCCGCCTTGTCGAGCCGGACCGCGAGTTCCTGACGCAGCGCCTCGGCGATCTGGTCCATGTTGCCGCGCAGCGATACCGTTTCCTCGTCGTGCGCGTCGTAGGGATAGAGGCTCGCGAGATGGCGCACGGCCGTCTCGCTCTGGACCGCGACGAACTGCTCGTAGGCGTCGACGTCGAACGAGGCCTGGGCCGAGTCGTGCACCCGCCACATGACGACCGCCGCGATTTCGACCGGGTTACCCTCCTTGTCGTTGACCTTGATCTTTTCGCCGTTGAGCGAGCGGACGCGCAGGGACATCTTCTTCTTGGACATGATCGGGTTGGTCCACCACCAGCCCGGCGCGCGCACCGAGCCTTCGTAGTTACCGAGCAACAGCAGCACCTCGGCCTGGCCCGGCTGGACGGTGAAGAACCCGTTGAGCGACAGGGACGCGGCGATCATGCCGATGGTCACCAGCACGATGCGCACGCCGAGCGGTTCCACCGGAACCGACGGCAGGATCAAGAGGATCGAACCGAAAAACAGGACGAGGAAGATGATCAACCCGGCGGTGCCGGGTAGCGGGTGAGACTGCGTTTCTTTGGTCATGGAACTGGTTCCTCCTTTGGGGTGATAGAAGTATGATATCAGTACGATAGCCAAGTCGAGATGTTTCTTCCGTAGCCCCGGAATTCCAGAGTGGGTGCTTGGCTCGATGAGCAGGCGAGGACAATTGACATGCCCTGAACGCGTTAGGCGATTCTGTCCCCGAAACTTGGTAGCCTTGACTCAAAGTTGGCTAGGACAATAGACCGGTCGTCTAGTATTCTCCGTTCATGCACGAAGAGCCCCACGTCCCCACCGCCGTCGGCCCGGCCACGAAGAAGGGCGAAGAGACCCGCGATCGCATCCTCGCCGCGGCGACCGAGCTCATTCATCAGCGCGGGTTCAAGAACACGGGCGTGGCGGACATCCTCACGGCGAGCGGAGTGCCGCGCGGGTCGTTCTACTTCTACTTCGCGAGCAAGGAAGAGCTGGGGCGGGTGCTCCTGGCGCGCTACCGCGAGCGGCAGCGCGAGGAGCTGGCGCAGGCATTCCCGGTGAATGCGCCGGTGGCCACCACGATTCTCGCGTTCTTCGAGGAGTCGGCGCGGGCCCAGGCCAAGGGCGGCTGCAAGACCGGTTGCCTGCTTGGCAACCTCGCCGCGGAGATCACGGACGAGAACGAGGACATGCGGCGCGAACTCGCCGGCGTCCTGTTCGACGTGCAGCAGGCGATTGCCGGCGCGTTCGCGGCCGGCCAGGAGCGGGGCGAGTTGAGCACGGATTTCGCGCCGGACGCCGCAGCGGACTTTGTGTTGTCGGTTTTTGAAGGTTCGATCCTGCTCGCCAAGGCGAGGCGGGATCCCCGGGCGCTCGAAGCCAGCGTAACCATGCTCGCGCGCTATCTCGAGACCTTACGCAGGCGGGCGGGGAGCCAGGCTCCCGCCGGAAAGGAAGGCCACGCGTGACGAACGCCATGCTCACCGCGGTCGAGGCGGACGAGGTTCTCGTCCAGCAGGCGCAGCAGGGTGATACCGCTGCGTTCGACGAGCTGGTCCGGCGCTACACCCACATCGTCTACCGCGTTCTCTACAAGATCCTTCGCCACGAGGAGGACACGCAGGATGCGCTGCAGGACACGTTCGTCAGCGCCTATCGGGCGCTGCCGCGGTTTCGCCAGGACGCCAAGTTCTCGACCTGGATCTACCGCATCGCGACCAACGCCGCGCTCATGAAGGCGCGTGCGCGCAAGCACAACCTGGTCTCGCTCGACCACCCGACGGAGGACGAGGGCGCGCAGAGCGCCTGGGACCTCCCGGACTGGTCGGCCACGCCGGACGAGGAGATCATGACCGACGAGACGCGCCGCATCATGGAGGATGCGATCGAGGCGCTCCCGACCGAACAGCGTGCGGCATTCGTGCTGCACGACATCCAGGATCTCTCGAGCGCCGAGACCGCGCAGGCGATGGGCATCACGGTGTCGGCGGTCAACTCGCGGCTGCACCGTGCGCGCGTGTTCCTGCGCGATCGCATCGGCCGACACCTCAACGTTTCCGACGACGAACTGTGGCGCAAGCTCGACGGCCGGCGCAGCGACACGAGCCGCTTCCAGGCGGGCCGCAGCGCAGCCTAGCGCCGACTGACCCAGGCGTATATCGGGCGGGCCCCTCGATGAGAGGGGCCCGTTCGCGTTCCAGGAGCGCCGTTCACCGGCGCCCCGCCGCCGCTCACCGATTGCCCCACAACACGGCGGCTCCCAGGCCGTAACTTTCCCCGTGACGCAAGCACGCCGCCTGGGCCGCGATCGACGCGGCTCCGGGCGGAGGGAAAGGAGGAGGGCGGTGGAGGGTAATGTGGACTGGAGGCGGCTCCTGTGGGGCCTCGTATTCATGGGCTTGGGCTTGTTCCTGCTGCTCGAGCGCATGGGCGCCCTGCCCGCTTGGGCGAATCACTCCGAGTGGTGGCCGACGCTCGTGATCGCGCTCGGCGTCGTCGTGCTGGTGACGGCCCGCGGCGCGGAGAACGTGGGAACTGGGGTGTTCCTCTCCCTGATGGGCGTCTGGGTCCTGCTGGTGACGAACCGCATGTATGGACTGGGCTGGTACAATTCGTGGCCGCTCGTACTCGTGGCCGCGGGCGCGAGCTCGGTGGCACGCGCGATCGCTGCGACCTGGCTCCCCGATCGGCGGCGCGAACGCTGGGAGGCGCGCCGTCGCCGCCGCCATGACGATGTCGAAGGCGTGATCGACCACGACGAGCCGGCCCACACGGGAGGCGACCATGTCTGACGCGCCCTCTCCCCGGAACCCCGCGGGCGGCCCGCGCTCCTGGCTGTTCGCGATCTGCGCCGCGTGCACCGCGTGGCTGATCGTGCAGAACTCCGTGTTGCTCGCACTGGCGTGGATCGTGACCTGGGTGAAGTCATGACGAATCAACCGCGCATCTCCGGCCGCATGCTGTGGGGGCTGATCGTCCTCACGCTCGGCGTGCTGTGGACGCTCGACAACCTCGGCCAGATCGACGCGTCGCAGGTGCTGCGCTGGTGGCCGCTGCTCGCCCTGGGCTGGGGGTTCCTCACGCTGAGCGGCTTGAACGGACCGTGTCGCCGGCCGTGGCTCGGGTGGCTCTGGGTGATCGTCGGCGGGCTCTCGCTCCTGCGGCCGCTCGGCATCGCGCAGGTCGACATCTTCGAATTGTTCTGGCCCGTGCTCCTGATCCTCGTGGGCGGCTCGCTGGTCTATCGCGCATGGAGCGGACGAGCCTGGGTGGAGGACGGCACGGACGCGGGCCCGCGCCTCGACGCATCGGCGTTCATGGCCGGCTCGAAGCGCCGGGTCGTCGCGCAGGAGTTCGCGGCGGGGGACGTCAACGCGGTGATCGCCGGCACGACCGTCGACTTTCGCGCGGCGAAGCTCGCCGGGAGACGCGGCGTGGTCGACGTGTTCGCGATGTGGGGCGGCATCGACCTGATCGTCCCGCCCGAGTGGCGGGTCGTGGGCGAGGTCACGCCGATCCTCGGCGTGTTCCAGGACACGACGCTCCCGCCGGCGGAGCCGGACGCGCCGACGCTGGTCGTGCGCGGCACGGTGGTGATGGGCGGGATCGAGGTGCGCAATGACGACCGGCCGGTGATCCGCACCCGTGCGCGGGACGGCAGCGTGCGGGAGGTGCGCGTCGGACCAGGCGGGGTGGTGATCGCCGGCATCGGTCGGGCGAGCACCCGAGGCGGCGACCCCGGGCGGGGCGGCGTCGCCGGCGCTTCGGCGGGGCGCGAGTAGCCGTGCATCCGCTGTTCGCGCGCCCCGCGCGGTTCCTGCTCTACCTCGCGCTGTGGCTGGTGAGCGGGGCGCTGCTGGCGGCCGCGCTCTGTGCGATCACGCCCCGGCCGTTCCTGGCCGTGCTCGCGTTCGCCGCGCCGCTGTCCCTCGTGTACGGAGGCGCGTGCCTCGCGGCGTGGTGGGTGTGCCGCGCGCGTCCGCCGCCGGCAACGAGTCCTGGCCGGT
>JBKJJJ010000153.1:0-2548 GCA_046598045.1 Candidatus Eiseniibacteriota bacterium
CCGCCACGACGCCGCGCTCGCCGCCGCACTCCAGCGCCATCCCGACCTCCACGGCGTCACTCTCGAGGGCGTTGCCGGCCCGCTCATGCGCGCGGCCGGAGTCCACGCGCTGGTGCCGATGGAGGATCTCGCGGTGGTCGGGATCGTCGAGGTGCTCGCGCACCTGCCCTCGTTGCTCGCCGCGCGTCGCGCGCTCGACGGCAAGCTCGCGGACGGCCGGACCCGGTTGTTCCTGCCGATCGACTACCCGGGGTTCAACCTGCCGCTGTGCGCGTCCGCGCAGCGGCGCGGTGTCCCGGTGCTCTATTACATCGCGCCCCAGGTCTGGGCCTGGGGCAGGGGACGCCTGGCGCGCATGGCGAAGACCGTCGACCACCTCGCGGCGGTCCTGCCGTTCGAGGAAGCGCTCTATCGAGGCGCCGGCGTGCCCGTGACCTACGTCGGGCACCCGCTCGTGGAATCGCTCGACCCCGCGCTCCAGCGCGCGGCCTTCGTGGCCGAACTCGATTGGCCGGGGGACACGCCGTTCGCCGCGCTGCTGCCAGGATCGCGCGATGGCGAACTCGCGCAGCTGCTGGTTCCGCAGCTCGGGTTCGCCGCCTTGCTCGCGGCCGCGCGGCCGGACGCGCGCATCGTCGTTGCCGCGGCCTCCGCCGGGCACGCCGAGCGCGTTCGCGGGCAGGTGCGAGCGCTACCGGCGGCGGCAGCGCTCGGGGACCGCCTGCGCGTGGTGGTGGACCGCACGCGCGAGGCGCTCGCCTACGCTCGCGCTGCGGTCGTGGCGTCGGGCACCGCGACGCTCGAATGCGCCGCGCTCGGGACACCGCTGGTCGCGGTCTACCGCCTGGCCGCCCCCACCTACTGGCTGGCGCGGCGCATGGTCAAGATCGAGCGCTTCGCGCTGTGCAACATCGTCGCGGGGGAGGATGTGGCCCCCGAGCTCCTGCAGCACGAAGTCGTCCCCGCGCGCATGCTCGAGGCGTTCCTGGCGCTGTGGGACGAGGGGCCGGCGCGCATGCTCGCCCTCGAACGCGCCGGCCGCGTGCGCGCGCTCCTCGGCGGTCCCGGCGCGAGCGCGCGCACGGCGGACCTTGCGGCGATGCTCGTGCGGCGGGGAAGCGCTTCGTGAGCGCACTCGGCCTGTACCGCGCGCTCACGGGCGCGCTCGAACTGGCGGCCTCGCCGTGGGCCGCGGCGGCCCACCGGGCCGGCGGAGATCGCGCGGCCCGCTTCGGCTGGGCGGGAACGCACGGCGCGACGTGGGTCCACGCGGCTTCGGTCGGAGAAGTGAGCGCCGCGGCGCCGCTGGTGCGGGCGCTCGGGATCCACCGCCCGTCCGAGGATCGCCTCGTGAGCGCGGGCACGCCGGGCGGTTTGGCGGCGTGGCGCCGCGAACTCGATCGCCGCCCGCCCGGAGGTGCACCGGTGTCGGTCGCGGCCTGGCCGCTGGACTTTCCGGGCGCGACCCGGCGGGCGTTCGAGGCGCGCCGTCCGCGGCGGCTCCTGATCGTCGAGACCGAGCTCTGGCCGAACGCGCTCGCCGAGGCGTTCACCCGCGGCGTGCGCGTGGCGTTCGCGAACGCGCGCCTCTCGGAGAAACGGTGGCCGCGCACGCGCCTGCTCAAGGGCGTGCTCGCGCCGCTGCTCTCGCGTGTCTCCGCGTGCGCCGCGCAGAGCGAAGGCGATCGCGCCCGCTGGGCCGAGCTCGGCGTCCCGCGCGACGCGCTCGTGGTCGCGGGGAACACGAAGTACGACCAATTGCTCGCGCTGCCCGACGACGCTGCGCGCGCCTCGACACGCGCGCGCCTGGGCATTCCGGGCGACGCCCGCATGTTCACCTGGGGCAGCGTGCGCCCGGGTGAGGAGCGCGCACTCGCCGACGCCGCGCGCGCTCTCGCCGCGTCGGGCAGCGCGCTCACGGTCGTGGCCGCGCCTCGCCACCCGGGGCTCGCAGCGGGCATGCTTCCCGGGCTCGCGCGCGCGTCGACGCGCGTCGCATCGTGGACCCCGGGGCAGCCGTGGCCGGACCGCGAGGCGGGGGGGATCGTGTGGGTGCCGCAGCTCGGCGTGCTGCGCGATCTGTACGAGGTGAGCGAGGTCGCATGCGTGGGCGGCACGTTCGCTCCCTATGGCGGGCACAACGCGTCCGAGCCGGCGGCGCTCGGAATCCCGGTCATCGCCGGGCCGCAGCACGAGAACGTGCGGGAGGTGATGTCCTCGTTGGTGGCGCGCGGCGGGGGCATGGTCGCCGCGGATGGCGCCGCGGCCGCGCAGGCGGCGCACGCCTGGGCGTGCTCGCCCGGCGCGCGCGCGGAAGCGGCCACGGCGGCCCGGCGGTCGGTCGAGGGCCTCGCCGGCGCCACGACGCGCACGATCGGGTTCCTCGAGGCCCGCGGGTTCTGGGGCTGAGGTGGCGCCGCGCGAGGGGTTCATCGGCGGCTGGGGCGGTTTTGCACTCGAGCGGCTCTACCTCGCGGGGTTGCGCTGGCGCGAGGCGCGGGCGCTGCGCGCGGGCCCGCTGCGCGCGGCCGCGCCCGTGATCTCGATC
>JBKJJJ010000099.1:0-50880 GCA_046598045.1 Candidatus Eiseniibacteriota bacterium
GGCTTGCGTCACGCCCTCGATCAGGCCGACCTGCGTGCGCCCGGTGGGACCCGAGGCGAACCAGCGGTGGTTGTCGGCGTCGAGCGCATCGTCGGGCAGGAATGCCTCGCCGCCCGCGGCCGGCACCTCGGTGAGCGGCACGAGCGCGCTGCCCTCGCCGGTGCCGAGCGTGACGAACGCGCGGCCGATTTCGCGCGCGCCGGCGCCGGCGCCCGCGCGCACGCCGACCGCGACCTCGCCCGGTGCCGCGCCGAAGCTCCTGACCGTGACCTCGGCCGCCCCACCCCCTGCGGCCGCGAGCTGGATGCCCGCCGGACGCGACGGCAAGAGATCGCCCGCGTCCGAGGATAGCCCGGGCGCGCTCGCGGACGCGCCGCGCAGGTGCGCACCGGTGAGCGCGAGGTTCTCAGGTCGCGCGGCCTCGCCCACGGGCAGGATGTAGAAGCGCAGCCCGGGCGGCAAAGCCTGCGCCCCGGACGAATCGCGCGCCGCGCCGACCAGGCCGGCGACCTGCAGGTCGGAGATCAGGAACAGCTCCTTGTTGAGCTGCGGGCGGCGGCGCAGCAGGTCCACGCCCTGCGCGATCGCGGCCTCGAGGTCGGTCGGAAACGGCCGCGGCGCGAGCGCCTCGATCGCGGAAGCGGCGCGGCCGTGGTCGGTGGTCGCGTTCGGGAACAGCGGCTCGGGCCGCGCGTCGAATGGCACGACCTGGATCTCGTCACCGGGCTCGAGCGCGTCGAGCACCGCGTGCGCCCGCTCCCGCGCGCGCACGGAGAGCGCGGTGCGCGACTCGAGCGCCCCCATCGAGGCCGAGCGGTCGATCAGGAGCACGATCGACGACGCGGCGCCCTCGCCGCCCTTCCCGAGCGCGCCCTTGAGCGCCGGTCGCGACAGCGCGAGCGCGAGCAACGTGATTGCCAGCACGCGCAGCGCGAGCAGCAGCAGCTCGCGCAGGCGGAAACGCCGCAGTTGCGCGACGTTGACCTCGCGCAGGAACTCGACCGAGGAGAACGGAATCCGCCGCGGGCGCTTGCGCGTCAGCAGGTGGATCACGATCGGGATTGCGGCGGCCCCGAGGCCCAGCAGGTAGAGCGGGTTGAGGAAGGTCATCGTCTAATGGAGCCGCCGCCGCTTCTCGAGGTAGCGGTAGAGCGCCTGGTCGTAGGGCGTCCTGGTGTCGAGCGCGACGTAGTCGATCTGGGCACGCCGGCACTCGGTGCGGTAGCGCTCCGCCCACGCGTCGATGCGCTCCTTGTAACCGCCACGCACCTCCCACGGCTCGAGCGCGACCTCCTCGTCGGTCTCCGAGTCGACGAACGTCGCCGGCTGGTCGAAGTCGAACGTCCACTCGGCCGGGTCCATGATGTGGAACACGAGCACCTCGTGCTGCCGGTGCCGGAAGTGCGCGAGTCCCGACAGCACCTCGTCCGGCGGGGACAGGAGGTCCGAGAACAGCACCACGAGGCCGCGCCGGCGGATGCGTTCGGCAAGGTGGTGCAGCGACGCGGGCAGCGCGGTCCTGCCGGCCGCCCGCACCTGGTCGAGCTCGCGCAGCAGCACCTCGAGGTGCGAGCGGCGCGCGCGGGCGGGCACGAAGCGCTCGATCTTCTCGGCGAACGTGAGCAGGCCGACCGCGTCCTGCTGCTGGAGCATGAGGTACGCCAGCGCGGCGGCGAGCGCGCGCGCGTACTCGAGCTTGCTCACCTCGCCGGGGCGCGAGACGTAGCCCATCGAGGCCGAGTGGTCGAGCACCAGGTGGGCGCGCAGGTTGGTCTCGTCCTCGTACTGCTTGACGTAGAAGCGGTCGCTCTTGCCGTAGACCTTCCAGTCGACGGACTTGAGCGGATCACCGGGCATGTACGGCCGGTGCTCGACGAACTCGACCGAAAACCCGTGGAACGGGGACCGGTGGAGGCCCGAGATGAACCCCTCGACCACGAGCCGCGCCTTGAGGTCGAGCCCCGCCAACCGCGACACGACCGACGGATCGAGGAAGCGGCGCGACAGGCCCGCGGGCGTTTCGACGCTCACAGGGCCTCGGCGGGCACGGCCTGGATCAGGTCGGCGATGATGCGATCGGCCTTCACGCCGTCGGCCTCGGCATTGAAGTTGGTCACGATGCGGTGCCGCAGCACGAGCGGCGCGATCGCCTTCACGTCCTCGATGCCGGGCGCGAACCTCCCCGCCATCGCAGCGCGCGCCTTCGCGCCGAGCACGAGGAACTGCGACGCGCGCGGACCGGCGCCCCACGTCACCCAGTTCTTGATGAACTGCGGAGCGTCGCCCTCGGGCCGCGAGGCGCGCGCGAGGCGCACCGCGTAGCGCACGACGTGCTCGGCGACGGGCACGCGGCGCACCAGCGCCTGGAGCGCGAGGATGTCCTGCGCGCCGAGTACGCGGCGGATGTCGGGCTCGCCCGCGCCGGTGGTCTCGAGCACGATGCGCTCCTCCTCGGCCTGTGAGGGGTAGCCGACCGGCACGTTGAACATGAAACGGTCGAGCTGCGCCTCGGGCAACGGGTACGTGCCCTCGAGCTCGATCGGGTTCTGGGTCGCGAGCACGAAGAACGGCAGCTCGAGGTGGTGCGTCTGGCCGCCGGCGGTGACCTCCTTCTCCTGCATCGCCTGCAGCAGCGCGGCCTGGGTCTTGGGCGGCGTGCGGTTGATCTCGTCGGCGAGCACGATGTGCGCGAACACGGGACCCTTGATGAAGCGGAACACGCGGCGGCCGCCGTCGTCCTCGAGCACCTCGGTGCCGGTGATGTCCGACGGCATGAGGTCAGGCGTGAACTGGATGCGCGAAAACGACAGGTCCAGCGCGCGCGACAGGCTGCGGATGAGCAGCGTCTTCGCGAGGCCCGGCACACCGACGAGCAGCACGTGGCCGTTCGCGAACAGCGCGGTGAGCAGGCCGTCGATCACATCGGTCTGCCCGACGATCGCCTTGCCGAGCTCAGCCTGGAGGTCGCGATGCGCGTCGCGCAGGCGCTCGATGCCCTTGAGGTCGTCTCCCGCCGTCAACGTCTCCGCCATGCCCAGCCTCCGATCCGAAGCACAAAAACCCGCCACGGCCCGGCTCCGGGCCACCGCGGTCGTTTCCCGAGTGGGCGCGCCCGGCGTGCCGCGGGCGCGGACCATGAGCCTAGCAGCGCATCGGGGGCCGGGCAACGCGCCCCGGGCGGGTTATCGCGAATTGGACGAAAACCTGACGCGCCCGCCCCTCAGCCCTCGCGCGCTTCCTTCACCCAGTGGCCGCTGCCCTTGTTGCGCAGGACCGGGGCCGAGGGGTCGATCGGCAGGATCGACGCCTTCTCGATCCGGTCGATGCGGAACGACTTGGGCGCCTGGTCGAGGTGGCAGTAACCCTCGAGGAACAGGGTCCCCTCGCGCGCGAACAGGTGGGACGGGGTCACGCGGCGCGGGCCGGTGCCCTTGGTGCCGCCGCGGTACTCCACTGTCAGGTCGGCGTGCGCGGCGACCGCCTCGTCGATCGCGACGAGGTCCGGCGGCAGCTCGTAGGGAATCTCGGAGAACTGGTCGAACGTGAGCAGCCCGCCCGCGAGTTTGCACACGTCCTCGACCGTGAGCGTCTCAGCCGGGCCCATCGCAGACACGCAGCGCCGGAACAGTTCCATGGTCGAGAGGGCGTCGGGCAGCGCGCGGTGCGCCGCCACCTCGGGCAGGCCGAGGAACTGGACGAGTGTCGGCAGCGCGTAGTTGCGCGCGCCGGGGAACAGGCGCTTCGGCAGGATCGACGTATCGAGCGCCGCGATGCGCGGCACGCCCTTGCCCGCGCGCAGGAGCGCGTAGGTCATCGCGCCGAGGTCGAACGGCACGTAATGCGCGACCAGCACGCCGTCGCCGATGAACGAGAAGAAACGTTCGAGCCCCTCGACCGGTGTCGGGCGGCCCATGACGTCGGCGTCGGTGATGCCGTGGATCTTGATGACCTCGGGCGGCATCGACACGCCCGGGTTCACCAGCTCGGCGAACGTGGTCTCGATGTCGGCCGGCGCGGTCCCCCCCTCGGGCGCCGGCCCGGGCTTGAAGCGAAAGCGCACGCCCGCGATCTCGACCAGGCGGGCCGAGACGTTCGAGTAGCCGGTGGCTTCGGTGTCGAACGCCACCCAGGGCACATCGGACAGGCGGCGCTGGAGGAGGGGCGTCACATCCATGGCCGCACTATAGCAGCATCGCAGCGTGGCGGGCCGTCGCCGGGGGCCGTATGCTGCGCGGCGTGACCGCACTCCTCCCGGCCTCCACGCCCGGCCTGTTCCGCTTCGCCGGCAGCGACGTCGTCCTGCTCGTCCTGTACGGCGCATTCCTGGTCTACATCACCGCGCGCCTCTTCGGTCCCAACCGGCGCGACGTGAGCGAGTACCTCGTGGCCTCGCGCGCGGTCACGCTGCCGGGCTTCGTCGCGACGCTGGTCTCGACCTGGTACGGCGGTATCCTCGCGGTCGGCGAGTACTCCTACCGCTACGGCGTCTCGAACTGGCTCGTGTTCGGCGTCCCCTACTACCTGTGGGCCGCGGTCTTCGCGATCTTCCTCGCGCGGCGCGCGCACAATTCGTACGTCTACACGCTGCCCGATCAGCTCTACGGCGCGTACGGCAAGCCCACGGGCGCGCTCGGCGCATCGCTGGTCTTCCTCTACGTCGCGCCCGCGAGTTACGTGCTCATGCTCGGCACGCTGCTCGGCATCGCGTTCGGCTGGCCGCTGTGGTTCGGCGTCGTGCTCGGAACGCTGTTCAGCGTGATGTACCTGTTCCGCGGCGGGCTGCGCTCGATCGTGATCACCGAGCGCGTGCAGTTCGTGCTCATGTTCGGCGGCTTCGCGGTGATCCTGCCCTACCTGTTCGCGCATCACGGCGGCTGGGCGTTCCTGCGCGCGTCGCTCCCCGCCACGCACTGGCAGTGGAACGGCGGCCTGCCGCCGCAATCGGTGTTCGTGTGGTACGCGATCGCGATGATCACGCTGGTCGAGCCCGCATTCTACCAGCGCTGCTACGCCGCGAAATCGCCGAAGGTCGCGCGCAACGGGATCCTGGTGTCGATTCTCTTTTGGATGGTGTTCGATTTCATGACCACGACCGTCGGCCTCTACGCGCGCGCCGTCCTGCCGCACCTCGCCGATCCGGCGCAGGCGTACCCCGCGCTCGCCGCGCTCGAGTTGCCGTCGATCGCGCTCGGCCTGTTCACGCTCGGCATGCTCGCGACCGTGATGTCGACGGTGGACTCCTACGCGTTCGTCTCGGCGGTCACGCTCGGGCGCGACCTGTGGTGGCGCCTCCGGGGCGGGGACGAGGAGACGGTCGTGCCGCGCGCGACGCGCTTCGGGCTGTTCCTCGTGGCCGCGCTGTCGATCGCGGTCGCGCTGATCTGGCAGGACGTGATCACGCTCTGGCACGACTTCGGGTCGATCGCGACGCCCGCGCTGCTCGCGCCCACGATGGGCGCGCTGTTCCCGCGCGTGCGCATGCGGCCGTGGTTCGCGTTCGCCTCGATGCTGCTGTCGGCGGTCGCGGGTGTGGCGTGGCTGGTTGCGGGGAAACTCGCAGGGGGCGCGTATCCGCTGGGCGTGGAGCCGATCTACGTGGGGTTGCTCGCGTCGGCGGTGGTGTGGGGGTTGGATCGGGTGATCTCGCGCACGCGTGTTGTGGGATCGGAGGTTCGTCCGTGAATCGTGACTCGTTGGCGACAACTTGGATCATTTCCTTGAGTGCCCTACTCAGCATTGCGTGGGCGGCATGGGCCGATGACGGCTCGATCGAGGCGGTCAGCGGCGCGGTCCGCGCCATGAAACCCCACGCCACGATCGAGATGGAATCGGAGTTCGTCCACCTGCGCGTTCAGCCCAACCGCCTTGAAGCGGAATGCGTGTTCGTCCTGCACAACCATGGTCCGGCGACCAGGGTCACGATCGGCTTCCCCAGCCGATCGAGCGGAGCGGACGTGAATCGTGCGACACCGTTCGAATCGTTTCGTTCGTTCGTGGACGGCGCCCCTGTTCCCGCGCGAGAACTGCCGGACTCATCCTTCTCCGGGGCCGAAAGCTTCGGCTCCTGGTGGGTCAAGGAGGTCGCTTTCGGGCGCGATCAGAGACGATGCGTCCGCGATCTCTACGTTGCTCGCCCTGGCTCCAGTTACCCCGACACGTATTGGATCGAGTACGTCCTGGAGACGGGGGCAACATGGGCTGGCCCGATCGGGGTCGCGGACATTGTGCTCACCCTGGACGGGGTGCCCTCGAAATCGATCACCAGCATCGATCCGAAGCCGACTTCACGAAGCGACCACGAGATTCGCTGGCACTTCGAGAACATCGAGCCGGACCTAGACTCCGGACTCGCCCTGATAACCCTCCGATGGAGAAAGTGACCCGGCCCCTCCGGCCCGCTAGACTGTCCCGCCATGACCATTGCCCAGTTCAAGACAATCGCGCTCGCGCTGCCCGAGGCCGCCGAGTCGGCGCACATGGGGCATCCGGATTTCCGCGTGAGAGGAAAGGTGTTCGCCTCGCTCGGCTACCCGGACCAAGGGCACGGGATGGTCAAGCTCGTGCCCGGTCAGCAGTCGCTGTTCGTCGAGGCCGAGCCCGCGATGTTCTTCCCGGCGAAGGGCGCATGGGGCAGGCAGGGCGCGACCTGCGTCGTACTGCGCGCGGCCAAGGCGAAGCCGCTCCGCGCCGCGCTGACCGCGGCGTGGCGCAACACAGCGCCCAAGCCGCTCGTGCGCGTGTTCGACGAGGAGACCGCGTGAGCATCGAGCCGATCCCCGCCATGAAGTCGGTCGTCACCGACGGTCCCGAGGGCTTGACGGTCGTGATGCCCGCGCGTCGCCACGCGCCGGTGCTCTTCCTCGTGCCCCTGTGGCTGGCGTTCTGGCTGTTCGGCGGCTTGACCGCGGCCCGGGGCGTGCAGAGCACAGCCGGCGCGACGCCCTTCCTAGTGATCTGGCTGACGGTCTGGGGCGCCGCCGGCCTCCTGGCGATCTCGTCGTGGCTCTGGATGTTCGCAGGGCATGAGCGGCTGGTCGTCGGGTCGGGCCGCCTCATGCACGGCTACCAGCTGTTCGCGTTCGAGATCCCACGCGAGTACGACCTGGCCGCGGTCCGCCACCTGCGCTCGACGCCGAACTTGCTCAGCCTCACCGCCACGTCGTTCGGCGCGCGGATGTGGGGCCTGGGCACGGGCGCAATTGCGTTCGACTACGGGTCGAAGACGGTGTACGTCGGCTCGGGCATCGACGAAGCCGAGGGCGGGATGATCGTGCGCAAGATCCGGGGCCGCCATACGTTCGCCGACGACGACGAGAAGGAGTGAACCATGGACCTGCTGGACCGCCTGCTCGGGCACGACGCCTGGACCACGCGCCAACTGCTATTGCGCGCGCAGGAACTCTCCGACGCGCAGCTCGACCAGGACTTCGACCTGTCGCACCGCACGGTGCGCGCCACGTTCCTCCACATCGTGTGGAACATGGAGGCGTGGACCGACGGGCTGGAAGGCCGCCCGCTTCGCCCCAACCCCGGGAAGGCGCCCGAGGGCCGAACCATCCCCGGCCTGATCGCGCGGCTCGATGCGGCGGAGCTCGGCCTCGCGCAAATCGCCCGGTCGGTGCGCGATCGCGGCGCCCTCGACGAGCGCTGGCGGGATCAGCCCGACGACCCGTCGACCGAGAAATCCTACGGCGGCGCGATCGCGCACGTGATCACGCACAGCATGCACCACCGCGCGCAACTGATTGACATGCTCCGGAAGCTCGGCGTGAACGACCTGCCCGAGGGGGACGTGTTGAGCTGGGAGCAGCAGGCGCTTCCGGATTCGGCATGATTCGCGCCCTTGTGTTCGCCGCGTGGATGATCACGAGCTCATCGATTGCGCCCGACCTCGAGGCAGGGACCCGCGGCGACACGATCCGCGTTCATGCAGCCCGCATGCCGGTCTGGAAGCCGACGATCCGCCTTCCGGGGCCCCTTCCAGACTCGGTCTACGAAGCGCTGCAGAACGCGACCGGCGTCCAGGCGTTCCTCATGAATGGCTGCGGGCCACCGCCGGGCGGGCAGCCGCTCATTGGACCCTTGCACAATCGCTTCGACGCCGTCGCCGTGCGCCCGGGCCGGAAACTTCCTCCGATCCTGGCGGCGCGGCTCACTCGGCTCCTGCTCGATGCGTCCCGCTACACGGGCATTCAGCACAAATGCGGGTTCTGCGCGGACGTGGCCTATGACGTGTATTCTCCCCGTGACACTGTGTCTGTGTTTGTTTCTCGGTGCCTGGATGTCGGCATGCAGGGCAGATCCGAGTCCGGCGGAGCGCAATTTTCCAACGACGCGCGCGAGCTCGCGGACATCGTCACTCGTGCGTTTCCGGAGGACACCCTGGCCATGAAGATCCGGCGCGATGCGGTGGAGAGCCAGGAAGCCCGCGCTCATCTTGCCGAGACTCCCCGGCCGGCCTACCCGCCCGATGACCTGGGCTTTCGGTATCTCGCGATGCGGGGCGACTCCGTTCAGATCGTGCACGACGACAAGGTCGCGGCCACCCTCCGAGGCGCGAAGGCCAGCCAGTTCCTGGCCCGCGTAACCGCGCTCGAATTCGGGGCCGCCCAACAGCTCATGGCGCGACTCACCGGCAATTACAAGCGCGGCAATGAGCGCAGCGCGAAGGATCATTCGCGCAATCGTCCATAGAACGCTGCATGCTATCCTCGCGCCCATGAGCCGCGCGTTCACCAAAGAGGACTCGTGGGAGGAGCCGGCGGTCCCCCCTCGCGCTTCGCTCCCTCCCGGCGTGCCGAACTATGTCACCCCGCGCGGCCTCGCGCTCCTGCGCGAGGAGTACGCCGCACGTGAAGCCGAGCGCGCCCTGCTCGAGAACGAAGTCCGCGACGAAGCCGAGCGCCGCAAGCGCCGCGCCGGGATCACGCGCCAGCAGAGCGACCTCGCCGCCCGCATTGCGAGCGCCGAGGTCGTCGAGCCCGGGCGCCAGGCCCAGGACCGGGTGCACTTCGGCGCGCGCGTCACGCTGCGCACGGTGAGCGGCAAGCATGCCGGCGAGGTCCGCAACCTGCAGATCGTGGGCGTCGACGAGGCCGACCCCGAGCAGGGCCGCGTCACCTTCCTCGCGCCGATCGCGCGCGCGATGATCGGCCACGCCGCCGGGGACACCGTCACGTTGCAGACCGGTGACGGCGAGGAACGCCTCACGATCGAGGACATCGCCTACGAGGAGGCCGCTCCGTGATGGCCTCGGTGTTCATCGCCGCCAGCCTCGACGGTTTCATCGCGCGCCCGGACGGCGGGCTCGACTGGCTCGCCCCGGGCCCCGACGGCACGCCGGGCGAGGACCACGGCTACCACGCGTTCATCGACACGGTCGACGCGATCCTGATCGGCCGGAACACGTTCGACATCGTGCTCGGGTTCGACGCCTGGCCGTACGGTGACAAGCCGGTCTGGGTCCTCACCAATCGTCCGCTGCCCGGCGTGCTCCCCGAGGGCGCGAACGTACGGACGATCGCGGGCAACGCGCCGGGCGTCGTCGCCGCGATGGAAGCCGACGGCGTGCGCCACGCCTACGTCGACGGCGGCGTCACCGTCCAGGCGTTCCTCGCCGCCGGCCTGATCCAGAGTTTGGTCGTGAACCACATCCCGGTGCTGCTCGGAGCGGGCATCCCGTTGTTCGGCCCGCTGCCGGGCGACGTGCGCCTCAGGCACATCGCGACCCAGACCTATCCGAGCGGGTTCGTCCAGAGCCGGTACGAGGTCCTGCCTTGACCGTGCGCGCGTTCCTACCCGCCGACATCGCCGCCGTGCGCGCGCTGTGGGCGACGTGCGAAGGTCTCGGCGACGGGCCCGGCGATTCGGAGGCGGGCCTCACGCGCTTCCTCGCGCGCAACCCCGGGCTGTCGCAGGTCGCGCTCGAAGACCACGCGATCGTCGGCGCCGTGCTCTGCGGTCACGACGGCCGGCGCGGCTTCATTTATCGGCTGGGAGTCTCCCCCGCGCACCGCCGCCAGGGCATCGCGCGCGCGCTGATCGAGCGCTGCCTCGCGCAATTGCGGGCCGAGGGCATCGAACGCGCGATGCTGTTCGTGCTCGCGGACAACCCCGAGGCACGAGGGTTCTGGGAGAGCGTGGGCGGGAAGTGGCGGGAGAAGCTGGTGCTGTACTCGATCGATCTGTAACCTGCCACACCCTACCGCTGCGAGTAGGCAGCCCATGCCGGCCACGTGCGCTCACAGTCCCACTCAGAGGTGTCCATGTCCGCCAGGAAGCACGAGGCCCCGGGACCGTACATGCTGTTCATGCTGGCCCTGAGCATTCTCGCAATCCTTGGGCTTGGCGTTGCGACTTTCGTACCCCTCACGCCGGCAGCCAAAGTCATTCTCGAGTACGCAGATACGGTCGTGTGCTTCCTGTTCTTCGTCGACTTCTGCATTTCGTTGTACCGAGCACCGAGCCGGCGCTCCTACCTCTTGCGTTGGGGATGGCTGGACCTCCTCTCAAGCATTCCAGTGATCGAGGTCCTTCGATGGGGCCGATTCGCGAGAGTCTTGCGAACCCTGCGCGTCCTGCGCGGAATTCGATCCACCAAGCTGATCACTGAGTTCATTCTTCGACGGCGCGCGGAGGGCACATTCCTCGCGGCGTCGCTCGTGGCGTTCTTGCTCATTGTGATCGCCAGCATCGCGATTCTCCAATTCGAGACCACGCCGGACGCGAACATTCGTTCGCCAGAGGACGCAGTCTGGTGGGCGGTCGTCACGATTACCACCGTTGGATATGGGGATCGCTATCCGACCACCACCGAAGGGCGACTCATCGGAGCTCTCCTGATGATGGGCGGCGTCGGGCTCTTTGGCGTGCTCTCTGGATTCATTGCAGCGTGGTTCCTACAACCGGCGCAGGGAGCGCAGACGTCCGAGGTCCAACTACTGGCGGATGAGGTTCGAAGCCTTCGGGAATCGATCGAGTCGAAGCTGCCGGATCGTTCTGCGTAGAGCGGCTCCACCCCGCCAACAAATCGAGGGTCACAACTCTAGAACACCACCCCCCGGGTCCGCCTGCGGTACGCCTCGTACTCCGGGTAGTGCGCGCTCAGCAGCGTCTCCTCGTAGCGCGCCTTGACCAGCAGGAACACGACCGACACCGCCGCCAGCACGGCCGCCGCGAGGGTCACCCCGCGCAACACGAGCCCGGCCAGGACGAGCACGATCGCGGTGTAGATCGGGTGGCGCAGCACGCGGTAGACCCCGTGGGTCACGAGCCTGGCATCCTCCCGGGGCGCGGGCGCGATCTGGATCGACTTGCCGATGGTCTGGAGCGCGACCACGAGCAGCACGACGCCCACCAGGCACAGCCCGTCGCCCACGACCGTGAGGACCGGGTCGCCCCCCACCGTGTGCGGGCCCAGGTCGAGGAAGTACACGGCGGCGAACGCGGCGAACAGCGCCGTCTGCGCCGTGCCGTACACCCGGCTGCGCGAGCTCACGCGGCGCCGGTGGGGTTGCCGGCGTCGGTCGTGCGCACCGGGTAGCGCCCCGCGAGCGCATTGCGCACCGCGACCTTGATCTCGTCCGAGAAGTCCTTCTGGAGAATCCAGTTCAACAGTCCGCGGTCGCTGGAGGAGAGTTCGCGCAGCGTCTTGCCCTTGGAATTGCCGAAGTTGAGCACGACCTCCTCGCCGATCCACTTGAGCTTGCCCTCGGAGTCGAACGCGTCCGGATCCGCCGCCGGCGCGCCCACGGCCGCGAGCGCCTCGACCGTGGTCGGCAGGTCCTCGTAGCGCTCGAGCTGCGCGAGGATCACGTCGCGCGAGGCCAGCATGTCGGCCTCGGCCGAGTGCGCACTCTTGAGCTCCCCGCCACAGTACAGCGCGTACGCGGCCGTCAGCGTGCGTGGCTCCTTGAAGTGGAAGATGTCCTTGCCGTCGATGACGTGCCGCCCACGGTAGTCGAAGTCGAGCTCCGCGCGCTTGAACTCCGCCGCCAGCAGCGGCAGGTCGTAGCGCCGCACGCCGAAGCCCGCGAAGTCGCAATCCAGCAGCAGGTCGAACAGGCTCCGCGCGATCTTCTCGAACGGGGGCTCGTGCGCGACGTCGGCGTCGGTGATGTGGTGGACCTGCGTGGCGCCGGGCGGGATCGGCATGCCCGGGTTGACGCGCCGCGTGCGCACCAGCGGCTCGGGCACGTTGCCGCCCTGATCCGGCGGGAACGCCTTGAGCAGCGAGACCTCGACGATGCGATCGTTCCGCGGATCGACGCCCGTGGTCTCGAGGTCGAAGTACACGAGCGGCCGGGTCAGCACCAGCGGCCGCGCGCCACTCTCCGTCTTCGCCATGGCGATCTCCTCAGCGCCTGCGCGCCGGCTGCTTGCGCGCGGGCTTCTTGCGGGCCGGCTTCTTCGGCGCGAACGCCTTGAGCGCCTTTTGTGCGGCGTCCACCAGGTGGTCCCACGCCTCCTCGCGCACCAGGCGCCTGAGCGGCGCGCGCAGCCGTTTGTCCTTGAGCTTGCCCGCCGCGCCCGCTGCCGCGAGCTGCAGGAAGACCGACGGGTCCTTCATCAACTCGGCGATCGTGGGCGCGACGTGGCGCGCCTGCTCGGGCCGCGCGGCCTTCGCCTTCTTGTCGCCCGCGAGCGCGACCAGTAACCGCACTGCGGCCTCGCGCACCTCCTGCGTTTCGCCGTAGCGCAGCGAGGCATAGGCCAGGTCGAACGCGGCCGCCGGCTTCGCGATCGCGAGCGCGTCGAGCGCGGCCATGGGCACGAGGTCGCGCCAGCCCCGATCATTCATGGCCTCGGTCGCGGCCGCAAGCAATTGCGCCGATCCGGCGAACGCCAGCGCCTTGAGCGCGGTCGCCTTCACCAGGTACGAACGCTCGCGGTCGAGCGCCTCGAGCAGCGCCGTCTCGCCATCCTCGCCGAAGTGGCCGAGCGCGAACGCCGCGGCGCGGCGCGCGTGCGGGTCCTCGTCCTCGAGCAGCGCGCGCTCGAGCGCCTTGCGGGCGGCGCCGGTGGAGCCGTTGCGCGCGCCCTTCCTGCCCCGCGTCCCGTAGGCCTCGGCGAGCGCGACCGCGGCCGCCATGCGCACCTGCGGCGAGCGGTCCTTAGCCAGCGCGGCCGCGAGCGCGACGAAATTCGCGCGATCGGGCCAGGTCGCGAGCACGCGCGCGGCGCGCATGCGCTCGGGGAACTGAGTCGCCTTCGCCAGCGCCCGCCGCCAGCTTGCCGGCGTCTGGACCAGGCGGAGTCGCTTGAGCAGCCGGAACGACGGGTCGATCGCGACCCGCAGCGGCCGTCCCGCGCAGGCGAGCCGGAACGTCTGCTTCGCCTGCGTGATCTCGATCCGGTGCCTGCGCAGGCCGCGCGCGCCATCGACCTCGACCTCGATGTGGAAGCGGAACACCGGCGTGCGCTCCAGGTCCGCGAGGGACGTGTCCTGCTCCTGCTCGAGGTCGAGCACGATCCCGCCGGAGCGCCCGTCCCAGCGCCATGACGCGGCAATTTCCGGATAGCCGGCCGCGAACACCCACTGGTCGAAGAACCCGTTGAGGTCGCGCCCGCTCGCATCCTCGAGCGCACGGCGAAACTCGTGCGTGTCGGCAAAGCCGTGCGCATGGCGCGCGAGGTAGAGCCGGGCGCCCTTGAAGAACGCCTCGTCTCCGAGCTCGTCGCGCAGCATGGTGAGCACGAGCGAGCCCTTCTCGTAGGCATGGCGGTCGAACAGGTCGGTCGCGATGCCGTAGCGGTCGGTCACGATCGGGCGGCGGTACTGCCCGAGGTCCTGCGCCACGTACTGCGAGTACTTCTGCATGCGGTCCCACGCCGCCGAGTCCGCGCCGTGCGCCGCCTCGTCGTACAGGTTCTCGCAGAACGTGGCCCACGCCTCGTTCAGCCAGTTGTGGTGCCAGCCACGGCAGGTCACGAGGTCGCCCCACCACTGGTGCGCCAGCTCATGCGACACCAGGCCCTCGTACGACACGTCGATCGCCGCGCGCGTATCGAGCAGCGCCTTTTCCGTGAGCGTGGTCGCGCCGGCGTTCTCCATGCCGCCCCACGTGTACTCGCTGACGACGACCTGGCTGTACTCGCGCCAGGGGTAGGGCCCGAACCGGTCCGAGAACACGCGCATCATGTCGCCGGTCTTGCCGTACAGGCGCCGGGCCGCGCGCTCCTGGCCCGCGAACGCGTAGAAGCGCAGCGGCACGCCGGCCGCCTTCGCGCGCGTTTCGACATAGGGTGCGACCACGAGTGAAACCAGGTACGCGGGCTGCGGGAAGTCGTGCCGCCAGTGCCAGGTCGTGCGGTCGCCCTTCCGGCTCTTCGTCCGCGCGAGCAGCCGGCCGTTCGCCACCGTGCGGAAGTTCGAGTCCGCGGTGACCTTGATCTCGGTCGGGAACTTGTCGTTTGGGTGATCGTGCACGGGAAACCAGAACGAGCTGTCCTCGGCCTGCCCCTGCGACCATCCCTGGGCGCGCCGTGCCGGGTATGCGCCGTCCGGCCGCACGAACCAGAAGCCGGCGCGCGGCCGCGCCGAGTAGTCGATCGCGAGCACGATGGTCTCGGCCGGGCCGTACGCGCGACCCAGGCGCACGGTCAAACGCCCGTCCGCGTGCTGAAAGCGCGCGCGCTTGCCCCGCCCGACGCGCACGCGCGTGATGCGCAACTCGCGCGCGTCGAGTTCGATCGTGGCGAGGCCGGGCGCCATCGGGCGCAGCGTGAGCGTCGCGGTGCCCGCGAGCCGGGCGCGCGCGACGTCGACGTCGAGTTCGAGCGCGAGGTGCTCGAGGTGGAAGGCGCGATCGCGCACCGGCCGCCGCGGTCCGTCGAACGGATCGCTGCGGCGCTTGGGCGCGGGTTCGTAGGGATTGACGTCCAGCCCGCGGCGCGGGCTCAGGTAGAGCGGGTGGAACAGCGCATCGGGGCGACGATCGGCCACGCAATCCTCCGAGGTCAGAAGCGTGCGCCCAGCGCGACCTGGTGCTGGGCGTTCATGCCTCCGTCCGAGTCGGAGCGGAAGGCGTAGTCGAGTCGAAGGCGCTGGAGCCTGAAGCCCGCGCCCGCCGAGGGGATGATGCGCGCCGGACCGAGCTGCTCGCGCGTCACCCCACCGCGCAAGTCGAACACGCCGGGCACGACGTGGATCTCCACGCCCCCCGACAGCGCCGCCACTGTGTTGCGCTGGAACACGTAGTCGGCCTCGGCCTGCCAGAGCCGATGTGCGCGCGCGGCAATCCCGATCGTCACCTCCGCCGCGCGGTCCTCGTCGTCGCCGCCGTCGAACGTCGCGCGGCCGAACGCATTGCGGACCGCGAATGCCGCCGACCAGTGGTCCGCGAGGTCGATCGTCCCGCCGAGGTCGACGCCCCACGCGTGCGCGCCGATGTCGGCGGCGTCCGAGGTCGCCCGCTCGTAGCGCGCGGTCGCGCCGAACGCGAGGATCGCGCTCGGGGCGGCCGCGAGACCGAACGAGACCGCGGACTCGCGATACCCCGAGCCCTCGATCAGGGTCAGGTTCGTGACATCGAGGGCGGCGCCGATCTCCACGCGATACGAGCGCGACGTCTGGAGGGGCTCGGTGATCTCCCTGCCCAGCGGCAGGGACACCCCGAGGCGGCCACGCCACAGGTCGACTGCGGGGTCGACCCGGTCGTACTGCGCCGAGGCGCTCCGCCCGGCGAACGCCAGCCGCGCGGGGTTCGCGCCGAGCGCGTAGTCGTCGTCCGGCAGCACGATCGAGTGACCGCCGAGCGCGGCCGCACGCGGGCCGCCGCCCGGACGCTCGAATGCGTTCGTCGGCGCGGCTGTCGAGGTCCGCGTCGCGAACACGCATGCGAACCCTGCCAGCAATGCGAGCGCGGGCAGGACTCTGCGGCGGTTGCTCACTTGACCACCACGATGGCCGCCTTGCTCTCCTCGACCCTGCCGTCGGCGAACGTCACGTGGAGCCGGGCGACGTACGGCCCGTCGCCCACGCCCTGGCCGGCGTCGTCCTCGAGATTCCAGGCGAGCTCGTAGTGCACCTGGAGCTGCGTCGACACCAGGCGCCGCACCGGCTGGCCGCGCAGGGTGAACAGGTCGACCACCACCGATCGCGCCGGCGAAGACAGGTTGACCGCAAATGAGTCGTTGGGGCCGAAGCGCTCCGGCGCGTGAAAGCCGACCGGCGTCTCGTAGCGCACCACGACCGGGTCGCTGACCGGCGATCGGTTGCCCGCGAGGTCGCTCGCCTCGAACGTGATCGTATTGTCCCCGACCGCCAGCGACACGCTCACGTTGATGGTGGAGATCGGGGCCACGGCGAGGCGGCTGACGAGCGTGCCGTCCCGCCGCGTGAACAGCGAATCGGCGGACACGGTCTTCACCTGCAGGATCACGTTGCTGCGGATCGTTCGCGCGGGCGCGGGCGACGCGAGCGTCGGGGCGACGGGCGGCGTGTTGTCGAGGATGACGGCCGCGGTCCGCCGCACGTGGGAGGGGATCGGAGCTCCGGCGACATCCTGGCTGTCGGCGAACACGCGAAAGAAGTAGGCCCCGTCCGGGACCACCGCGCCCACGCTGTCGCGCCCGTCCCACACGAAGCGCTGCGCCCCCGCCGCTGCGGGCAGGTCGTTCAGCACGGTCACCGGAAGCGAGTTGTCCTCGGTGTTGGCCGCGAACACGCCGCTGCGCACGGCCACGTTCAGCCGGGTCGTCGGCGCATCGAGGTTGAACGTGACGCGCGTCGAGTCGAGCACGCCGTCCCCGTTGGGCGAAAACCTGTCCGGCAGCGCCCGGGCGTTCCCGAGGTCCGGAGTGTTGACGTAGTGCACGGTGATCGCCGTCGTCTGGGGGGAGAAGTTGAACGCCCGGTCGTAAGACTGCACGGCGAACAGGTTGTCGCCCTCGGCAAGCCGTTCCTTGATCCCGAACGTGTGGAGTTCCTGGTCGACCGCGAGCGTGTCGAACGGAACGCCCTCGCGGAACAGGATCACCGTGTCGGCGGCCGCGGACCGCCCGCTGACCACGTACGACGTGTCGGTCACCGATGTGTCGGCCGGCCCGGCGAGCACGGGGACGGGAGGCGCCGTGGTGTCGAGGTTGACGGCGATCACGGATTCGGCAACCAGGGCGCCCGCCGCGTCCCGCTGCACCAGCCGGACCGAATAGAGAGTGTCCGGCAGCGGCGCCGCGGCATCGTCGAGCCCATCCCATTCGAGCGAGTCCCGCCCGGCGGGCCGCGAGGTCCGGATGAAGTTCCGGAGCGCGGGCAGAATCGGGTTCGATCCCGAGCGGCGGACCGTGATCACGATCGAGTCCGCCGTTCCACCCAACACGGTCCAGCTCAGCAGGGTGCGGTCCCTCAGGCCATCGCCATTGGGCGAGAACGCCGACGGCGTCGCGCGAAAGCTGCTGAGGCCCGCGCGCGCCACCCGTGCGGAAGCCAGGGCAACCAGGGCGAACAGGACGAGGGCTGGGATAAGGAATCGCGGCAGGCCGAATCGAAGCATGGGCCGCAGTTTGTCACATCGATGGGCGGCGGGGCCAGCGGGCAAGTCAAAGGGCCTCTCTCGAAGGAAAGAGGCCCCTGAACACCCCGCCGGGGAATCCCCCGGGCCACTAAACCTCCGCAGCGCCGGGAGCACGATCGAGAGCCATCTTCGATGTCGGGCGCGGAGGTCTCTGCGGTTCTCAAGATGCACGGAAATCATAATCACCGAGCCCGGAGTCGTCCAGCCCGTTGTGCGCAAAAACAGCGAGGGGACCCAAGTGGGTCCCCGGTCGCCGTGCGTTGCCCGAATGGAGGTGATCAGCTTTGCTGCTGGTTCTGCTCCCTGGCCGGTAATACCCGGGTTCCCCAATCGGGTTCCCGGGTTTTCCCCGGGCGTTTGGCCTTTGCAGGGGTTTGACCCGGCCCGTCCGACCGGCGCTGGCTAGCTAGCGCAGCCAGATCAGGGGCTGGGTGACCGTCCCCCGCGAGGTCGTAAGTCGCGCAAAATAAAGGCCCGGGGCCACGAGGAAGCCGTCGCCGTCCTTGCCATCCCAGCTCAGGACCGTCGTCCCGCCCGCCAGGGGCCCTGCGAAGACCTGCCGGACCGACCGACCGCGGACGTCGTGGATCGTCAGGCCCGCGTCCGACTCCGCGCCGTCGAGGTCGCAGCGCAGGTGGATTGCCGCGCCTCCCCGGGAGGGCGAGGGCCACGGCGCCGCCAGCGCCACCCGGACCCCGGGCGCGGGCCCGGGAGGCGCCCCGAGGAGCGAGGTCGGGAAAAATCGCAGGTTGCCGGCCACGCCCTGCGTGCGCTTCTGGTAGGCGTAGAGGAAGTATTCCCCGCCCAGCGTCGGAGTAAAGTAGAAGGTCTCGATGCCGTCGTCGGGCGCCCACCCGGTTGCGCTCTCGTCGAACACGTCCGAACCCGCGAGCGAGTCCGCCCGCGTGCCGTAAGTGAACAGCGGCTTCGTGACGCGCGGACCATAGAGCCCGAGCGAGATGTCCCCGCGCGTGCCGTCGAACGGATCGAACACGAACTGGTACTGCACGCCCGCCGTCAGGCTCACCACGCGGCCCGCCCCGACGTGGTTCAGCGTCCCGAGGTCGAGCACGTCGATCTGGCCGGAGAGCAGGGTGGGCGGGTGCTCGGTCCACTCCAGCGTGTAGTTGCCGAGCGGCCCGAGCGAGATCATGAGCACGGCGCCCGTGTCCTGCGGCGCGTTCGCATAGTTGGCGACGATGAAGTCGACGACGCTGGGCTCGGCGCTCGACTTGCCGAGCAGCCCGAGGTAGTCGGGCGAGTCGTACAGGCGAAGGTCCGCGTCCGGCGGAAACACGCCCTGCCCTGGGCGCAGCGCCACCACGGTCCAGCCGCGCGGCGCCGAGGGGATCGTAAAGAAGTCCCTCTGCGACGTGCCGCCGTAGGTGATCGGATCGTTCGGCAGGATGCGCGTCGCGGTGCGCACCTCGAGGCGATAGCTGCCGGTCCCCGCGGCGTTGTTGACCCAAACCACGAGCCCGACGGTGTCGGTGGCGGTCGCCTGAAAGTAGACGCCCTCACCCTGCGCGCTGCCGCGGCGGTTCGCGAGCGCAATCGCCGAGGTCCGGCCCGCAGCGTAGTTCGCCTGCCCGTGCGAGTCGAAGACCGCGAGCCCGAAGTCGGCCGTCGGCGTCAGTCCGGAGGTCGAGATGTCTGCGCGGTAGGTCTGCCCGGCGACCACGGGCACGTTGTAGACCTGCACGATGTCACCGGAGCCCCAGGAGGGCACGATGGGAAGGGCATCGACCACGATCGTGCCCGAGCCGCAATCGAGCTGGGTGCATACCTCGCCGCTGCCCGAGATGCGATCGGTGCGCGCGTAATTCGTGACCGCGGGGCTGTGGTGAAAGTCCATCACCGTGAATTCGACGCCCCCGAATGCGGACGTGGCGTTCGAGCACGCGCGCTGCTGCGTGTACGCCGCGTCGGCGTAGAGGCAGGTGCGGGCGTCGCCGGTGGTCGCGGTCGAGCGCGCGCCGACGACGGCCCAGCTGTTGGCGGTCGGAGTGTAGGAGAAGTCCTGCGTCGCGCCGGTCCCGCACGACGGGGTGCCACAATTGAGGGTGGTCGCCGCGTCGGCGTCGGAAACCGCCAGCGTGGGGAATTCGCCGCCCACACTCAGGAGCGCCGCGGAGAGCAAGAAAGCCAGCCAGATCACAAGAGCACCCGCCACCAGAAAGAGGAAAATACGCGGCAACTGCGCAGCGTGTCGATGGCGGGACCGCGTGCGCTTACGCCAAGATTCAATGTCTTCGGGAGGCAGGGCGGACGGCCCCCTGCCGGCTCGACTCGCTGGAACTTGCATGCGCCGCGTTTCCCGGGCATCGCGCCCGGCTCCAGGGCCCCTGTCGAGGTGCAAAGAGTCTATCAGAATCAGTATCGGCAGGGGCGAATGGGGCCTGAATAGCGTGCGCTGAAGATTGGGTACGGGGCGAAAACAGGAGGGTTAGGGGCCCGGGTGCTCCAGGCGGCTCATGCAGGGACAACGGGTTACGGCGTCGGGAGACGCCATACCCAATCTTCAGGCCACAACCTAGAAGACACTGAACTTGAAGTATTTCTTCGGGTTACGCTGGATGTCGGCCATCAGCCCGTTGAGGTGGGCGAGCGATTGTTCGAGGTTCTTGTACAGGCCTTCATCCTTCGACAGCTTCCCCAGGTTCCCCTCTCCCCGCTCGATCCGCGCCAGGCTGGAGTCGATCCGGGAGCTGGCGCTCGCCAGGTCGTCGTAGAGCGCGGGGTCCTTGGCCATGCGGCCGAACGTGCCCTCGCCGCGGTCGACGCGCTTGGCGAGCGAGTCGAGCGTGCCGGTGAGCGAGACCAGGGACGAACGCATCTCGCCCTGCGATCGATCGATGTGGGCGGTCAGCATCTGCGCATTCTGGATCGTGCGGTTCAGGCTGACGTACAGCTCGTCCGAACCCGTGAGCTTGCCGAGCGTGCCCTCGCCGCGGCGGACCTTCGCGAGCACGAGGCTGAGGTCGGTCATCGTCGAGTCCAGCTTGTCCACGATCAGGGCGCCATGCGCGAGCATCGCAGCGATGTCGGTCGGCTCGTCCGAGGGAAGTGTGTCCCCCTCCGCCACACGGGGAGAGCGGGTCGTGCCGGGCGTGACCTCGATGAACTTCTCGCCGAACAGGTTGAGCGCCTGGATGCGCACGCGCGAGTCGCGCCGGATCAGGGGCCACACGCGGTCGTTGATCTTGAACGCCACGCTGACGAGCGAGGAGTCGCCGTGCGGGATGAAGTCGAGGCTCTTGACGGAGCCGACCTCGACGCCCTGGTACCAGATCGCGGCGCCGGAGACCACGCCCTGCACGTTCGGGAACTGCGAGTGCAGCAGGTACTGCTTCTTGAACAGGTTCGATCCACCCTGGATCGAGGCCCACAGGAACAGTCCCATCGCCACGAAGATCAGCAGCCCGACGCGCAGCTCGCCCCACTTGATCTCGCCGGACCGTTTCATCGCGGTTGCATCCTTTCGGCCGCGGAGGCGGCGCCGGAGCCGGCCGGGGCCGCGCCGAAATTGGCGACCGCGGTGATCAGGCTCTTCTTGAACGGGTCGAGGAAGTGCGCCACGTCCGGGTCCTCGCTCACGGCGAGCTCGCGGGCCTGGCCCTCGAAGTGGACCGTGCGATCGTACAGGAACAGGTAGTCGGTGCCGACTTTGAGCGCATCGGGAATCTGGTGCGTGACCACGATCGAAGTCATGCCCAGGTCCTCGCGCAGCCGCACGATCACGTCGGTCACCATCTCGAGGGAGTTCGGGTCGAGCCCGGTCGTCGGTTCGTCGTACAGGATGACCTTCGGCTGTCCCGACGCCAGCGCGCGCGCGATCGCGACGCGGCGCTGCATGCCGAGCGACAGCTCGTCCGGCATCGAGTCGATCAGTGCCGGGTCGAGCCCCACGAGCACGAGCTTCTCGCGCGCGATCTTGTCGACCTCATCGAGGCCGGCGTGGCCGTTCTCGATCAGCCAGAAGCCGATGTTCTCCCCCACCGTGAGCGAATCGAACAGCGCCCCGTCCTGGAACACCATGCCGATGCTCTGGCGAATCTTGTTGAGCTGGTCGGCATTCGCCGTGACCACGCTCTCGCCGTCGACCTTGATGTCGCCGCGCTCCGGCCTGACGAGCCCCAGGATCAGGCGCAACACCGTGCTCTTGCCGATCCCCGAGGGCCCGAGAATGATCTTGGTCGTCCCCTTCTCCACCACGAAGGAGACGTCCTCGAGGATCTGCCGGCCCCCGATGCTGTAGTCGACGTGCTCGAAGCCAATCATGCGCGCCTCACCAGTGCAGGATCGAGAACAGCACCCGGGTCAGGATGAAGTCGAAGATCAGGATCAGCACCGAGCACAGCGTCACCGACTCGGTGGTCGACATGCCCACCCCGCGCGTACCGCCCGTGGTCGTGAAACCCTTCCAGCAGCCGATCCACGAGATCAGGCAGGCGAACACGGCGGGCTTCGCGAGGCCGATCAGCATCGTGCCGTAGCTCAGGTTGTGCTGCACCTGCTGCCAGTACAGCCCGAGCGAGATGTGCGCCACGAAGTGCGCCATGATCGCACCGCCGATCAGCGCCACGAAGTCGCCCAGGATCACCAGCATGGGCAGCATCACCAGCAGCGACAGGAAGCGCGGCACCGCGAGCTTGCGGATCGGATCGGTGCCGAACGCGACCATCGCGTCGATCTGGTTCGCGCTCTGCATCGCGCCGATCTCGGCGGTGTAGCCCGAGGCCAGCCGCGCCGCCACCACGAGACCGATCAGGTCCGGTCCGAGTGCGCGCACCACCGAGATCGTCATCAGCATCCCGAGCAGCGTCGTCGAGCCCGTCTCGGCGAGCTGCCGCGAGAACTGGAGCCCGAGCGCCTGACCGGCGAAGAAGGCGGAGATGAGCGCGAGGTGCAACGACCCGACGCCGGCCATGTAGGCCTGCTCGTAGGTGTCGCGCCAATAGAACGGCGGCCGGAAGCTGCGGCTCACGACCCGTCCTGAGAACTGGGCCAGATCCTGCAACCCGGCGAGGAAGCCAGCGAACCCAAGCAGGAACCCGCGGACGAAGCCGATCATTGCCCGGGATCATAGCCGCCCTCCCCCTCCCCGGCAAGACGCGGTAGGGTAGGATGCAACCATGAGCCCACCCGCGACGCCCCGGTCTCCCTTCCATCGTGACGAGCTTGCCGTCGTCTTCGGCGCGAGCGGCGTGTACGCGCTGCGGATGCTCGGCCTCTACATGGCGTTGCCGGTCATGTCCACGTGGGCGGCGAGCCTGCCCGGCGCCACGCCGTTCTACGTCGGTCTGTCGGTCGGCGCCTACGGCCTGACGCAGGCGATCTTCCAGGTCCCGGCGGGCCTGCTCGGCGACGTGCGTGGCCGCCGCATCGTGGTGCTCGGGTCGCTGCTCGTGTTCGCGCTCGGTTGCGTGATCGTGGCGAACGCACACTCGATCCGGGTCGTGATCCTGGGGCGCCTGGTCCAGGGCGTGGGCGCAATGGCCTCGACGCTGATCGCGCTCATCGGCGACGTCACGCGCGAGCAGGTGCGCACGCGCGCGATGGCGCTCATGGGCGGCGTCCTCGGCGTCGCGTTCGCGGGCGGGTTCCTGCTCGGGCCGCTCACGTCGGCGCACTTCGGCGTGCCCGCGGTGTTCGGCCTGGCCGCCGGGTTGTCCGTGCTCGGCGCCGTGCTGTTCGAGTTGCTCGTGCCCGGTCACCTCGTGCCGCGCATCGGACACGTCGGCCTGCCGCGCTCGGTCTCGGCGACCGGCGAATCGCAGCCCGGCGTGGGCAAACCCGCGCCACCGTGGTCGTGGAGCGAGGCGAAGTCCCTGCTGCACGATCGTTCGCTGCTGGTGCTCGACGGCGGCATCGCCGCGCTGCACGCCGCGCTCACCGGGCTGTTCGTCGTGATCCCGTTCGTGCTCAAGGAGTTCTTCGGCCCGCTCGACCTGTGGAAGATCTATGCCCCGGTGCTGGCGTCGGGCCTCGTGTCGATGGTCTGGGCCTCGCACCAGGCGGATCGTCCGGCGCGCACGCGCAAGGTGCTCCGGGGCGGCGCGGTCACGCTCACGATCGGGCTGATCGGGCTCGCGCTCTTCCACACCACGCTCCTCGGCGCGGCGCTGTCCCTCGGGCTGTTCGTGATCGGCTTCGCCATGATCGAACCGGTGCTGGCTTCGCTGCTCACCCGCTACACCGGTCGCGGCGCGCGCGGCACGGCGGCGGGACTGTTCAACATGTCGCAGTTCGGCGGGGCGTTCGTCGGCGGCGCGCTCGCCGGCTTCCTCATGCAGTACGGTCGCGCGCTCCCGTTCGCGGCGCTCGCCGTGCTCACGGGCACGTGGGCGATCGCCCTCACCTGGTTGCGCAACCCCGAGGGCATCGCAGTCTCGACCATCGACGCCCCCGGCCTCGACGAGACGCGCTGGCAGGCCCTCAGGCCGCGCCTGGTGGCCCACCCCGCGATTCTCGAAGCCGACTGGACCGCCGGCGGCCCCGTCCGTGTCAGGCATTGGATGACACTCGTGACCGAAGCCGACCTCGCCACGCTGGTGCGCGAACTCCCCGCCTGAACCAGCCGACGTGCAAAGAACACGCAAGGAGCGCGGCCCGCGTGTGCGGAGCGCCCGCCGTGCGTCGTATGCTCCGCCCATGACCGGACGCAATTCCCTCGCCCCTCGCGTGGCACTGATCGCGCTGCTCGGCTTCACCATTGGCGCCTGCGCGCAGAAGCGCGAAGCCCCCGTGCCGGTGGCCGCCCAGGCGAAACCGCTCGACCCCGCGCAACTGACGTTCACCGCCGTCCGCCCCGATTCGCTCGCTGCCGTGATCGCGGCCCCGGGCGCGCAGGGCACGCTGGTCAACGTGTGGGCGAGCTGGTGCCAGCCGTGCCGCGAGGAACTCCCCGGGATCGTGCGCCTGGCGCGCGCCTACCGGGAGCGCGGCCTGCGCGTGGTGTTCGTCTCCGCCGACTTCCCCGAGGACCTGCCGAACGCGCGCAAGTTCCTCGCCGAGCAGGGCGTCGACTGGCCGACGTACTACAAGATGGGCGGCGACCAGGAGTTCATCGCCGCCCTGAGTCCCAAGTGGTCGGGCTCGTTGCCCGGCTCGTTCGTGTACGACGCGCACGGTGTGCTGCGCGATTCCTGGGAGGGCAAGGCGTCGTACGCCGCGTTCGAGAGACGCGTGCGCCCGGTGCTCGCGCTTCCCGAGCTGCCCCGAGACGACACCGATTCCACCACCACAGAAGAGGATCCTTCATGACCCAGACCACTTTGACACGCGCCGCGCTGCTCGTGGCCTCGATCGTCCTCGTCTCCGGCATGCCGGCGGCCGCTCAGGAATCCGCCCCGGCTGCGCTCGCGCTCGGTGCGAAGGCCCCGATGGCCGACACCAGGATGAAGACCGCCGCCGGGACGCAGGTCTCGATCGCCGACGTCAAGGGCGCAAAGGGCACGCTCGTGGTCTTCACCTGCAACGCCTGCCCGTTCGCCAAGAAGTGGGAAGAGCGCATCGTCAAGCTCGGCAACCAGGCGTCGAAGAAGGGCATCGGCGTGATTGCGATCAACGCCAACGACCCGGGCGTCAACCCGGCCGACGGCTACGCCACGATGGTCACGCGCGCGAAGGAGCGGCACATGAAGTTCGCCTACGCGATGGACTCGACGTCGGACATCGCGCGCGCTTTCGGGGCGACGCGCACGCCCGAGGCGTTCCTGTTCGACGCCAGGGGCCGGCTCGTCTACCACGGCACGATCGACGACAACGCGGACGACGCGAAGGCGGTCAAGCAGCCGTACCTCGCGAACGCGGTGTGGGCGGTCGCGGGCGGCAAGGCCGTGCCGGTCGCCGAGACCAAGTCGCTCGGCTGCGGCATCAAGTTCCGGGCGGCGAAGTCGTCGAGCTAGCTCGCGCCGTTTCCGAAGCACAACGCACAAGGCCCCGGGAGCTCTCCCCCGGGGCCTTGTGCATTCCGTGCGCGGAGGGGCGTGTTACGCCACCGCCGCCTCCGGTTGCGCCACCATGCCACGCCCCAACTCGACTGCGGTCGGTTCGCGCAGCACGAGGCCGAAGCGCGTGAAGTTGATCGCGTCGAGGTAGTAGTGCACGAGCAGCGTGCCGAGCACGACCGAGTAGTACGCGGCATCGCGCGGCCAGCCGAAGCCGAACTGCAGAACCAGCGACGTCCCGAACGCGATCACGGTCGCGAGGAAGAACAGCCCGTAGAACTTGAGCGGCGACTGCGCCGAGGCGACCGAGCGCATCACCGGGCCGTTGATCTCGCCATGCTCGAGCCGGAGCTTGTTGATGTACCACACCAGCGCGAGGTACTGGAACGAGTGCCAGGTGTTGTAGCCCTGGAACGCGATGTCGATGTTTTTGAAGGTCGGGATGATGAGCGACATCACCGTGGTCACCGAGATGATCGCGACCGATGGGATATTGAGCCGGCCCTCGCGCGCCTCCTTGATGGTCTTGATCACGTAGAGCGCGAGGAAGACCGAGAACGCGACCAGCGTCAGCTGCGGGATCCACTCCGCGTTCTGCGCGAACGACGGGAGCAGCAGGCTGCGCGGGCTGGTGCCACCACCGACCACGAACTCGCCGCGCACCAGGCGCCCCGCCGAGTTGACATAGAGGCCGGTGAAGATCACACCGTAGTCCACCGCGCGATTGAACAGCGAGCGCGGACGCGGATCCTTGAAGCGGTACACGTCGGTCAGGTACGCGATCTGGTGCAGGACGTGGATCGACGCCCAGAAGAAGAAGATCGTGAGCAGGAGCACGAGATTGTTGAGCGCGAGCCAGACCACGCCCATCGGGATGAGCACGCAGGGGATCAGCACCCAGTTGTACTTCTTGCGGTACGCGCCGTCGGCCAGCGTGTAGCCGAACGTCGAGTACAGGTGCGGTCCCCCGACCAGGCCTGCCACCAGCAGGTTGATCGCCGTCGTCGAGACGTGGAAGCCGTAGAGCATCGTCAGCGGGATCGCGGCGAGCAGTGCGCTGCCGATCAGGAACGTGAGGTCCCATTTCTTGCTGACGAGCCAGAGTCGGTCGGTGGGAACGGTGCTGGCGACACTCATCGGGATGGATCCTCCTGCGTCGCACCGGTGCGTCCATCGCTCCGGTGTGAACTACCTCAAGCGGTCAGTCTAGTCGGCGTCCCCGGCCTTGGGAAGCGAAAGTCTGGTGCCCCTCGGCTACGCTCTTTCCCGCGATTTTAGCGGCCAAACGCGTGTGGAGCCCCGGTGCGAGCAGCGCCGCGCCGGCGCCCAGCAAGGCCCCCGCGATCGTGTCCACGGCGTAGTGGAACCCCCCGTAAACGGTGCCGAACGCAAGCGCCGGGACGACCAGCACGAGCACCCAGAACGCCGGCCGGCAGAGGCGCCACGCGGTCAGCCACACGCACACCGCAACCGCCGTGTGCGACGAGGGGAACGCGGTGCCGAGCGAGGAGCCGCGCTCGACGATCGCGTGCGTCAGCGGGCCGAACACGCCCGGCCAGGACGCCGCCGGCGGATGCCCGAAATGATGATACGGACCGACCACGGGGAAGATGACGTAGATCATGCAGCAGCCCAGGAACGCGAGCAGCGTGGCAGTGAGCGCGCGCGAGAACTTCGCGCGCGCGCCGGTGACATAGAGCGAGAGCGCGAGCGTCGTGGGCACGAGGTAGTACGCGAAGTAGCTGAAATGCACGTACTCGCTCAGCGCATGCTCGGGGAGCGCGACCCGCAGGGTCTGGCTCGGCTGCGCCCCGAAGATCGCCTGCTCCCAGCCCGCGACCCACACGTCGTAGCGCGCATGCGTGAGGATCGACGTCAGTACCGCCATCTCCGAGTAGAGCGGAATGAACATCAGGATCGGGTACCAATCGCGCAGCAGGCGCAGCGCCGCGTTCCGGGGCCGCGCCGCGGCGCCGCGCAGGATCGCGACCATCGCCACCAAATGGATCGACAGGTAGAGCGGCCAGGCCTTGACGTGGTGCGGGAACGCGAGCAGCAGAAGGCTGGTCAGGAGCAGCCAGCCGACGAGCAGCGCGTCCACCGGGCGCAGGCCCGGCGCCTCGCCGCGTTCGAGATCGCCCGGGCGGCGCGCCCAGGCCGGGCGCTCGCCGGGCTCGTGCTCGGCGGGGCCCTTGCCCTCGATGACCTTGAGGCTGACTAGTGGATCCACCCGGCGGTCCGATACCACTGCGCGGTCTCCTCGATGCCCGGGTCCAGATCGACGTGCGGCACGTAGCCGAGTTCGGCACGTGCCCGCGCGTCGGACACGGTCCAGCGCGGCGCGGTCCAGTCCGCCAGGCGTTCGCGGGTCAGGCGCGCGGGGCGGCCCGACAGGCGCGTATACGCCTCGGCCAGACCCACGACCGCCTTGAGCATGAACGAGGGGACGTCCAGGCGCAGCGGTTTTTTGCCGAGCGCCCGCCCGATGGCCTCGGCCATCCGGCCGGTCGTCACCGGCGGGCCGCTCGCCAGGTAGTAGCGCCCACCCGGCCGCCCCCGCTCCGCCGCGAGAACGAGCCCCCGCGCCAGGTCGCGCACATGGAGCAGGCTCAGCTCCTGACGAGAGCCTCCGGGCAAGGGGATGATTCCGCGCTGGGCGAGCTGAAACAGGAGCACAAACGCCGCATCGCGCGGCCCGTAAACCGCGGGCGGTCGCACCGTGACCAGCGTCGTCCTCGAGCCGGCCAGCGCCTGCGCGGCACGGATCTCGCCGCCCTGCTTGCTCCGGCCATACTCCCCTGCGGGCGCATCGGGGTCGTCCTCGCTGCGCGGGCGCTCGCCGGGGGTCGGCCCCCCCGCCGCCTGCGACGACACGAGGACGAAGCGCGGCACGCCGGCGCGGGCCGCGGCGTCGGCGGAGCGCCCCGCCCCGGCGGCGTTGACGCGTTCGAAGTCGCCCGGCTCCCTGGCGTTGGTGATGCCGGCGACGTGGTAGACCACGGAGCAGCCGGCCGCGGCGCGGGTCAGCGCCTCCCGGCCATCGGCGCTGTCATCGCCGACGTCCCCGAACGCGAACGTCACCCGCCCGGCATCGAGCCAGCGGCGATCGGTCGAGGGGCGGACGAGCGCGCGCACGGCCGTGCCGCGGGCGAGCAGGGCGTCGACGAGGTGCGAGCCCACGAAGCCGGCCGCGCCGGTCACGAGCGCGGGCGCGGAGTCGGGCGGCGGGCTCAAGGCGTGGCGGATCCTGCGCCGGGAACGGGGCGGTCATACACGCGGTAGGTCTTGTACGCGACCGCGCCCGTGGCCTCGAGCGGGCGGCGCATCGCGTAGTTGTCCTCGAGGATCCACGAGAACTCGCCGCGCGGGTAGCCCTGCCTGCGGCCGCGCACGAACATCTCGTAGATCAGGAGCGCGTCCACCCCCGAGGCGCGATAGCCCTTCTTGATGCCGAGCGTGAGCACGCGCGCCTGGTGGATCTTCTTCTGCCACCACAGGATCGCGAGGAAGCCGAACGGGAACAGGCTCCCGCCTGCGTGCTTGAGCGCGATGTTGAAGTCCGGCAGGCCGAGCGCGAAGCCGATCGGCTCGCCGCGGATCTCGGCGAACACGACCATCTCCGGGTCGACCACGGGCTTGAGCTGCTTCGCCATGTGCTCGATCTCGGCCTGGGTCATGGGCACGAAGCCCCAGTTCTTCTCCCAGGCGTCGTTGTAGATCGTGCGCACCAGGCCGACGTCGCGGTCGAAGTGCTTCATGTCCATCGAGCGCGTGACGATCGACTTGCGCTTCCTGATCAGCTCGACGCCGCGCACCAGCCGCTCGGGCGGGTTGTCGTGGTCGATCCAGTAGGCGAGCAGGTCCTTCGCCTTGACGAACCCGCCCGCGTCATAGAGCCGCGCGTGGTAGGGCGGGTTGTGCGGCATCATGATCGCGGGCGGCGTGGAGAAGCCGTCGATCAGCGATCCGCAATCGTCGTTGGTCGAGAAGTTCATCGGCCCACGCTGGGTGTCCTTGCCGCGCGCGCTCAGCCACGCCTCGGACGCGGAGAACAGCGCCTGCGCCGCCTCGGGGTCATCCTCGCACTCGAAGAACCCGAAGAACCCGACCCTGTCCTCGTGGAACTCGTTGTGCGCGCGGTTGTCGATCGCCGTGATGCGGCCGACCACGCGGCCGTCCCTGAGCGCGAGGAAGGGCTCGACCTCGGCATGCGCGAAGAACGGGTTCTGCTCGCGATTGAACAGCAGGCGGATGTCGTCCTTGAGCAGCGGCACCCACACCGGGTCGTCCCGGTAGAGGCGGTACGGCAGCTCGACGAAACGCGTGAAGTCCTGGGGCGAGTGCGCGGGGCGGATTTCGAGGGCCATGGGCGAGGTCGCGCCGCGGGTCGCGCCGCGGCGCGTCAGATGACTCCGAGTTCCTTGCCGACCTTGGAGAAGGTCTCGATCACGCGGTCCAGCTGCGGGCGCGTGTGGGTCGCGATCAGCGACGTGCGGATGCGGCAGGCGTTCGGCGGCACCGCCGGGGCGACCACGCAGTTCGCGAACACGCCGTTGTCGAACAGCCCGCGCCAGAACTGGAACGTCTTCATGGCGTCGCCGATCAGCACCGGAATGATCGGCGTCTGGCTCGTCGCCGTGTCGTAGCCGAGCGATTTGAACCCCGCGCGGAGATAATCGGCGTTGGCCAGCAGGTTCTGCCGCCGCTCGGGCTCGGTCCGGATCACGTCGAGCGCGGCGCGCACGGTCGCAACCGCGTAGGCCGGCATCGCGGCCGAGAAGATGAGCGAACGCGCGTGGTGCTTGAGGTAGTGGATCACGTCCTTCTCGGCCGCGACGAACCCGCCGATGGAGGCGAATGACTTGGAGAACGTGCCCATCACCAGGTCGACGTCCGCCTGCACGCCGTGGTGGTCCGCCGCGCCGGCGCCGGTGGGGCCGATCACGCCCAGCGAATGCGCCTCGTCGACGAACAGCCGCGCGCCGTGCTTCTTCGCGACCTTGATCAGCTCCGGCAAGGGGGCGATGTCGCCTTCCATCGAGAACACGCCGTCGACCGCGATCAGGGTCCCGCCCTTCTTGCCGGACAGGTGCTCGAGTTCCTGGTCGAGATCCGCGTAGTCGTTGTGGCGGAAACGCACGGTCTCGCCGGCCGACATCGTGCAGCCGTCGATGATCGAGGCGTGATCGAGCTTGTCGATCAGGACCGTGTCCTCGCGGCCGACCAGCGCCTGGATGATGCCGAGGTTGGTCTGGTAGCCGGTCGACATGACGAGCGCGGCCTCGTGGCCGGTGAAGTCGGCGAGCTCCGCCTCGAGCTTCTCGTGGATGTCGAGCGTACCGTTGAGGAAGCGGCTGCCGGTGCACCCGGTGCCGTACTTGCGCGAGGCCTTCTCCGCCGCCTCGAGCACCTTCGGATGGTGGGTCAGGCCGAGGTAGTTGTTCGAGCCCACCATGATCAGGCTCTTGCCACCGATCTCGACCTCGGTGTCCTCGGAACCCTGGATCGGGATGAAGTAGGGGTACAGCCCGGCGGCCTCGAGGTCCTTGGCGCGCCGGAAATTCCGGGCCTTGGCGAAGAGGTCGACGCGCTTGGTCTCGAGTGCCTTCATGGCTGCCTTTGACGAAAACGGGGGTCCGGACCCCATCCGCGCGGGGGCCGTCCTCCTGGAAATGGCGGGATCAGGACCCCGGGGGCGCATCCCCTTCCAGCCGGGTCCGACACAGGCCTTGAGAGCCTATGCGGACCGGGGGGCCTTGTCAACCCTCGGGGCCGGGGTCGTCGGTCCAGCTTAAACGTCTGCGCCACAATCGTTTGAGCTATTTTCCGGACGGCTTCGCCGCGGTCGGGGCGGGGCTGGCCGGGGACGCGGGCTGGGCCTGCACGCTGGTGGTCGTGATCTTGACCGGGCTGCCATTCGGAGTGGTCACGATCACCTGCGGAGCGGCCACCGGTGCGTCCGGGTCGGCCGGGGGCGCGCCCATGTGCCAGTGCATGTGCCCGGGCCGCGGGTCGTAGTAGCGGTTGCGGGCGATGTCGTATTCCCAAGGTTTCGGGTGCTCCCCGGGGGCCACGTCGCCGCTGTTCGGCGGTTTGAACGTGAGCGCGTCCGGGTCCCGCAGCGGCGGTCCGGCCACGCCGTTCGGGTTGACGACCCCGGTCGACGCCGCGCCGTTCGCGCCCGCGGTGCCGACCACCCCGGCCGAGCCGGGGGCGGCTTCGAGCTCGCGGCGCGCCACGCTGTCGGCGGCTGCCGCGGTCGCGGCTTTGGACGCGGCCCTCTGGCTCGCGACCTTCGCCATCAGGCGCGGGACGAGCAGGGTCCCCGCCACGGCGACAACCACCACGGCCACCCCGATCGCGAGCAGGTTTCGCCGCCGGGCGGCGTCGATCGGCTGGTGGCAGTGCTTGTAGCGCTTGCCGCTGCCGCAGGGGCACGAGTCCTTGGAATGGGTCGCCATGGGTCCCTGAGGATACAACGCGTCGGTCCACGGGCCTTGCAAACTTTCCCGGGACCGCTATCGTCCGCGCCCATGCTCAAAGGCGCCGCCCTCGTCCTGCCGCTCACGCTGCTCGCCTGGTTCCTGGCCCCCCTGCCGGGCCTCAAGATCCTCGGGCCCCTCGGCCTCGCGCTGCTCCTGGCCGCGCTCACCCGCGCCGCGATCGGCCTGCCCGCCGGCTCCGAGGCCGGGGTGCGCTTCTTCGCGCGGCCCCTGCTGCGCGCGGCGATCGTGATCATGGGGGTGCGCCTCGACTTCCAGAAGCTGGTCGAGGCCGGGCCGCGCGTGCTGGCGGTGGACGTGCTCGTGGTGTTCCTCGGCGCCACGTTCGTGGCTTGGCTCGGGGCGCGCCTCGGGGTTCGTCGCCCGCTTGCGCTCCTGCTCGGGGTGGGCTCGTCGGTCTGCGGCGCATCCGCGATCGCCGCCGCCGGGCCCTTGGTGCGCGCCGAGGAGGACGACGTCGCGGTCTCGATCGGCCTCGTCTCCCTGCTGGGCACGATCGGGGTGGTCTCCTATCCCGCGCTCGGCCGGCTGCTCCAACTGACCGACGGCGGCTACGCACTCCTGTGCGGCGCGACGCTGCACGAGGTGCCGCAAGTGCTCGCCGCGGCGTTCGCCCGCGGCCAGGCTGCCGGCGATTTCGGCACGCTGGTCAAGCTCACGCGGGTCGCGCTGCTGGCGCCGCTCGCGCTCGGGCTCTCCGCGATCGAGGCCACGCGCGGCGGCGAGCGCGTGTCCTGGCGCAAGCTGCCGGTGCCGTGGTTCGTGGTCGGGTTCGTCGCGGTGGGGGCGCTGCGCTCGCTCGGGGTGATTCCGGTTTCAGTCGTGCCCGCGCTCGAGCAACTCTCGAAGATCCTGCTGGTCGCCGCGATGGCGGCGGTCGGCCTCGGCGTGCACGCCGCGGCCGTCAAGCGGCTCGGCTGGCCGCCGATCGCGCTCGCGGTGCTGGGGTGGCTGTTCGTGATCGGGGTCGCCGGCGTGGCGTCGACGGCGCTCGGGCTGCTCGGCTAGGGCATCACTGGTCGAGGCTGAACAGGATCCGCCACTTGCCCCCGGTCTTGACCATGCGCTGCGCGGTGATCTGCTCGTAGGGCATGCCGCCCGGCTCGCTCGGCGGCAGCGTCACCTGGTAGGCGACATGCGCCTTGTCGCCCATCTGCCGCGCGGCGAGCACGTCGATCGTGGCCTTCGACAGCACCTCGGATGCGGTCGGGTTGAGCACCATCATGTACGCCATCAGCGACTCGAACAGCTTGCCGTTGCTGCGCGCCGCGATCGAGTCCCGGGTCGACACACCGAAGATCTTCGTCATCGCGCCGGCGTGGTGCGTGCTGTCGGAGGCGATGGTCGCGACCATCGGGTCGACCGCCGCGAGCAGCGACGCGCGGTCGATCAGCTCCCCTGCCTTGGCGTAGTCCTTCTTCTGCAGCGCCACCAGGTAGTCCGACAGGGTCTTGCGGATCGCTGCGTCGTCCTTCTTCGAGAGCTCCGTGCCCTCGGTGGGCTGGATCTTGATCGTCGCCTCGTCCGCGCGCACCGGGGCGGCGGCGAAGAGGACGGAAGTGGCGAGTACGAACGCCGCGGTGGAAACACGCAACGGGACCTCCCGGGTGCCGGCGGGTGTGCGGGTCAGACGATGCGGAACGATTCGACGAGCGTGCAGCGGCGCTTGCGCGTGAACGTGCGCGCGGTGGTCATGCCCTCGCCGGTCGGGCTCGCGATCGTGAAGCTGGTCGGCCCTTCGCCGCCAAAGCCGAGCCCGTTGTAATGGGGCCCGTTCTTGACGAAGATCGAGCAGTCCATCATGCGCGCCATCTTCGACAGGCGGTCGATGTTGCGCGAGTGGATGCTCGCGGTGTGGCGGAATCCGTGCTCGGCGAGCACGGCCCAGTCCATGCCCTCGTCCGCGCTCTTGACGCGCGCAACCGGGAGCACCGGCATGAGCAACTCGGTCCACACGAACGGGTGGTCGGGCGGCGTCTCGGCGACGACCAGCCGCACCTCGGGTCCGACCGACACACCGATCTCCTTGAGGATCAGCGCCGCGTCCTTGCCCACGAACTTCTTGTTGGTCACCGAGTGCCGGCGCGGCCCCCGGTTCTCGCTCAACACGGCGCGCTCGAGCTGCTGGAGCTGGAACGGCTGGAGCACGTACGCGCCGCTGCGCGCCATCGCGGTCAAGAGGGCATCGGCCACCTTGTCGACGACGAACACCTCTTTCTCGTCGGTGCAGATCACGTTGTTGTCGAACGACGCGCCCGCCACGATCGAGCGCCCGGCGCGCGCGATGTCGGCGGTCTCGTCCACGACCACGGGCGGATTGCCGGGCCCGCCGGCGATGACCTTCTTCTTCGAGGCGAGCGCGGCCTGCACGACGCCCGGGCCGCCGGTGACGACCAGGATGCGCGTCTTGGGGTGCGCCATCATGGCCTGCGCCGATTCGATCGTCGGCTCGGCGACGGTTGTGATCACGCAGTCCGGGCCGCCCGCCTCGACCATCGCCTCGTTGAACAGCGCGATCGTGAGCTGGCAGGTCTTCTTCGCCGATGGGTGAGCGGCAAACACGACCGAGTTCGCGCCCGCGACCATCGAGATGCCGTTGTTGATCACGGTCTCACTCGGGTTGGTCGACGGGCCGGCCGCTCCGATGATGCCGTAAGGCGCCCACTCGACGAGCGTGAGCCCATGGTCGCCGGTCCACACGAACGGCTCCAGGTCCTCGAGGCCGGGCGTCTGGTTGATGACCAGCAGGTTCTTCTTGATCTTGTCGTCGACGCGGCCGAGGCCGGTCTCGCTCACCGCGAGTTCCGCCAGCAGGCGCACGTTCGCACGCAGCTTCGCGCGCACGTGCTCGAGGCAGCGCGCGCGCAGCGCGAGCGGCATCGCGACCAGCGCCGCGTGCGCCTCCCCCGCCGCCTCGACCGCGGCGTCGAGCGTCGAGAACACGCCGCGCGGCTTGTCGGGGCCGAGGTTCGCGCGCTGCTCGGGATCGGGCAGCGGCGAGTAGGCCTCGCCCTCGGCGTGCGCCCCCCCGCCGGCGGCCGCCGGTCCCATCGCCTGCCCGCGGTAGCCATCGAGCGGCGCGCGGCTGCCGTACGAGCGGCCGACGGCGCGGCCCGAGCCGGGCACCTGGGAGAGCGCGGGCGAGCCGCCGCCCTGCTGGGTCGCCAGCTGGGCGGTCACGCGCTCGACGATCGCGCGCACCTGGTCGGGAGTGAGGTCCATGGGACCGAGAGCCTAGCCGTGCGAGCCGGGGGCCGCAAGGGCCACGTCCGTGCGTGCGCGGGCCGGGTTGTGGCACCATGCGCGGGGCACGCGGGGAGGAGCGGACACGTGGACAAGTACGACGACGCCAGCTGGCACTATGACGCGGACAATTTTCCCAAGGACCTTCCGTCCGAAGCGGGTGGAACGCACATCGGCATGTTCATGGCCTGGATGATCCTGCGGGATCGCATCGGGGACTCGCTTCGGACGGACTCCGAGACCGGATTACTCGCGGTCCGCCGCCGCCAGAAGACCGGTCGCGAGTTTCTCTTCGAGGAGTGCGACGAACAGCTGCTTCCCGAAGACCTGGACGACCAGGCCAACACGTTCGCCCGCGTCTACTACCAGGACGGGAACGGGAACATTCGCGCCGACGGCTATCTCGGCGATTACGAACGCGTGCTCGGCGGGGACCTGCCCGACCTCTATCGGGTTGCGGATACGTGGGAGAACTTCGACCGGCTGGCGCCGGTGATCGACCGCCGCTTCGAGGAGTGGAAGAAGCGGCGCGGGATCTTCGCGCCGCCGGGAGGCGGCAACAACTTCTGGCGGATCATCGGTGGCGGGCCCTGACGCCTAGACATCCTGCGGCGCGCCGGCGCGGCGCTGCGCCACGTGCCAGAGCACGCCGCTCGGATCGTACACGTACACGGTGCGCAATCCCCACGGCTGCATCACGGGCGGCTTCGGCGGCTGGACCCCGAAGTTCGCCGGCAGGTCGAGCGCGGTGATGTGCTTCCACCACGCGTCGAGGTCGTCGACCATGAGCTGCATCATCGTGTTCTCGGCCCACGCCTTCTCGTAGCCGCGCTGGATGATGAATCCGCCGGATCCGGCATTGAAGATCGCAACCTCGCCGTCGAGGACCTTGGTGAATCCGAGCGCCTCGTAGAAGCGCTTCGAGAGCTCGTAATCGCGCGCGGGCAGGAACGGTCGCGCCAGCTCGGTACCGGCCGGAATCGAAGCCATCACTCCTCCAGCAGTTGTTTGAGCCGCGGCAAGGCGCGCAGCATCGCGGCCTCGCCCTCGGCGACCATGGTCGGCGCGCGCGCGAGGTCGGACGGCGAGCGCGGCCCGACCAGCGGCGCGAGGCAGATGTCGCACGCCTGCGCGCCGGTCTCGGTCGAAGCCTTGGACATGAGGTCCATCGTCCCGAGTGCGATGTCGAAGAAATTGTCGTAGCGCCGCTTCTCGTCGAACACCGAGAGCACACTCACCCCCAGCACGATGTCGGCCCCCATCGCGCGCGCGAGATCGGCGGGCAGGTTGTTGGTCAGCCCCCCGTCGACCAGCACCATCTCCCCCAGCCGCACCGGCGAGAACACGATCGGGATCGCCGCGCTCGCCGCCACCGCCGGCGCGACGCGTCCGCTCTTGAACACCACCGGCCGCGCGGTGCGAAAGTCGGTGGCCACGACCTGGAGCGGGATCTTGAGCTCGTCGAAGTGCACGTCGCCCAGCAGCTCGGTCAGGAAGCGCTCGAGTTCCCCGGAGTGGAAGAACCCCATCTTCGGGATCCCGAGCATGCGCAGCGACCGCCAGCGCAGGCGCTGCGCGAACTCGAGCTGCTGCTTGGGCCCGATCCCGGCGGCGTGGAACGCGCCCACGATCGCGCCGCTGGAGGTGCCGGCGATGCAGTGGATCGGGATCGCATGATGCTCGAGCACGCGCAGCACGCCGGTGTGCGCCGCGCCGCGCGCACCACCGCCGGAGAGCGCGATGCCGAGGCGCCTCACAGTCCGTGATTCCGGCCGCCGTCCAGGAGGACGGTCTGGCCGGTCACGTAGGCCGCGCGGTCCGACGCGAGGAACGCCACCATCGCGCCCAGCTCCTCGGGCTCGCCGAGACGCCCGACGGGAATCTCGGCGGAGAGGCGACGGAAGAGCTGCATCGCGCCCGGCCCGGTCGTGCCCCCCGCCCCGTCGCCCGAGCCGTGCGCGACCTCGATCAGGCGCTCGGTGCGAAAGTATCCGGGCGCGACCGTGTTGACGGTCACGCCGTCCTTCGCGTAGCGCTCGGCGAACAGCTTGACCACGCCCTTGAGCCCGGGGCGAATTCCGCTCGAGGTCGCGAGGTTCGGGATCGGCGTCGCCATCGAACCCGAGCCGATCACGACCATGCGCCCCCACCCGCGCTCAGCCATCGCGGGCAGCGCGGCGCGGCCGAGGCGCACGGTGGTCAGGAACGTGAGCTCGAACGCGCGCCGCCAGGCGGCGTCATCGAGTTCCTCGATGAATCCCGCCGGCGGGCCGCCCGCGTTGGCGACCAGGATGTCGACCTGTCCGAAGCGCGCCTGGGCCTCGCGCACCGCGCGTTCGCAGGCATCCGGCTCGGCCAGGTCGGCGGTGATCGCGAGCGTCTCGACGCCGTGCGCCGCCGCGATCGCGGCTGCCGCCTCCACCACCGCATCCTTGCGCCGGGCGACGAGCGCGACCTTCACGCCCTCCCCCGCCAGCGCCTCCGCGCACGCGCGCCCCAGCCCCTGGCTCGCGCCGCACACCAATGCCGCCCGTCCGGTCAGCCCCAGCTCCAAGCGTTACCTCGTGGCCATGGTCTTGAGGAGTGCATCCTCGATCGCCGCGTGGAAGTGCGGCAGGTCGGAGGGCTCGCGCGCGGTGATGAGGTGCCCGTCGATCACCACGGGCGCATCCTCGTACAGCGCGCCGGCGAGTTTCACATCGTCCTTGATCCCCTTGTAACACGTCACGCGCCGACCGCGCAGGCGATCCGCGGAGATCAGCACCTGCGCCCCGTGACAGATCGCGGCGACGATGGCCTGGCGGTCATCGAACGCGCCGACGAACGCGAGCACGGCCGGGTCGAGGCGCAGCGTCTCGGGCGCCTGTCCTCCCGGCAGGATCACGGCGTCGAACTGGTCGTGCGTCACTTCGGCGAGGCCCTGGTCGGGCTCGATCGAGCCGCCGAGCTTGCCGAACACACGGCCGCGCGTGAGGCCGATCACGACCACGTCGGCCCCGCGGGCATTGAAATAATCGATGGGCTCGAACACCTCTTCATCCCGAAACATGGGGGCGACGAGGAGTGCGATGTGTTTCCCGTGCAGGTCCATGGTGCGACTCCTTGTGCGGCGTGGCAGGCTCCGCGCGCTCCCCGCGCGGCGGGGCGATTATCTCCCCACCCCGGACCTTGCGCTCGCCAATTTGGGGGATGCCCAAGCGGCTCGAGTCCGGCCCCCCGCCGAACGCGCCAACCAACGACACGACAACGAGTTAATGGATCTGCCCGGGTCCGGCCCCCGGGCTCGCAAGGGCTCAGAACCGTATCAAAGACGTTTCAAAGACGTTTCGCGCAAGAATTTGTCCCCCTGGGCCATCCTACAGTCGGGTCGAAGCTTGACCGGTCCGACAACGGCAGTAAGAATCAGCGGCGACCGCAGCAGTCGACCGCTCACCCACGCGACAAGGAGTCGGGGTCATGGCTCAAAGCGAAGTTTTCGATGTGGTGATCCTGGGCTCCGGCCCCGGCGGCTACGTCGCCGCGATCCGGGCCGGCCAGCTCGGGCTCAAGACCGCCATCATCGAGAAGGATCCGTTCCTCGGCGGCACCTGCCTGCACCGCGGCTGTATTCCCACCAAGGCGTTGCTCCACACCGCGGACCTGCTCGACGAATTCGCCCACGCCAAGACGTTCGGCATCGTGGCCGGCGCGGCGTCGCTCGACATGCCGGTCGTCCAGGCGCGCAAGGACAAGGTGGTCAACCAGCTCGCCACCGGCGTCAAGGGCCTGCTGCGCAAGAACAAGGTCACCGTGTTCCAGGGCTTCGGCGTGCTCGCGTCGGCGAACAAGATCGCGCTCAAGGATCCCGCGGGCAAGGTCACCGGCGAGGTGCAGGCGAAGAACATCCTGCTCGCCACCGGCTCCGACTGCCGCGACATCCCGTCGCTGCCGTGCGATCACAAGGTCGTGATCAACTCCGACGACATCCTCAAGCTGCCGGCCGTGCCCAAGTCGCTGCTCGTGATCGGGGCGGGGGCCGTGGGGTCGGAGTTCGCGTCGATCTACCGCCGCTACGGATCCGAGGTCACGCTGGTCGAGATGATGCCGACGCTCGTGCCGGTCGAGGACGAGGAGATCGGCAAGGCGCTGGGCGAGGCGTTCACCAAGCAGGGGATCCTGGTCAAGACCGAAACCACCGTAAGCGCGCTCAAGGTGGTGGGGGACAAGGCCGAGGTCGTGATGAAGGGCAAGGACGGCAAGGAGGAGAAGGGGACGTTCGACCGCGTGCTCGTCGCCATCGGCCGGAAGCCCATGACCGAGGGCATCGGGCTCGAGACGGTGGGGGTCAAGACCGACAAGGGCTACGTGCTCCACGACCCGGCCACGTTCGAGACCAACGTCAAGGGCATCTACGCGATCGGCGACATCATCAAGGCGCCATGGCTCGCGCATGCCGCGTCGCACGAGGGCATCCACGTGGTGACGCACCTGGCGGGCAAGGAGACCGAGACCATGAACATGGACAAGGTCCCGAACGCCACCTACTGCTTCCCCGAGGTCGCCTCGGTGGGCCTGACCGAGAAGAAGGCGAAGGAGCGCGGCTACGACGTGCGCGTCGGCAAGTTCCCGTTCGTCGGCATCGGCAAGGCGCTGATCCTCGACCAGACGCAGGGCTACTTCGTGAAGTACGTGGTCGACAAGAAGTACGACGAGGTCCTCGGCATCCACATCATCGGCCCGAAGGCCACCGAGCTCCTCGCCGCCGCGGGCGTCGCGCTGTCGCACGAGGCCACCGGACAGAGCATGCAGAACACCGTGTTCGCGCACCCGACGCTGTCGGAGGCGCTCGGCGAGGCCGCCCATGCCGTCTACGGAATGGCCATTCATTACTAGGCCGGATGTGCCGGTGGGGGAGGCGCCGCTCGCGCGCGCCTACTGGCTCGGGCGCATGGGTTACCTCGAGGCGGCCGCGCTGCAGCACGCGCTGGTCGAGGAGCGCAAGCGGGACGCGATTCCCGACACGTTCCTCTTCCTCGAGCACCCGCCGGTGATCACGCTCGGGCGGGGGACACACGCGGAGAACCTGCTCGCGCCGCAGTCGTTGCTGGCCGCGCGCGGCATCGAGGTGTGGGAGACGACGCGGGGCGGCGACGTCACGTACCACGGCCCGGGGCAGCTCGTGGGCTACGGGATCGTGGACCTGAAGCAGCACGGCAAGGACGTGGCGCTCTACCTGCGCCGCCTCGAGGAGGCGCTGATCGCGCTGCTGGCGCGCTACGGCCTCGCGGGTTCGCGGCGCGCGGACTACACGGGCGTGTGGCTGGGCGGCGAGAAGGTGTGCGCCATGGGCGTGCGCGTGGACCACTGGGTCACGTCGCACGGCTTTGCGCTCAACGTGGGGGCCGACCTGTCGCACTTCGACCTGATCGTGCCGTGCGGCATCAGGAGCCACGGCGTGACGTCGATCGAACGCGCGAGCGGAACGCGGCCCGAACTCGAAGGCGTCGCGCGGGATGCACAGCAGGCGCTGGCCACGACGTTCGGCTGGCGCATGGAGACCGGGGACGCGCGCGGGCTACCCAGCCCGGGCGCGACCCCGGAGCGCGTCCTCGGGGGCGTGCGGCGATGGCATCCCGATTCCGGGGAGTGAACTTGGCGACTTCGAAGACCAAACCGGGCAGCAAGGGCAGCACCGGCAAGACCAGCGCGCCCGCAACGCGCGCCACAGGAGGCTCACCTTTGCAGACGCCAGAGATGACCAGGAGCGACGAGTTTCCGCCGCCGGTGTCGACGCGGCCGTTCGTCAAGGGCGCCCCGGACGGCCCGCCCGTCCCGCGCGAGGCGCAGCAGCAGTTGCTGCGCTACATGATGATGACACGCGAGGTCGACGACCGCATCGAGAAGAAGCTCTATCGCCAGGGCAAGATCGTCGGCGGCGTGTACACCGGCCGCGGCCAGGAGGCGATCTCGGTCGCATTCACGCTCGCGCTGCAGGCGAAGGACTACATCATTCCGTCGCACCGGGACATGGGCGTGTACGTCACGCGCGGCATGTCGCTGTACAAGATCTTCGCCCAGTACCTGGGCCGCAGGGACGGCCCGGCGCGCGGCAAGGACGGCAACATGCACATGGGCGACCTGCGCCTCGGCCTGGTCTCGTTCGTGTCGATGCTCGCGGACTCGGTGCCGATCGTCGCCGGCGCGGGCATCACGTTCAAGAACCGCAAGGAGCCGCGCATCGCGATCACGTTCAACGGCGAGGGCTCGACCTCGCGCGGGGACTGGCACGAGGGCATCAACTTCGCCGCCGTGCAGAAGGCGAACTGCGTGTTCGTGATCAACAACAACTCGTACGCCTACTCGACGCCGACCGAGGCGCAGTACGCCTGCGAGAATCTCGCCGACCGTGCGATCGGCTTCGGCATCCCGGGCTACCTGATCGACGGCAACGACGCCGAGGCGGTGTACCGGACGGCCATCGAGGTCTGCGAGCGCGCGCGCACCGGCGGGGGACCCTCGATCGTCGAGTGCAAGACGTTCCGCATGACCGGCCACTCGGCGCACGACGACCCCTCGCACTACGTCCCGCCGGAGAAGTTTCCCGAGTGGGAGAAGAAGGACCCGATCGCGCGCCTCTCGCGCCGCCTGATCGACGCCGGCGTCGTGGACGCCGCGTGGCTCGACAAGACGCAGGCCGAGATCAAGGCCGCGGTCGACCTCGCGGTCGAGCAGGCCGAGGCCTGCCCGTTCCCGGATCCGTCCGAGGCCGCGACCGACGTCTACTACGATCCGACGCGACCGATCGTGAACCAGGAAGGAGCGGCGGACTGATGGCTCTCACCACCTACCTCGAGGCGATCCGCCAGGGGCTGTTCGAGGAGATGCGCAAGGACGACCGCGTCGTCATGCTGGGCGAGGACATCGCGAAGTACGGCGGTGCGTTCAAGGTCACCGCCGGCCTGTTCGACGAGTTCGGCGCCGGGCGCGTGATCGACACCCCGATCGCCGAGTCGGCGATCGTCGGCGCGGCGATCGGCATGTCCATGAACGGGCTGCGCCCGGTGTGCGAGATGCAGTTCATCGACTTCATCACCTGCGCCTTCGACCAGATCACGTCGTACGCGGCGAAGAGCCGCTTCCGCTGGGGCGTGGGCGTGCCGCTCGTGGTGCGCGGTCCCTGCGGCGGCAACGTGCACGGCGGGCCGTTCCACTCGGCGAATCCCGAGATGTACTTCGCGCACACGCCCGGCCTCAAGGTCGTGACCCCCGCGACGGCGTACGACGCGAAGGGCCTGATCAAGGCGGCGATCCGCGACGAGGACCCGGTGCTGTTCTTCGAGCACAAGTACCTGTACCGCCGGATCAAGGAAGAGCTTCCGGGCGATGACTACATCGTGCCGATCGGCAAGGCCGCGCTGAGGCGCCCGGGCAAGGACATCACGCTCGTGACCTACGGCGCGATGCTCTACCTCGCGTACGAAGCCGCGGAGGCGCTCGCGCCCGACATCGAGCTCGAGGTCATCGACCTGCGCTCGATCATGCCGTTCGACATCGAGATGGTGATGGACTCGGTCAAGAAGACCTCGCGCTGCATCATCCTGCACGAGGACACACTCACGGGCGGCATCGGCGGGGAGATCGCCGCGCGCCTGGCCGACGAGGCCTTCACCTACCTCGAAGCTCCGATCAAGCGAATTGCGTCGCCCGACGCGCCGGTGCCGTTCGCGCCGACGCTCGAGGAGGCGTTCCTGCCCAAGACCGCGGACATCGTCAAGGTCGCGCGCGAACTCATGGCGTTCTAGGGAGAGGGAACCATGGCGACCGATGTCGTGATGCCGCAGATGGGCGAGTCCCTCGCCGAGGGCACCGTCACCAAGTGGTTGAAGCAGGTGGGCGACAAGATCGAGCGCGACGAGCCGCTATTCGAGATCTCGACCGACAAGGTGGACTCGGTGATCCCGGCGCCGGCGGGGGGCTACCTCTCCGCGATCAAGGTGCCCGAGGGCACGACCGTCAACATCAACACCGTGGTCGCGGTGATCGACGCCTCCCCGGCAGGCACAGCTGCGTCGGCTCCCGCGCCCGCTGCTGCTGCCGCGCCCGCTGCCGCGCCCGCGCAGCCGGCGGCCGCCCCGACGGCTGCGGAGATCCCGGGGCTCTCGGCGCCCGCCGAGGCGGCCTCGAGCCTGCCGCGCGACACCAGCCCGCTCGGGCTCGACGTCCAGGAGCTCGTCGTCCCGGCCTCGGTGCGCCCCGCGGCGAGCGCCGCGCCCGCGGTCTCGAGCGGCAATGGCACGACCACCGCGCCGGTGGCGGGGGCCGACGCCGCGTTGCTCCACCCGACGAGCGGCCGCGTGCTGACGTCGCCGCTGGTCAAGACCATGGCGCGCGTCGAGAACGTGGACCTGCGCACGGTGCCCGGCACGGGCGCCGGTGGCCGCGTCACGCGAAACGACGTCACGCGCTATCTCGAGGACCGCAAGCGTGGCGCCTCGGCTGGGCCCGCGGCCGGGGCGGGGACGGGCTTCGGCCTGCCCGCGCCGTCGCCCTCGTGGCTGGCGCAGGTGATGCCGGGCGACCGCGTCGAGCCCATGACGAAGATGCGCACGATCATCGCGAATCACATGGTGTTCTCGAAGCACACGTCGCCGCACGTCTACACCGTGTTCGAGTTCGACTTGACCCGCATCGCCGCGATCCGCGCGAAGGAGAAAGCCGCCTTCGAGCAGTCCGCGGGCGTCAAGCTCACGTTCATGCCGTTCATCCTCAAAGCCACCGTTCATGCCCTGCGCAAGAACCCGGTGCTCAACGCGTCGGTGCGCGGCAACGAGGTCATCTACCACGCGTCGAGCAACGTCGGCATCGCGGTCGACCTCAATCCGGGGCTGATCGTGCCGGTCGTGAAGAAGGCCGAGGAGAAGTCGTTCCTGGGTCTCGCCCGCAGCCTCAACGACCTCGCGGCGCGCGCGCGCAGCAAGCAACTGGCGCCCGACGACGTGCAGGGCGGCACGTTCACGATCACGAACCCGGGCGGGTTCGGTTCGCTGTTCGGTTGTCCGGTGATCAATCAGCCGCAGGTCGCGATCCTCGACGTGGGCGGCATCGTCAAGCGCCCGGTCGTGGTGACCGACGACGAGGGCGACAAGATCGCGATTCGCTCGATCTGCCTGATCTCGGTGGCCTACGACCACCGCGTCGTCGACGGCGCGAGCGCGGACCACTTCATGAACGACCTGCGGGACTACCTCGAAGGCTGGAACGAGCCGCTGGTCTAGCGCGCTCGTTTCTAGAGTCGCACGAAGCGCCGGGCCTGGGCCTGCCCGCTCGCTTCGAGCCGGGCCACGTACATCCCGGCCGGCGCCCGCCGGCCGGCGCGGTCCACGCCGTCCCAAACCACCCCCACGGGCCCGACCGGCGAACCCGCCAGGTCGAGTTCCCGCACGAGCCGCCCACGCAGGTCGAAGATCCGGAGCCGCGGCCCGGCCGCGCCCGGGGCGATCTCCGGCAGATAGAGGTGGAACGACGCCCGACCACCGAGGGACGGATTCGGCGTGACCGGCAGGAGCGCGAACGCCAGCGGGGCGTCCGGATCTTCGCCATCGAGGCAGACGCGGCTCGGCACGTAGCGCCTGAACGCGTCGGCTTGGTCCGCCCATCCGCCGTCCGTGTCGAGTGCGCGGAAACGCAACCGATAGTCGCGGCCCGGCCTCGCACACGGCGACTGGAACGCGAAGCCCGTGGCGTTGCCCGGCAGGTTCGCGATCGTGATCCACGTCCCTCCGCCATTGTCCGAGTATGCGATCTGGATCGCGCTCACGGTGTCCGTGTCGGTGGCGTGGAACGCGAGCATCGTCGGGGCGTCGACGTCGATCGTGGCGCTGTCCTCTGGCGTATCGACGGTCCACACCGGCGGCTGGTCGAGCCGGCCGAACGCGCTCCAATCGAAGAACACGTCGACCGGCCGCTCGGGCACGAAGTCGATGTTCGTGGTGCCGCACACGGTCTGCGGCGGCGACGGAATCCGGTAGACGTACGAGCGCACGTCGAAGCCGGAGGCGGTCGCCGTCCCCGGCGCCAGCTCACCCCAGCCCACGTTGTACTCGAGCAGCGGCCCCTCGCTCCAGCCGTTCGAACCCGGGATGGCGGCGCTCGGCAGCTTCTTGCGCACGATCACGTCGGGCGTCTCGAGGATGCGTCCCGGCGGCAGGTCGACGTGCGCGCGCACCTCCCAGCGCTCGGCGAAGTAGCGCCCGTCGATCGGACACCCGTTGTTGTCGTTCAGCTTCGTGTCCCGGAGCGTCACGCTGTCCGTACCGACCAGCGCCCACGATTGCGAGCGCACGAGCCCGCGCAGGAAGCCGCGCGGCGGCAGGAGCCTGGTCAGCAGCGCCGGCGCGTCGGGAATGCCCCACCCGTAAGTGTCGTCCCGGCCGGGCGCGCCGACGTCGCGCGCGCTGCGGCGCAGCATCTCCTGGAACTCGTTGTCCCGCATCCCGGGCTGGAGCGTGTACGCCAGGCCCGCGAGCCCGGTCACGAACGGCGCCGCGAAGGACGTGCCCGACGACGCCGCGAAGTCGCGCAACGGGCTGGCGTACGCGTTCTCGTACGTGAGGTAGGTCGACATGATGCCCTCGCCCGGGGCGGCGACGTCGATCTGCGGCCCGCGGGAGGAGAACCGCGCCAGCGTGCCGTCGGACTTGATCGCCGCCACCGACACGCCCAGCCCGTAGCGCGCGTAGTAGCCCGGGTATTGCGGCCGGTCATCCTGGCCGTTGCCCGCACCGCAGATCACGACCGCGCCGCGTATCGCCGCGGTGGCGATCGCCTCGCGCACATTGTCGTTGTCCTCATCGCCGCCGAACGACAGGTTGATCGCGCGCGCGCCGTGATTCGCCGCGAAGATGATGCCCTCGACCAGTTCGCTCGCGAGCGCGTCGGTGTGGTTCGTGGGCGTGGCCTTGACCTCGACCACGCGGCAGCCGACCGAGTCGCCGCCCGCGCCGCCGCACACACCCGCCACTCCGCTGCCGCCGAGCACGGGCCCGTTGTTGGTGAGCGCCAGCGCGACGCCCGCCACGATCGTGCCGTGCCCGACCGAGTCGTCGGGCGTGGCGAACTCGCCCTCGATGCTCGAGTTGTAGCGCGCGATCACGCGCGGGCTGCCGTCCGCGAGGTCCCGGTTGAGCTCGGGGTGGTGGAGATCGAAGCCGGTATCCACGATCCCGAGCACGGTCGCGCTCGAGCCGGTCGTGACTGCCCAGCCCGCGGGCGCCCGGACATCGACCCCGGCCACGCCGCCGTACGGCCCGACCCCGGTGTTGGCCAGGCCCCACTGGGTGCCGTCCGCGAACAGGGGGTCGTTGGGCAGGAACGCGGCCTGGGTCCAGGCCAGGTGGTAGACGGCGTCGGTCTCGGCGAGCTCGACCTCGGCCGCTCCGGCCAGGGCGGCCGCGGCAGCCCTGGCGTCGGCCCCGGGGGGTAAAACCAGCCGAAAGGTGCGTGCCAGGCGGGCCTCGGGACCATCCGGGGCTGCCGGATCATCCACCAGGCCGAGGTCCCGGAACGGGTCCTCGACGCCCTGGACGCCCGCTGCGAGGGCTCGCGCGGCGAGGTCCGGCGTGGCGTCGAGGCCGAGATCCCGCGGGCCGATCCGGACCGCCTCCCCGGGAAGGACCGCCTGGCCCAGCCCAAGCGGCCCCCGGGGCGCCGGGGCAAGCGGGCGCAACCGGACCAGGATCGCCGGCGGGTCGGTGCGGGGCCGGAAGGAGACCTGGGCCCCCGCGACCGTGGCAAGGCCGACACAGAGAGTGGCCATTGCCCAGAGACCCGTGAACTTTCTTCCCAGTCCGGAAGTTTCCCCTCTATAATGGTGCATGGCTTGGATGAGACCCTCCGCGGGGGCGTGTTCCGAGATATGGACCCGGAATGCGGCTCAGAAACCCGTGCTCGGGTCGCCGTAGAACAACGCAATACCGACATCCACGAAATATTCCTTCCGCACGAATCCTCGCGGCGTGGAAGTCACACCAAGCTTACGCCCCACATCATGGAGTTCACAAGGGCGGACCCCGAGCCCGAACTCCACGAACATGCGTTTTGAAATTCGTGCACGGTCAAGCTGCAATCACGCGCGACGCGCGAGTTGTGGTGGGATCCCAACCTGCTGCAAATTGAGCGGATTTGCGCGGCATTTTGAAAGTCATAGCGGTTGGCACGGAGCTCGCTTTACCAACGCTTCGTACTCAGTGTGGGCAGACGTTGCATGATGCTCGACTTGCCCTCGCGAACCGCAACCCGCACCCCGTGGAGTCGCCGATGCCCAAGGCAGTGACCCCGCTCCGCATTGTCATGCCGAGCCCCGTGTCCCGCCACTTTGGGGTGATTGCCAGCTTTGCTGCGATCGCCAGCTTCGCATTCGATGCCACGGCATCCACCGGCGCGCGCACGCTGCTCGATGCGGCGCACGACGTGCGCGTCGACTACCACCTGCGCGCGATCCTGGAGCAAGCCGACGCGAACTCCGCCCGCGGCCTGACCATGGCCGCGCTCGCGCAAACCGCCACACCGGACGGTGCCGCGCCCGAGCCCCTGGCCAAGAACTACACCAACGCCCTGCCCGACAGCCCGATCGACCTGATCCTCGAAGGCCCCGTGGACCGCGCGGCGCTCGAGGCCCTCGGCGTCGAGGTCAACACGCAGGCGGGCGGGATGACGACCGCGCGCGCGCCGCTCGGCCTCATGCCGGAACTGCTCACCGCCCCCGGCCTGACGCGCGTTTCCGCCTCGGCCCCGGTGTACCCGATGCTCGACGTCAGCACGCTCGAGATCGACGCCGACGCCGTGTGGGGCACGAAGCCGCCGGTGTTCACGGGCGCTTCCGGCAAGGGCGTCGTGGTGGGCATCATCGACACGGGCCTCGACACCAACCACGCCGACTTCCGGGACGCGACGAATCACACGCGCGTGAAGTATGTCTGGAACCAGACCGCGCTCGGTACCAAGCCCGTGGGCTTCACCTACGGCGCCGAGTTCAACTCGGCCCAGGTCGACGCCGGCACGGCGATCGTCAACGACAGCGACGGCCACGGCACGCACGTCACCGGCATCGCGGCGGGGAACGGTCGCGCGACCGGCAACGCGCAACCCTCGTACCAGTACGTGGGCGTCGCGCCCGAAGCCGATCTCGTGATCGTCCAGCTCTCGAACGTCGAGTCCTCGCTCATCGACGGCGTGAACTACATCTTCCAGAAGGCCGCCCTGATGGGGAAGAAGGCGGTCGTCAACGTGAGCTGGAGCTCGAGCTTCGGTCCGCGCGACGGCAGCAGCACACTCGACGCCGGGATCTCCGCGCTCACCGGGCCCGGCCGCCTGGTGTCGGCGGCAGCCGGCAACTTCGGCAACGTCCCGGTGCACGCGCGCTGCAACATCGCCTCGGCGGGCCAGACGTCGACCGTGCAATTCGTGATCCCGACCTACACGCCGTCCATCGACGCCGAGTACATCGCGATCGAAGGCTGGCACGACCTCGGCGGCATCTTCGACATCCAGATGACGTCGCCCACCGGCATCACGACGCCCGTCGTCATGGTCGGCGGCAACTCGGGCGACATGCAGACCGCGGACGGCCGGATCTATGTCGAAAACGACGCGCAGATCACGCCCAAAGCCAAGCGGCTCTATGCCTACATCCGCGAGCTCAACACCAACATGCCACGCAGCGGCACATGGACGCTGACCATCACGCGCAAGACCGGCAGCTCCACGGGCATCGTCGACTTCTGGGTCTCGGCCTGGCAGTTCGGCACCACGACCTCGCCGTCGTTCACCGGTGCGGCGCTGGACCAGTCGCACACGGTCACCTCCCCGGCGACCGCGGATTCGGTGCTCTCGGCCGGCGCGTATTCGACCAAGGTGCGCTGGACGAACGGCACCGGCGGCACGTCGCTCTACTCCGGCAGCCCGGTGGTCGGCCAGATCGCGAATTTCTCGTCGCAGGGCCCGCGCCGCGACGGCGTGCAGCGCCCCGACCTCGTCGCTCCGGGCTACGGCGTTTCGGCCGCGCTCTCGGCCACCGTCTCCTCGCAGACCAGCACGACCTGGATGATGCCCGACATGGTGCACCGCATTCGCTACGGCACGAGCGCCTCGGCCGCCCACGTCACCGGCGCCCTCGCGCTCATGCTGCAGACCGACCCGAACCTCACGCCGTCGAAGGCCCGCCTGACGTTGCAGCGCCAGGCCCGCACGGACTCGTTCACCGGCGCCGTGCCGAACATCAGCTACGGCTGGGGCAAGCTCGACCTGATCTCGGGCGGGGCCACCGGTGTCGACGCGGCGGCCATCGAGCGCTTCGCGTTCGCGGCGCCGTTCCCGAATCCTTCGAGCGCTCGCTCGCTGTTCCAGTTCTCGATCCCGGCCGAGGATCTCGCCCTGGCGCAGAGCCGCCTCTCGCTCGAACTGGTCGACGTGCGCGGCCGAATCGTCGCCAGCCTCCCGGTGGCCAAGACGCTCGAGGTCCAGCGCCTGTCCTGGAATGGCCTCGCGATCGACGGCACGAAGGTGGCGCCGGGCGTCTACTTCGCGCGGCTCACGGTCAACGACCGGGTTGCGGTGCGGAAGTTCGTGCGCATCGAGGAGTAGTTCGCAACCCTCGTCATCGTCGGTTGTGCGCTGAAGATTGGGTATGAACTTGAGGGCGCCTTCCCCCCGGAGGGCGCCCTCTCGAGTTTTCAGGCGGCGTACTTGAGTCGGTGAATCGCGTTCTTGGGCAGCGCCCTCGTTGCGAGCCTCTTTTCTTAGTAGAGCCGCCACCTCTCCGGAAGTCGGACCTGTGAGGGAAACAGCCTCCGGTCCAGGATCTCCGACACATCGAGTCGCCGCTCCTCCAGCCCGAGGTTCATGGCGGGGGTCGGTCCGCCCCTTCGCTCCGACACCGGTTGCACCCAGTTGCGCCACACCGCGAAGACAGCGAGACGGTACGCCGCGCTCGCCCGGCGCTTCGAGAACGCGATGGTCTCGCGCTTGTGGTTCGAACCGTTGTGGCGGATCAACAGGTCCAATAGGTTGATCGAGAACAGCGGGTTCATCGCGGTCCGGGCGGCGCGCGAGGAGATCGTCCTGTGGGTCACGCTCAGGTGCGGAACCCTGCGCACGGCACGGGGATAGCTCTGGTGTTCATCGGTGTGCAATTCGAGCGCCTGGGCTTCCGGCGAGAGAATCGCCAGGAGCTCGGCGACCTCCTTCTCGATCGACTTGGGGTCGGGTCGGCCCAGCTCTGCTTCAATCTCGATGCGCCGCTTCCTTTGCGCCTTGGTCATGTTGCCTCGGCGCCGGCACTCGCTGTCGGTGAAGCCGTAGAAAAAGTGGCTCTTCTGCCCGACGGCGACGTGATAACTCGTGGGGTAGTACTGGCTGTACTCGAAGCTCTCGAAGCCGTCGAGCGTCAGGGGCTCTCGGATCGGCCCCTTAAGCCGGCGCAGCTCGTGGAAGAGGAGCGCGTGCCGCCCCAGGCGTCCGCTGGTGCGCGCGATCGTCTGGGGCGAGGCCTTGGTCTCGCGGGCGATCTGCCGAAAGCCGGAGCAGGCGGTGATCCGGTAGAACACCGGCTCGAGCAGCTCCGGGCGCTTCATCCAGTAGGTCGCCCGGAAGGTCTGATCGCCGAACTGTCGACGGCAGGTGTCGCAACGG
>JBKJJJ010000005.1:0-35651 GCA_046598045.1 Candidatus Eiseniibacteriota bacterium
GGGGCTGATCGTGCCCAGCGGCTTCTACCCGGGCGCGGACTCGCACTCGCGCGCCTATGGCGCGTACGGCGCGTTCGGCATGGGCGTCGGCTCGACCACGCTGGGCTTCGGGTGGAGCACGGGTTACATCTACTTCACGCTCGCGAAGCAGCGGCGGGTACGCTTCACGGGCACGCTCCAGCCGTGGGTCAGCGGCAAGGACATCGTGCTCGCGCTGCTCGCGAAGTGGGGCGCGGCGCAATCGCAGGGCATGGGCGTCGAGTTCGTCGACGTCGGCAAGCAGCTGCCGATGCCGTACCGCAACACGATCGCGAACATGATGGCCGAGGCGGAGGCGCAGAACGGCATTTTCCCGGCCGACGACATCACCGAGGCGTGGTTCAACGAGCGCGGCATCGCGATGCCGTACCCGCGCGTGACGCCCGGCGCCGACGCGCACTACGGGCTCGACGAGGAACTCGACCTGACCGCGATCGCGCCCATGATCGCGCGTCCGTTCAGCCCCGGGAACGCGTTCCCCGCGACCGAGGTCGCGAAGGAGAAGCTCACGTTCGACAAGGCGATGATCGGCTCGTGCACGAACGGCGGCTACGACGACCTCCTGCAGGCCGCGCTCGTCCTGCGCGCCGCGCGGACGCACGGCGCGCTGAGCGTGGCGGCGGGCAAGGAATTCGTGGTCTTCCCGGGCTCGGGCAAGGTCAAGACGCTGATCGAGAATCCCGACCCGCGGCTCGACGGCGACTCGATCGCGAACGTGCTGCGCGCGGCCGGCGCGGTGATCCGCGATTCGTGGTGCGGCCCGTGCTTCGGGCAGGGCCAGGATGCGCTCAAGCCGGGCCAGCGCGCGATCACGACGTTCAATCGCAACTGGCAGAACCGCATGGGCGTCGGCGGCGAGGGCTACCTCGCGAGCCCGGCCGTGGTCGCGGCCTCGGCGCTGCTCGGCTACATGGCGCCGCCGAGCGAACTCGGGCTGGTGTGGGAGCCGGCGGAGTTCGCGGTCTAGGCGCTTGCGACCCTGGTCGATCACTGCAGATAAAAACCCGACGAGCCGAACCCGCGGCGATCTTACAATCGTGATCGAATCGATAGGCGTCCGGCCAGCGAGCGAAGCCCCGGCGCAACGCCGGGACTTCGCCCTTACCTCTCTCGTGCTACTGGGCGATTGCGATGAGCTTGCGCTGCTGGGCCCGGAGGGAATTTGCTGACATTCAAGAGTCGGGGAGGTTCATACTGATTGCCCGTCGCCCACGCTCTGGCTCTGCGTGCGGGCGAACTCTCGAGGGCATGCCCCATGCGATCGGTAACCTTGGCCTCTCTGCTCCTGATTCTCGCTTGGCCCTCTCCCGTCTCGGCGCAGTGGAGGCAGGACGGGGTCCCGGCTTGTCAGGCTTTTGGCGGGCAATATGTCACGAGCGCCTGCCCGGATGGGTCCGGAGGCGTTTTCATCGCCTGGGATGATACCCGCAACTATACGACGCTCGATGATGACATCTATCTGCAACACGTGACGGCCTCAGGATTCATCGCTCCGGGTTGGCCTCAGGACGGCGTGGTCGTTTGCTCGACCACCGGTTATCAAGATGCACCCAGCGTCACGCCGGACGGCGCGGGGGGGTGCTTCGTGACCTGGATCGATCGACGCAGTGGAACAAGCCTTGACATCTATGCGCAACACGTCGCCCCGAGTGGAATGCCTGCCGCCGGCTGGCCGGACAATGGACTCGCCGTCTGTACCGCCTCAGGAGATAAGCGATCGCCTCATGTCGTGAGGGGCGGGGCAGGTGGCTGCTTCGTTCAGTGGGAGGATGAGCGCAACGGAAGATCGAATCGGGACGTTTGTCTCGACCGGATCCTCGCCGATGGGACACTGGATCCGGCGTGGCCGGTCAACGGATTGGACCTTACGCCGGTGTCCGGATTTCAAGGGGATGCGAGCGCAATCACCGATGGCGCAGGCGGCGTATTTGTCACGTGGGATGATGGCCGGAACCGGGGGACCACGGGTTTCGATGTTTATCTTCAAAGAGTCACGTCCTCCGGAGCGATTGCAACTGGCTGGCCTGCGGGGGGACTGGCGGTGTGCAATGCCCCCGGAGATCAGGGGCCGAGCCTGGTTGTTCCGGACGATGCCGGTGGCGCCTACGTGGCCTGGAGGGACGGACGCACCGGTGCTTTCAGTCCCTTCGACAATTGGGATCTCTACGCCCATCATATTGCCGCCTCCGGTGCGCTCGTTCCCGGCTGGCCGACCAACGGCACCCCGGTCTGCAACGCTCCCCGCTCCCAGTTCGAATTCGCGGCCGACGCCGACGGTCAGGGAAACCTGTTGGTGGCGTGGGAGGATGATCGTGCGGGCTCAGCATTCTGGTCCATCTACGCCCTGAAGCTTCAACCCGGCGGGACGCTGGCTTCCGGCTGGGCCGTGAACGGGAACCAAGCGACCACCGCCCCGACCCGTATCCCCAAGATCGTGCGGGATGGAAGCGGTGGCGCCTATGTCGCCTGGTGGGATGGTCGAAATATTCCGAGCGGCGTCGACTTCTACGCCCAGCATTTTACCGCCGTCGGCGTGCCGGCGCCGGGCTGGGGTCCGGACGGCTTACCCCTGTGCACTGCGGCCGACACCCAGGAGCAGTTGCAACTCGTCTCCGGCGGGAGCATGGGCGCCATCGCAGCCTGGAGCGATTACCGGAATTACTCGGTCAGCGGGCCCGACGTCTACGCCCAGCGTCTCGAGGTCGATGGACCCGTGCCCGCCCTGCTCTCGCTCGTCAGCGCTGAGGCCGAGCCGGGGCTCGCTCGAATCTCGTGGTTCGCGGCCGATGCGGCGGACCTCGGCGCGGTCGTCGAACGCCGCGATGACGCGAGCGAGTGGCTGACTCTGGGATCACCGGACGCGACCGGAACGGGATTGCTTACCTACGAGGATAGCGTTCCCGCGGGCGGCCGATATGCCTATCGCCTGCGCTACGGCGCAGACCGCGCAGCCACCGAGCCGGCGTGGATCACGATCCCGAGCGGTCTCGCCCTGAGCCTGGGCGGCTTCCGACCCAATCCGGCGGTCGGCGCGATCAGTGTCTCGCTGAGCCTGCCCTCCGGCGATCCCGCGACCCTCGAGCTTGTGGACGTGGCGGGCCGACGCCTGCTCTCCCGCGACCTCGCCGGGCTTGGCCCGGGCAGCCACCTCATCCAACTCGGTGCGAGCGGCACGCTCCGTCCGGGTGTCTACTGGCTGAGGCTCACGCAGAAAGGCCGATCCCTGACGGCGCGGGGTCTGGTCTTGCGTTGATGCGCTTTGCTCCGGCGGATCGTTGCCCACAATCAAACGCGCAGAGGCCGAAACCTAGGCCGGGTAGGAAACCGGCCAACGGCGTCGGAGACTGCCCGAACTACTATTTCGCTCTCTCCGGGAAGATCCGGTCCTTCGTCGCCTGCGGCAGGACCTTCTTCTCGACCACGGCCTTGACGAGCGCGGCGTCGATCGGATCGTACGACTGCACCGACGCGGACCAGATCAGGCTGCCGCCGTTCTTCGTCGCGTAGACGTCGGTCTGGTAGCGGCGGATCTCGTCGGTCTCCGTGTAGCCCGGCGTGTACACGTCGCGATAGGCCGTGTAGTAGAACCCGGTGTACGGATTGCGCCGCGTCTCGGCGACCCGGGTCGTGGTCGGCAGGACCTCGCGCTGCTCCTGCGTGTTCGGGAGCCGGAGCGAGACCAGGACCCCGTCGTAGCCGCCCGCGCTCACCGCGTCGATCACCTGTTGCGTGTCGGGCGCCGCGTCGGGGAATTGCGCATACGAGGGCGTGGCCTGCACGCCGCGCTCCTTGAGCTGCGCGACGAAGCCGTCCTCCCACATCCGCCGCCGCACCGCTTCCTTGCGGATCGCCACCACGTACACGTTGCCCAGGGGGGCCGCCTTCCAGCTCGGGTCGCGCCAGTGCTCGCTGATCTTCGTGCCCGTGGCACAGCCGGCGAAAGCGACGACGAGGAGGAGCAGGGTGAGGGCGAAGCGGCGGTGCGAAGTCGGCGTCATGGATCGAGTCCTCCGGTGTGTGGGGGAGAGCGACGACGCTAGCACAGGCCGGCGAGCCGGTCGAGGCGGCCGGGGAGGGGCCCGGCGACCCGCTTGCCGGGCGGAGCGGGGGCGGGTACACTGCCCCGGTCCAAGGCGCCCCGATCCTCTCGGTCTTCGCGCCGCGTCGAGATCCCCGTTCCGGAGTGCCCGTGGCCACCACTGCCGATATCAAGAATGGGCTCGTCATCGAGCACAAGAACGATCTGTTTCGGATCGTCGATTTCCAGCACGTCAAGCCGGGCAAGGGCGGGGCCTTCGTGCGCACCAAGCTCAAGAGCCTGAAGACCGGCCGCGTTATCGACGAGACCTGGAACTCGGGCGAGAAGATCGTGGACGTCAAGCTCGAGCCGCACGCGGTGCAGTATCTCTATGCATCGGGCGACGACTTCCACTTCATGAACACGGAAACGTTCGACGAGCTCACGATCCCGAAGGCCACGATCGCCGGCAACGCGAGCTGGCTCAAGGACGGCATGGTGCTCCAGTTGCTGCTGCGCGAGACGGAGATCATCACGATCGAGTTTCCGAAGATGGTCGAGCTCAAGGTCACCGAGACCGAGGGCGGCGCCACGCGCGGTGACACCGCGAAGGCATTCCAGAAGTCCGCGAAGCTCGAGACCGGCATCGAGGTCATGGTGCCCGGGTTCATCAAGGAAGGCGACGTCATCAAGGTCGACACGGAGACGGGCAAGTACGTCGAACGCATCTGACGACCGCCTGAAAACGACACCGCCCCGGCCTCTCCATCCCTGGAGTGGTCGGGGCGATTGGTTTCACCGGGTGGATGGAATCCGCCCCGGGGGGAGTTCTTACGCCGAGCGCGCCGGACGAACGTCCACGTCGCGGTCGAGCGTGAAGCGCAGGGCCGAGCCGGCGCCCAGTTCGAGCTGCGGGCCGCGCGTCATCAGCGCCGCGCCGGTGCCCGTGGCGGCGCCGACCGCGGCGCCCTTGCCGATGTCCTTCGAACCGCCGGCGATTCCGCCGATGACGCCACCGACCACCGCGCCGCCACCGATCAATCCGACGTCCTTGCCGGTGCCCGACTTGCTCTCGTAGACCGGGCTGCGCGAGTCCAGGTTGTAGCTGTGCCCACCGAACTCGATGCTGTCGTATGCGAGCTGGAGCTTGCCGCGGCCGCTCGCCTTGCCAGGCTGCTCGGCGAGGACGACGTGGCCGTGGAGCGCCGCGCCTTCGGGGATGGCGATCTTGCCGTTCACCAGCACGGGCGACGACGTGCGCGCCGAGAAGCGGTCGCCGGTGTTCGAGGTCTTGGTCGACAGCGTGGTCTGCAGCACCACGCTGAACGCCGTGCCGGCCGGGACCGTGATCGTCGAGCTTCCGAGGCCGCCCAGCTTGAAGCCGGTGGTCTTCGTGTCGCCGTTGACGGCGATGTCGGAGCCGATGGGCTTGTTCTGCATTGCGAATACCGACACGGCCGCGACCAGCGCGACGCCAACGGCGACTGCGATCCAGGTCTTGCGATTCATGTGCGATGCTCCTTCGTGAGAGGGGACCTAGCGACTAGTGGAACGTCGCGCCTAACGTGATCGAGGCCTGATTCACCTCGCTGAACGTGTAGCGCCCCTCGAGAAACAGGTGATTCTTGCCGGCGGGAAAGCGCACTCCACCGAACATGTTGCCGGCAGGGTCGCTGCTGCTTCCGCCACCGCCCGGCACGTCGACGATCGACAGGCCGACGCCGCCGCCCAGGTAGGGCGTCGTGCGCATTTCCGCACCGAAGTGATAGAACGCGTCCAGGTTCGCGTCGAAGCCCGAAAGCGGATTGCCGTTCCAGTAGAGAATGTTCGGCTGCAGATGCCACTGGGATCCGGCCTGCTCGAACTCGATGTGCGCGCCGAGCGCGACACCGCCGTCGCCTACGTCCGGGCTCAGGAAGCCCACGCGCCCGCCGCCGCCGCTCACGCCGAACGCATGCGAAGGCGAAGCGTTGAACGAACTGACCAGCGCCAACCCTGCGAGAACCATCGTCCATCTCTTCATTCGAAGACTCCTTTCGATCGCGAACCTCCCGCGACCAGCAGCACGAGCCCGACGACGATCGCCGCAGCCCCCGCAACCGGGGGAATGTCGACATGCTTCTTCTCGGTGTAGCTCAGGTCGACCGGACCGAGGTCGACCTTGTGACGCTCCTGCGCGTAGTTGAAACCACCCCACGCCAGCCCTGCGAGCCCGATCAGAAGCAAGACCATGCCGACGGTGCGAGCCATGACGCCCTCCGTGGTACAGCCGGGTTTTAGAGGAGGAACCAGGATCCACGCGCCAAGGCGATCCGCAGCTGTGGTGGAGCTGCTGCGGTCGGGGGGAGATCTCACCGATGCTGCTTATGAGATGCCCCCCGCGTGGATCCGCGGTTCAGTCATTCCCTGACAGAGTGCAGATTTCCGAATCGATCAGACAGGTCTTTGCCCCTGGATGATCCGGATGAGCACGCTCGCAATGGCCAGCACGAGCAGCAGGTGGATGAATCCGCCCAGGGTGTAGCTGGTCGCGACCCCCAGGGCCCACAGGACCACGAGCACGACGGCAACGGTCCAGAGCATGGTTCAGCCCTCCGGTGTCCTTCGGTTAGTCGGTGGCAGGGTGCGGCTTGCGCTCCCGCGTGGCCTCTTCGAACTGCTCGATCAGGTCGCCCAGGCGATTCTCGATGTCCATGCGGAGCAGGCCGGTCTTCTCCTCGATCCGCCCGACGAGAAGGTCCCAGCTCCCGTCGATGCGCGCGAGATCGTCGTCCGTGAGATCGCCCCACGCCTGCTGGATCCGTCCGCTGAGCTGCTTCCACTGGGACTTCAGAATGTCGTTGCGCATGGTGTTTGCCTCCCTGGGAGCCGGGTCCGCGGTGGATCCGTGGAGCGCGGCGCCACGGGGGATCAAAGCAGGGTCCGTGCCACAGGGCTGCGCGGAGTGCTAAACGTGTTTAATGGCAACAGGTTGACAGGTTAAGGACGGGGAGCCCTACGGACGATTGTCGCTACCTCGGACCGGGGGGCGAGTAACAAGTACACGCGAGATCCGTCTTGAGGCGCTCGGCGGCGGTGCCTACAGTGAGCGCACTTCGAGGAGGAATTCGCGCCCATGACCGAGGCTGCCGCGTGGTCCCGCTGCAACATCTGCAAGAAGCCCATCGCCTGGGCCGGCATTTGGTACAAGTGCTCCGTGTCGACCTGTAACAAGAAGCGCCTGCCGCTGCACTTCTGCTCGCCGGACTGCTGGGACGCCCACCTCCCGGATGCGAACCACCGGGGCCCGCTCTGTATCGAGGAGCGCGCGCCGTACCGGCCCTGAGTTCGCAATTCCGTGTCAAGCAGGCTCCGCAGCCGGTCAGGGGCCCGGGTTTGCGCATCCAAACCGGGCTGCGTCCGCTAACCTGTCTCTGATCCCGCCACCGGTAGCCGAACCCTTCCAGGAGACTGACCGAATGCGCCTGACCGATCGCTCGTTGTCCCGCACGCTCGTGGCCGCCGCGGCTGCCTTTGCCCTGTCCGCCACGGCAGGCGCCGTGTTCGCCGCCACCGAGACGCTCAATTTCGACAACAGCCACAGCCGCGTGGGCTTCAGCATTCGGCACTTCTTCACGCCGGTGCGTGGCGAATTCAAGAACGTCACGGGCACGCTCGCTCTCGACCAGGCGAACCTCAACGCGACCAAGGTCAACGTCGAGATCGAGACCGCGAGCATCTACACGAACAACGATCACCGCGACGATCACCTGCGCAGCGCGGACTTCTTCGACGCCGAGAAGAACCCGAAGATCACGTTCGTGTCGAAGACCGTGGACATCAAGGGCACGAAGGGCACCATGACGGGCGATCTCACGATGCACGGCGTCACCAAGCCGGTGACGCTCAATATCGAGGTCGGCGGGATCGGCAAGATGGGCCCCGGCGGCACGATCGCCGGCTTCACCGCGTCGGGCACGCTCGATCGCAAGGACTACGGGATCCTCTGGAACAAGTTGTTCGACCAGGGACCGAGCATGCTGGGCGACGACGTGACCCTCGAGATCAGCGTCGAGGCCAAGACGCCCAAGCCCGCGCCGGTGGCCGGCGCCGCGCCGAAGCCGTCGGGCGCACCGGCGACCGTACCCGCGCCTGCGGGCGGCAAGTAGGCTGGCCCGACCGCAGCGAGAAGACGAGCGCCCGGGGCGTTGCATTCGCCCCGGGCGCTTTCTCATTCGTCGAGCGGGTCGAGCTCCACGCGCACGCGGCCGTCCTCGTCGACGTCGACCCGCACCTGCCACGGGCGGCAGCACACCTGGCAATCCTCGACGTAGCTCTGGCTCTCGCCGCCGCCGAGGTCGACGAACAGTTCGTTCTCCTCGGAGCAGTAGGGGCAGGTCGCGTGGTAGGTGTCGTCGACCGAGGCCTCGGCCTCGTGGTCGAGCGCATCATCGGTCACGGCAGCCTCGGGATCGAGGTCTTCGGGCCGGTCGGGGGAGTCCTCGGGGAAGCGGATCATCGCGGCAGTCTTGCACGCGGCGCGGTGGACGGCAACGGTACGTTGTGATCCAATGACGGCCCATGGCCCCTTTGACGCGCATTCCATGATCGATTTCGAGAAGACGCCGCCGGACGTCAAGGAGCTGCTCGGCAAGCGCATCTCCCAGCTCGGTCTCAAGGTCGAGGGCTCGCCCGTCGAGCGCTCGGTCGAGAAGCTGCGCAAGGAGCTGGTCAAGAAGGGCATCAAGCGCTTCAAGGCGGTGGTCTACCTGACGGACGAGTGGGGCTGCCCCTCCGGCGAGCCCGTGATCGGCGTGCCGTTCTACCTCGCCGACCCGAAGCTCGCGAAGCTCGAGCGCAGCGTGAACGACCTCGAGAGCGAGCGCGAGATCCTGATGTATCTCCGGCACGAGGCCGGCCACGCGTTCAACTACGCCTACCGTTTCTACGCCATGCCCGAGTGGCGGGAATTGTTCGGGCCGTTCAACCGCCGCTACCGCGACCACTACAAGCCCGTGCCGTTCTCGCGCAAGTTCGTGCGCCACCTCGCCGGCTGGTACGCGCAGAAGCACCCCGACGAGGACTTCGCCGAGACGTTCGCCGTGTGGCTCACGCCGCGCTCGGCCTGGCGCGACCGCTATCGCGGCTGGCCGGCGCTCGCGAAGCTGCGCTTCATCGACCGCATGGTGAAGAAGTTCGGGGACACGGACCCGGTGGTCGTCCACGGGGCCACCGACATCACGGTCGAAGAGATGGAGTTGACGGTGGAGGAATTCTACCGTCAAGTGGTCGAGCAGAACCGCGCGGCCGTCGACCTCGCGATGGACGGCGACCTGCGGGACATGTTCGTGCCACGCAATCCGCGGCGCAAGAACCAGCGCAGCGCGGCGGAGTTCGTCCACGAGCACCGGGTGGTGCTGACGGACAAGATCACGTACTGGACCGGGGTCCCTCGCCCCGTGGTGCGCGGCCTGATCGAGGCCATGGCGCGCCACGTGCGCGAGCGCGACCTGTGGTGTGAGCGTTCGAAGGAGCCGGGGGCGCTGGTCGAGCTGACCGCCTACGGCACGACGCTGGCGATGAACTACCTGACGCGCGGGAAATTCGTCCACGTGTAGCAAGCGTTGCGTCACGCGGGGAGACCATGGCCAAACTGCGGGTGGCGGTCCTGTACGACGTGTGGGACGACGGCGGCGAGCCGGAAGAGCCGGAGCCGACGCGGTCGCGCAGCAAGAAGAAGCCCGAGAAGGAAGATCGTCAGGAGATCCACGAGGCGCTCAAGGCGAACGGGCACTCGCCGTTCTATGCCGAGATCGACGGCACGGCCGAGTCGCTCAAGGGCTTCGCCGACACCGAGTGTGACCTGGTGTTCAACCTCACCGAGTCGTGGGCGGGCGACGACACCAAGGACATCAACCTCGCGGCCTACCTGGACCTCCTGCATCGCAAGTACACCGGCACCGGGCCCGGCGGCCTCCACCTCGCGCAGAACAAGTCCCTCGCCAAGAAGATCTTCGCGTTCCACGGGATCCGCACGCCCTACTTCGCGAGCGTGCACCGGGGGCGGCTCGACTGGTCGCATGACCTGCAGTTCCCGGTGATCGTCAAGCCCGCGCGCGAGGACGGCTCGATCGGCATCAGCTTCAATGCGCTGTGCGAATCGATCAAGGACCTGATGGAGCGCATCCACGAATTGCACGAGCAGTTCGATTCGCCGGTGCTGATCGAGGAATACATCGAGGGCCGCGAGATGTACGTCGCGGTGCTCGGCAACGGGGAGCCCGAGGCGCTGCCCGTGGTCGAGCTCGACCTCTCGCGCCTGCCCGAGGGCACGCCGAGGATCGCGGGCTCCGAGGTCAAGTGGGAGAAGGGGACGGTGGCCTACAAGGTCACCAAGAGCATCCTGCCGACGGACCTGCCCGAGGACATCACCCAGGCGCTGCAGCAGACCGCGGTCCAGGCGTTCCGCGCGCTCGAACTGCGCGACTATGGCCGCATCGACATGCGTCTCTCCGCCGACAACAAGGTCTACGTGCTCGAGGTCAACCCGAACCCGTGGCTGCATTCGACCGCCGAGTACGCGATGGCGGCGAAGAAGTCGGGCCGCGACTACAATGCGCTGATCGAGGAGATCGTGAACCTCGCGCTGGGGCGCTACCGGGGCTGACCTAGGCCGCGGACTTGGGCTTCATGCGCGGCGGCGGCGCGGAGCGCGCGAGCTCGTCGGCGGCGGGGCCGAGCTTGACCTGCCTGGTCGCGGCACGCAGGACGTAAATGCGCGTGTTGTTGCTCTGGCTGTCCGCGGGAAACAGGAAGAAGCCGGGCTTCTCCGGGCCGTACGTCTGGGCGTAGCCGACCAGCAACTCGCCGTCCTCGAACAGGACCGCGATGCGGCGGCCGGTCTGCGGACCCTGGTCCACCGCGGGGAAGCGGCGACCCTTGTTGCGCACGCGATTGCCCAGCAGGTCGCGCACAAAGAACACGCCCTTGAGCTCCGCGGTCTTGACCGGGACCGCCGACTGTCCGCCCTTGGGCAGGACGTGGAACAAGGGCCGCTCCGGAAAGAAGTCGCGCGTGTAGCCCTTCACCACCTGCCCGTTGCGATAGCGCGCCACGACGAGGTTGTTCTCGCCCCCGGCCGCGTTGGCCGCGCCGCCCGGCTGTGGAACCTGGTTCATCGCCGCCTCCCGCGTGCTGCGTCCCGCGGAGGCCCGCTCAGGCCCCCGACCTTCTCCTGTCATCGGCGCGCACCCGCTGCAACTTGCGGAAAACGATCGGGATCGCGAACCGGTTCAGGAGCCCCCGGGGGACCAGCCGGACGAGCGCGCACAGGGCTTGATAGAGCGCTCCGGGCACGACCGAGCCCCGGCGGCCGAGGCCCTCGAGGCCGGCCCGGGCGACGTCGTCCGCGGAGGCCCACGCCCAGCCCGGGATCGCCCCCTGGGAGATGCCCGCGGCCTGGTGGAACTCGGTGCGCGTGTAGCCGGGCGAGAGCGCGAGCGCGTCGATCCCGAAGGGTGCGAGCTCGGCCCACAGCGATTCGCCGAGCAGGAGGTCGAACCCCTTGCTGGCGGAGTAGACGGCGCTGCCCGGGCCGAGCTGGTAGCCGGCGACGCTGGCGACCACGATCACCGCGCCTTTGCCGCGCGCGATCATCGGCGGGAGCAGCGCGGAGAGGAGCGCGACCGGCACGCGGCAGTGCAGCTCGACCATGGCGGCGAGGCGTTCGGGCGCGGACTCGTGGAGCGTGCCCGCGACGCCGAAGCCCGCGTTGTGGATCTGGAGACCGACCGCGATTTCGCGCTGCTCGAGGAATGCGACGAGGTGAGGGACCGCGTCCGGCGCGAGCAGGTCGAGCGGACAGGCGTGGACCGCCACGCCGTGCGCCCGCGCCAGCTCGGCGGCGAGCACCTCCAGCCGATCGGCGCGGCGGGCGACGAGCACGAGGTCGGTGCCGTCCGCGGCGAGCCGGCGGGCGAACGCCTCGCCGATGCCCGCGGAGGCGCCCGTGACCAGGGCGGCCCCGCCGTAGCGCGCGCCGTACGACGGGGCCGCGCCCCGCGCGTGTTCAATCATGGAGTGGAGGCAGCTTCAACGTGACATCCACCGCGCCGGCTACCGGGCCCGCTGGTCCAGCACGAACGCGCCGCCCTTGATCACGGCGTTCGGCCGCTCGAGCAGCGTGATGTCCTCGAGCGGATCGCCGCGCACGACCACGAAATCGGCGAAGTCGCCGGCGGCGATGTGGCCGACTTCCTTCCAGCCCAGCAGGTCCGAGGCGCTGGCGGTGGCGCACACGATCGCCTCCATGGGCTTCATCCCGAGGTCGGTCATCAAGTGGAACTCGCGCGCGTTCTGGCCGTGCGGGTAGACGCCGGCGTCGGTGCCGAACGCGATCTTGACCCCCGCGCGGTAGGCCTTCTGGAACGAGCTGCGCATCACCGGGCCGACCTCGAGCGCCTTCGCGACCGAGAACGCCGGCAGCGTGCCGTTCTGCGCCGCGGCGTAGACCCACTCGCCCGCGCTGCGCGTCGGCACGAGGTAGGTGCCGCGCTCCTTCATCATGCGGACGCCCTCGTCGTCGAGGAACGTGCCGTGCTCGATCGACGCCACACCCGCCTTGACCGCGGCCTTGATTCCGGCCGCGCCGTGGGCGTGGCAGCACACCTTGAGGCCGAGCAGCGTGGCCTCGTCGATGGTGGCGGCCAGCTCGGCGTCGGAGAACTGCCGCGCCGAGAGCGCGTCGCCGGAGGAGAGCACGCCGCCCGTGGACATGATCTTGATCACGCCCGCGCCGTGCTTGTGCGCGTAACGCACCGCCTTGCGGCACTCGTCGGGTCCGGTCGGCAGGCCCACGGTGTAGTCGAGGCGATCCTCGAGCACGCCGGGGGCGAAGCTGTTGACGTCGCCGTGGCCGCCGACGATCGAGAACGCATTCGTGGCGGTGATCATGCGCGGGCCGGGGATGTCGCCGCGATCGATCGCGCGCTTGAGCGCGACGTCGACGAAGTCCGAGGCGCCCACGTTGCGCACGGTCGTGAAGCCCGCCTCGAGCGTCCGGCGCGCCGCGTCCACGCTGCGAATCGCCGCGTCGGCGGGGCCTTCGGTCACGGACTTGAGGTTTGCGTCGGGGCCGGAGGGCGCGAGCGTGAGGTGGGTGTGGCAGTCGATGAATCCGGGCAGCACGGTGAAATCGGTCAGGTCGACGGTCGTGGTGCCGGGGGGCGACGCGAGCGCCTCGCCCACCGCCTCGATCCTGCCGTCCTTGACCAGCACGTCGACGCGCTGCTTCGGCGCGGCGCCCGTGCCGTCGATCAGCGTGCCCGTCTTGAACAGGAGGTAGACCGGATTCTTCGCCTCGGCGGCAAAGGGCGCACGCGGGGCGAGCACGCCGGCGAACACCAGCGCGAGGATGAGGGCGCGGCGCATGGGACCTCCCGGGCGAAGGGGCTTACATCAGCTTGGACAGGAGCAGCTCGTTGCTCGGATACATGCGCAGCAGCTCGAGCAATTCGTTCATCGCGGTCTCGGGGTCCCGGTCGACCAGGCGGCGGCGCAGCGCGTGCAGTGCGCGCATCTCGTCGACGCCGTAGAGCTTCTCTTCCTTGCGGGTGCCGCTCTGCTTGATGTCGATGCAGGGGAACACGCGCTTCTCGAACAGCGCGCGCGAGAGCACGAGCTCCATGTTTCCGGTGCCCTTGAACTCCTGGAAGATCACCTCGTCCATGCGCGATCCGGTGTCGACCAGCGCGGTGCCGAGCATGGTCAGGCTGCCGCCGTTCTCGATCTTGCGCGCGGCGCCGAAGATCTGCCGCGGGACCTGCATGGTGGTCGCGTCGAGGCCGCCCGAGAGCGTGCGCCCGATGCCCTGGAAGTTCGTGTTGTAGGCGCGCGCGAGGCGAGTGATCGAGTCGAGCAGCACCACGACGTCCTTGCCCTCGAGCACCGGCACGAGCACGCGCGTGAGCGCCTTCTCGGCGATCTCCACGTGCTCGCTCGCGGTCTGATCGCTGGAAGCGGCCATGACCTCGCACGGCACCGAGCGGCGGAAGTGCGTGACCTCCTCGGGACGCTCATCGACCAGCAGGACGACGACCTCGATCTCGGGGTGGTTCTTGCTGAGCGCGACCGCGATTTCCTGGAGCAGGGTGGTCTTGCCCGCCTTGGGCGGCGCGGTGATCAGGCAGCGCTGGCCCTTGCCGATCGGCGAGATCAGCTCGAGCGCGCGCATCGAGACCACGTCGGACGTGGTCTCGAGCTTGAGGCGCTCGGTCGGATCGACCGACACCTGCTGCTGGAGCTCCTTGAGGAGGTCGGTGAACGGGATGTCGCGGCGTTCGCGCGTGCGGCGCGGACGATCGTAGCCCGTGCGGTGCCCGGGATTGTCGCCGTAATAGCGCGAGCGCTCGCCGCTGTCGCTGCGGCGGTAGCCGTTCGCGCCGCCACTGCTCGCGCCGCCGTAGGGCGGGCGGGCCGGCACGTTGCCGCTGCGCGGCTCGTAGCCGCGGCCGGCATCGGGGCGTGGACCGCGCGCGCTGTCGAGACGCGGACCGCGCGGACTGTCGAGACGCGGACCGCGCGGGCTGTCGCCGCCCGGTCGGGCGTCGTTCGGTCCCATGGGGCCGCCGGGGCGTCCGCGACGACCGCGGGGTTGCCGACGACGGTCTCCTGCGGGCGCTCCGGGGCCGGGTGCGGCGCCGGGCCGTCCTCCGGGGCGCTGGCCTTCGGGCCGGGGGCCGCGGGCGGGACGCATCTCGGCTCGGGCCTCGGGGCGGCGGGCATCGGGCCGGCGCTGGTCGCCGCGCGGGCGATCGTCCCGGGGACGGTCGTCGCGGGGTCGCTCCTCACGCGGGCGATCCTCCCGGGGGCGCTCGTCACGAACGCGCTCGAGGCGCGGGGCGTCAGGCCGCGGGGCGTCCGGGCGCGCGGGGGCGTCGGCACGGGGATAATCCGTGCGGGGGCCTTCGGATGCGCCGCCAGACGGCGGATTCGAAGGGCGGGGTGCGGCGTTGGGGCCAGGCTGCCTTGAAGACGGGCGACGGCCGTAGGGGCCGGAGGACGTGCGTTTCACGGAGTCTCTCTTGCGTTCGAACTGCAGGGACGTCGAAGGTCGCTGGAGCTGCGACCAGGGCGGGCCGGGGTCGGGACGCTACCGTGCGTCGCGATCGGTGCCGCCGTTGCGATGGCTGGGCGGGGAAGCTCACCGCCTGCATGGGATTGTAGGGGTTCGCCCCGGGTTTGTCACCCGGAGTTTTCACCCCCGGTTCCGGCGTCGCGGGCGACCCCTTGCGGAGTCGCCCGCCGCCTTCCGGTCGGGTTAGGGCGTGGCGCTGGTCGTCGCCGTCGCGGTCTGGGTTGGCGCGGCCAGCACTCCGGCGCCGCGCGGGGCGGCATCGCGCTGCGCCTCGAGCGCGCGCTTCGCCCGGGCCCTCAGCTCCATCAGGTGTGCGCGCACGGTGTCGGACTTCGGCATCGGCACGACTAGGTCCCGCTGGCAGGTGTCGGCGATACGCGTCAGGTGAAGGCGCGCGAGCGCCACCGCGTCCTCCGGGATCCCCGGCGTCGTGCCGGTCACCATGTCGGAGAGGCGGTCGACGTAGTTGCGTTGCAGCTCGCGGCGCGGCATCGGGCCGTCGAGCGCGGTCAGCTTCGCCGGGCCGGCGACGCCGAGCTCGCTCATGATCGAGTTCGTCAGGTTCGCAAACACGTCCTGCACGCGGAACGGATGTGCCACCCGCGTCTCCTGCTCCCTCAGGCGGGCAAGCAGGCTCGGGTCGAGCAGGCCGCCGAGCGTGACCGTCTGGATCTGCAACACGCGCGTGACGAACGGGTAGTCCTGGCGGCCGTAGGCGAACAGGTTGTTGCCCCAGTCGAAGTTCTGCTCCTTGCCGATCTTCGAGAGCACGGCCGGAGCGATGTCGAACGCCGTCGGCGCGAATGCGCGCTCGGCCAGGAAGGTCATCGCGTCCTTCTGCTCGGCCGCCGGGATCGGCGTGAACGGCGCAGGCGCGCCCGGATCGCCCTTGTGCGCCTTCGACGCGAACTGGCCGCCGATGTACTTGCGGGCGTGCGACAGGCCGCGCGCGTACTGCAGCAGCATCGAGTCCATTCCGCGTCGCAGCGCGAGGTAGGAGTCGTCGTCCTTCATGAGCTTCGACTCGATCTGCGGGTCGGCCCACAGCTTCGACACGTAGGTCACGCGGTCCTTGCTGAACGCCAGCGGATCGTCGCCCAGGTCGAAGATGTTGCAGCGCGGATCGAGCGCGTCGGCGGGGTAGGTGTCCTCGTCGGTCGCGTAGTAGTTCCCGGGCAGGGCCGATTCGCGCGCGATCGGCTCGACCGCCTTGTAGTCGTCCTCCGCGTTGGTCGCGCCGGACGGCTTGTAGCCGTACGTGATCGCCCACAGGTCGTAGGTGCCGACCGTCGGCGAGAAGTACTGGGCCTGCGTCGCCGGGTCCGACGACACGTTCGGCGTGTCGTAGTCCATGATCGAGCCGGTCATGCCGTTCTCGGCGATCCACGCGCGGTCGTGCAGCTTCGCGCGTGGCACCGAGGCGCTCGACTTGAAGTTGTGGCGCAGCCCGAGCGTGTGGCCGACCTCGTGCATGGTCACGGACTTGAGGCCGGCGCCCAGGAACTCCTTTGGCACCGGCTGGCCGGGCGGAAGCAGGCCGTCGAGGTGCATCGCGGTGGTGAGGAACGCACCCTCGTCCGCCATGCCGCGGCCGGCCTCGCAGGCGAAGCGCCCGTCGAGGCCCTGCACCTCGAGATCGGCCGGCGGCATGCCCATCATCTCCTGCACGGTCTCGGGGCCGACCCAGCGGCGGTAATTGTTCGAGTAGCCGACGACCATCGAACCCTCCACCAGGATGTCGGCGTTCAGGATCTGGCCCGTGCGCGGATCGGTCTGGCTCGGGCCGATCGCGCCGAAGCCCGGCTCGGACGAGGTGATCCAGCGGATGGTTGAATAGCGCGCGTCCTCGGCGTCCCAGTTCGGGTCGTTCGGCTGGTCCTTCGCGAGGATCGCGTTCTTGAAACCCGCCTTCTCGAACGCCTTGTTCCACTCCTCGATGCCGGCCTTGATGTACGGGCGCCATTCCACCGGGATCGTGTTCTCGAGGTAGTAGACGATCGGCTCCTTGGGCTCGGAGAGCGCGGCCGTAGGGTCCTTCTTCTCGAGCTTCCAGCGATTGATATAGCGCACCCAGTAGTCGTCCTTCGAGTCGCGGCTCATGTCCTTGTAGGCATCGAGGAAGTAGCCGACGCGGTCGTCGACCAGGCGCGGCACCATGGGCTCCCTGGGCAGCTCGAGGAAGCTGTAGTGCACGCTGATCGGCACGTAACGAGCATCGGGCACCGTGCTCAGGTTCACGTTGTCGCGGTCATTGGGCGTGAACGTGAGCAGCGCCTCGACCTCCATGTTCTTCGGGAACGCCTTGTGCGAGCTGAGCGCGGAGCGTTCCTTGTCGAAGCGGAAGCCCTTGATCGAGATCGCGCGCATGCGGGTCGAGATGTCGAGCGCGTCGCTGACGAAGAACGGGGCCATGTCGATCAGCACCGTCGAGTCCTTCTCACTCTCGATCTTGAACGACTGCAGGACCGAGTTGCCGAACGTCAGCGCGACCGCGCGCTTGTACGAGGAGTCGGGGCCGTTCGAGATGATCCTCGACTGCGGGACCGTCAGGAAGATGTGGTCGCCCTGTCGCTCGAACCGCATCAACCCGTCCGTGACCGGCAAACCTCCGAGCTGGCCGGCGAGTCCGATGCCCTTCGCGTACGACGCGTTGAGCAGGAACGGAACCCCGAGCTGGTTCTTGGGGATCTCCCAGTAGACGTTCTCGCGCTTGGTCCAGGAGTTGAACATGCCCTCCTTGCGGGTCGCGTCCTTGGTCAGCTTGCTCCAGTCGGTGAACGGCGATTCGGGCGTGCCGCCCGATTTTGCGTCCTTCTTGTCGTCGCTCTTCGTAGGGCCATTGTTGCCCGGAGGCGCGCCGTCCGGCATCGGCTTGTTGGACTTGGCGAAGGCGGGCGACGGGCCCACGCTGGCGGCGACCACGAGCGCGATTCCGAGGGCGCGCGCGACGAAAGCAGGGAGCGACATGAAGACTTCCTCCTGGAGGAGCGGCGGGTCCGGATTGGCAGGCACGAGCGTCCAATGCGATGCGGGGCTAGGGGACCGCATTGCCCGGGAACGGTCAAGAGATTTGGCTGGTCCGGCCCCGTGGTAACTTGCAAAATAAACGTATCTTGCGTGCCTGACGCTGTTCGCATTCCCGCTCATGCCGGAGGATGGTACCCATGCCCTCGCGATTTCGCACGCGTCGACTCGCCTACGTGTTCGTCGCCCTGATCCTTACCTCCGGCGCGTCTGCCTGCGCGCGCGCCGTGCGGGCCGGCCCCGCCACCGCGAGGCTCGCGGGCGGCCCGGCCGCCGCCGATGCCGTTGCGCGCGGCAAGTGGCTCGTGACCGTGCTCGGATGCGGCGATTGCCACACCCCGCGCCTGCCCGAAGGCCGCCAGGACCCGAACTACCTGTTCGCGGGCCACAAGGCCGGCGATCCCTATCCGGCGTGGGACGACTCGCTGTACACCAGGGGTTACGGAATGCTGGTCTCGACCAGCGGCACCGCGTTCGCCGGTCCGTGGGGCGTCACGTTCGCGCGCAACCTGACGCCCGACAAGTCGACGGGGATCGGGGGCTGGAACGACGAGGCGTTCATCAACGTGCTGCGCGAGGGCACGCTCAAGCCGCCGATGCCGGGCACCTACGGCGAGCTGGCGGACGACGACCTCAAGGCGATGTACGCCTACTTCGCGTCGCTCAAGCCGGTGAACAACCTGGTGCCTTTCCGCCAGCTCACGCCGCCGCGGTTGCCCGGGGAGATTCCCGGCCGGAAGGCCAAATCGTGATGGTGTTCCGGCGCACGCTTCCGTTCCTCTCGCTAACGTTCACGTTCGCGCTGTGCGTCGCGCTCGCGGCCGCGCTCCCGGCGTCCGCGCAGGGGCCCGGTGCGCCGCCGCCGCCTGCGGCCGAGTTGGTCAAGCTCGATGCCCCCGAACCGGTCACGCTCGCGCCCGGCGGCACGGCGCACGTTCGGCTCCGCTTCCACGTGCGCGCGACCTGGCACATCAACGCGCACCAGCCGAACGAGGACTTCCTCGTGCCCACCGCGCTGTCGTTCACGCCGGCGGGGGGCGTCAAAGCCGGGGCGCCCGTCTACCCGAAGGCGACCGAGGCCAAGCTCGCGTTCTCCGACACGCCGCTCGCGGTCTACGAGGGCGCCTTCGAGATCGAGGTCCCGCTGACCGCGGCGGCCGACGCGGCGCCCGGGGCGCACGCGCTCGCGGGCACGCTGCGCTTTCAGTCGTGCAACGACCAGGTGTGCCTTCCGCCCGCCTCGATCCCCGTGCGCATTCCGCTGCGCGTCGAGGGCGTTGTGGCGTCCCTGCCCGCGACCGCGTCCCAGCCCGAGTCGCTGACCGCGCCGTCGGCGAGCACGACGACCGCGCCGCTCCTCTCCGAGCCCACCGCCGTGCCGCCGGCATCCGGCGTCGCGGGCGGCGCGGGCGGCGTGGCCGCTCCGATCGGGAACGACCTGGTCGCGCGCTGGTTCGCGGAGCGCGGCTCGCTGTTCGCATTCCTGCTGATCTTCCTGATGGGGCTCGCGCTCAACCTCACGCCGTGCGTCTACCCGATGATGGGCGTGACGATCTCGCTCTTCGGCGGAGGCGTCGGCGGCAGCGGAGGCGTCGGCGGCAGCGGCAGCGCCATGGGATCGCCCCCCGCAGGCGGCATCAGGGCGCTGCCGCGCGCGCTCGTCTACGTGCTCGGGATCGCGCTCATGTACAGCACGCTCGGCGTGATCGCCGCGCTCACCGGCGGGCTGTTCGGCGGCTGGCTCGCGAACCCGTGGGTGCTCGGCGCGATCGGCCTCCTGCTGCTCGCGATGGCGCTCTCGATGTTCGGGCTCTACGAGATGACCGCGCCCAGCGCGCTGCTGTCGAAACTCGGCGGCGCCGCGGGCGCGAGCCTGTTCGGCACGTTCCTCGCGGGCCTGCTGGTCGGGGTGTTCGCCGCCCCGTGCATCGGACCGCCGATCATCGCGCTGCTCGCGTTCGTCGGCGCGAAGGGCGATCCCTGGTTCGGGTTCTGGGCGTTCTTCGTGCTGTCGATGGGGCTCGGGCTGCCCTACCTCGTGCTCGGCATCTCGACCGGGCTGATCACGCGCCTGCCGCGCTCGGGCTCGTGGATGGAGTGGGTCAAGCACCTGTTCGGCGTGATCCTGCTCGGTGTAGCGGCGTTCTACCTATGCCTCGCGATCGCGCCGTCGAAGCTCGAGTGGGTCGTGCCCCTCGCCCTCGGCGTGGGCGGTCTCTACCTCGGGTTCTTCGAGCCCACCGGGCGCGACCGGCCGGCGTTCCGGCGCTTCAAGTGGGCGGTCGGGGTCGCCGGCATCGTCGCGGCCGCGCTGGTGTGGTTCGGCCGGCCCGCGCCCGCCGTGACATGGGAGCCGTACAGCGACGCCGCGGTCGCGCAGGCGCGCGTAGAGGGCCGTCCGGTCGTGCTCGACTTCGGCGCCGATTGGTGCGTGCCGTGCCACGAGTTGGAGAACAGCACGTTCACCAACCGCGCCGTCGCCGAGGCGCTCGAGCCATTCACGCGTCTCAAGGTCGATCTCACGCGCGACGACGCGCCGGACGTGGTCACGTTGCGCGCGCGCTACGCGATCACGGGCGTGCCCACGATCCTGTTCCTCGGCCCCGATGGGCGCGAAGTTCCCGGCGCACGCGTCGTCGGCTTCCTGGCTCCCGCTCCCTTCATCGAGCGTGTGCGCATCGCGAGGGCCGCCGCTTCGTAGGCCGGAAGTCCTGGGGTCGTGCGCTACGACTTCGACGACGGGGAGGCTGCGCGCGCGCTGGTCACGCTGCTCGAGCGAATCTAGCGCCCCAACAACCCCGACACGCCGTCCATCAGCGCATGCCCGACGATGCCCGGCCCGAGCCGCCGCGTCAGCAGCGCGACGGTGCCGAACCCGAGTCCGATCGCCGTGATCACGAGCACCGGCGCGAGGCCCTGGTAGGCGTGTCCGAGTCCGAACACGATCGAGCTCGCCAACAGCCCGCGTCCCCTGCCGCCGAACCACGCCGAGAACTGGCGGAGCATGTAGCCGCGGAACACGAACTCCTCGCAGATCCCCGCCGAGATCGACACCAGGATCCAGAGCGCGCTCTCGAGGGCTCCGTGTGGCCTCACGGCGGCGAGCGTACGCGCGTCGTCGGCGTGAACCGGCATGCCCACCGCGCCGAGCAGGAGCTTGACCCCCTCGCCGAGGAAGCCGATCGACGCCCACGCAAGGACTCCCCCGAAGAGCGCGAAGGCCCACGCCTTCCGGGAGCGCAGGCGGTCGCCGAAAATTTCGCCGATCGGCGTGCCGGCCCGGACGAGCCCGACCAGCGTGTAACGAAAGAGCATCCACTCCGAGACCAGCGCCGCGAGGTAGAAGGGCACGCGGTTCAGCGCGGGCCCGGCCGCCTTCGCCGCGTTGAGAGCGCCGAGCGCGGCGATGGCCGCGAAGATCCCGAGCAGGATGACCGTGTGCCGCGTCGAGGCGACGGGCTTCATGGTCGTGTCGCCCCTGGCCAGGGCTGGACCAGGTGGTCCAATACACCGGCCAACTCGGCGGTCAGTCCTTTGCGTGTACGGCCAGACAGCAGGCGCTCGATCGCCGGCAGGTCGGGCAGCGGCGCTCCCGGCGTGGCGAAGACGGCCGCGAGCGCCGCATCGAGCGCGGCGTCGCCTTGGTCCGGGGCGAACAGCCGGGCGCCGGCTTCGCGCGCGAGCTCGGCGGCGTCGCCGCCATCGACCATCGCAACCAGCGGGCGTCGGGCGTCGAGGTACTCGTAGAGCTTCCCCGGGATCATCGCCCGGTAGCCGGGGCCCTCATTGCGCGCGAACAGCAATACCGCGGCGGCGCGCTGCAGCGCACGCGCCTCGGCATGCGGGAGGGGGCCCGGCAGTGCGACCACGCGCTCGAGCCGCGCGGCGCGCACGCGCTCGGCGATTTCTGGATCGTGCGGCCCGGCGAACACGACCTCGATCTGGCCGGAGAGCGCGGGGTGGCTTGTGAGCCGGCGGGCGAGCGCCTGGAGAAACGCCAGCAGCGCCGGCATCTCGCTGAGCGATCCGGTGGCGACGATGCGCGGGCGCGAGCGCGAGGCGGCCGGGGCGGCCGAAGCGGGCGGGGGGGCGGACGGCGGGGCGGACGGCGGATCGGTTTCGATCCCGTTCGGCAGGAAGAGCACACGCCCCTCGGCCGAGGCCCCGAGCTCGCGCAGGGCCTGTTGCTCGTGGGCGCGCGAGGCGCACAGCACGCGGTCCGCGCGCTCGAGGACGCGGCGCTCCATCGCGCGGTGCAGCCAGGCGTGGAACGGCGTCGACGGGCGCCGGTAATGCAGCCCGACCCACGGATCGCGAAAGTCCGCGACCCACGGCACGCGGCCGGCATGCGCGAGCGCCTCGCCGACCTGGTGCGCGGTCTCGGGCGGCGAGGTCGACAGCACGAGGTCGATGTCGCCCACCGCGAGGCGCTGCTTGCCGGCCCGGATCGCCGGCCCCGCCCACGCCCGGTACGAATCGGGCACGAGCAGGAAGCGCGCGAGCGAGCGCAATGCGCCGCCCTTGCCCCTGCCCGCTGCCGGCTGCGCGCGCAGCGGGGCGACGCGCGCCCAAGCGTCCACGCGGAGCACCTCGGTTTCAGCCGGCACGTGCGCGAGCAGCGAATCGTCGACCACGCCGTGGCCGGATGGGCCGGCGGCGAGCACGGTCACATTCCAGCCGAACGCCGGCAGGTGGCGCGCCCATGCGAGCGCGCGGTGGACGCCGCCGCCGCCATGCGGCGGAAAGAAGTGCGACACGATGAGGACCCGGTGCATGTCGCGCATCTTACTCACTCGTCTTCTTCAGCCGCCGAAAAAGAGCGAGGGCCCTCTCCGTGAGGAGAAGGCCCTCGGGTCGCTCGTTCCGGGACGTCTTACCGGGTGCCGACCGCTTCCTTCGCGGCCTTCGCAATGCGGAACTTGAGGACCGTCTTGGCAGGAATCTTGATGGGCTCGCCGGTCTGCGGATTGCGGCCCATGCGCTCCTTGCGCTTCACGATGACGAGCTTGCCGATGCCCGGAAGCGTGAAGCCACGCTTGGCCTCGCGGTACGCGAGCTTCGCGATCACTTCGAGGACCTGCGCTCCAGCCTTCTTGGTCATTTCGAACTCTTGCGCGATGTGAGCGGCGATCTGCGCCTTCGACATCGGACGAGCTGCGGTCTTTCCGGCCATTCAGGTTCTCCCTTGGGGGCTCTCGGCCCCGAAAAGTCCGAACTTGCGGGGGCTTGTCCGGGCCGTTGAATCCGCAAGAGGACTCTTTCCGTTTCAGCCGCCGCGCGTTCCGTAGCGCGGATCGACTGTTCCACCATCCCGGACGTCCGCATTCTGTGGATCCTCCCGGCCATGTGCAACAAAAACTGCATGGATGGCGCACTAATTTGAGGTGGCCCCGCCGAGGCCGCATGTCCCTTGGGCGGGGTGCCCCCCCGGGTTGGGGGCCCCCATCCCGGCCCGGCAGGCCGCGCACTTTGGGGGATTGGTCAGCAAGGGGCCTCCGACAATTTCCTGCGCGATGGACCGGCCTATGGGGTGGTCAGCCATATTCCATGCGCCATGACGCAGTTTTACGGTATATCATACAGAGTATGCAACGGAACGCCTCTCGGGGCCACCAAGTCGCACAAGCGGCCTGGCGCGGGGTCCGGGGGGATTCCGTTAAGTCCTTGCACAAGTTTTGATTATGAAACCCATGATCGGCGAGGGAGGGGGGCGAACCGGATTGACACCCTTGCGGCGGCGGTTAGGCTGAAGCGGGTCCAAAACGTCATGGCGACCCCGGACCGAACAAGCGACCCGAAATCGGAGGAGGAGCACATGTCAGTCCAGACTCGCGGCGCAGCGCTTTTCGCCCTCGTTCTCCCGCTGGTCCTCTGCGCCGGAGCGGCGCATGCAGACCGGGGGCAATGGTCGATCGGCGGAAACTTCGGCGTTGGGATCTACTCGGGCGGATCGTTCAATGACTCCCTCGAGGCGCTGGGGTACAAGCAGGTCAAGGACGGCCGCGAGTTCGGGGGGTCGATCCGATACGGCGTCTCCCCCCGGCTCTCGATCGACTACGAAGTGCTGACCCTCAACGGCAAGGGTACGACCGACTCCGTCACGCCGAAGGTCGTGGCCGAGGCCAACGGCATCGCCACTCCGATCAACCTCTACTACGAGTTGACGAGGAACGACGCGTACCGCTTCAGTCTCTTTGGCGGTGCGGGGCCGATGTTCAAGACCGGATGGTCGGTCGAGCAGGACACGACGGAGTTCAAGGCCAAGCAGAAGACGACGTTGTATGCCCATGTCGGCTTCGAGGGCCAGGTGATGGCCGGCAAGCGCTTCGCCTTCACCAGTCGCGCGCTTGGGCGATACGCCCGGGCCAAGGACGTCGAGCAGGACACGGATCCCAGCACCAAGCTGGGAGTCTCGTTGAGCGGCTTCGCATTTTCGATCGGGTTACGCGCGTATTTCGGCCATTCCGGCTACTAGAACGACGGCCCGGGTCGCCTCATCCCCGGGTTGACACCGGCCCGCGATCCGATACCCTCGCGAGGTCCGGTCGGGTCCAATCGCCCGGAATGCAGGTCCCCGTGGTCGGTGGAGCCAGTTTCGGCAGCCGGCCATGATTTCGAGGTCCCACGGCAGGCCGTTCCCACGGGTCTGCCGTCCCAAGGAGGGATTCATGTTTCATCGTTATCGCATTGCGCTCGTGATCGCGGTTGCGGTCGCCGTGGCGCTCGGCTTCTCGACCGGCGCGGCCATGGCCGCCAAGGGCCAGTTCTCGATCGGCGGAAACGTCGGCGTCGCTGTCACCAACGGCGGCGCTTTCAGCGATACGCTCGAGTCGTCCGGCTACAAGAAGCTTTCGGGCGATATCGAGTACGGCGGTTCGCTCCGTCTCGGTGTCTCGCCCAAGGCCTCGCTGGACTTGGAGGTCAACGCGATCAAGGCCAAGAGCACGACCAAGACCGTCTCGCCTGAGATCGTCGCGACGGAGAAGGCGATCGCAACCTCGCTGAACCTGTACTACGCGATCGCCCAGAACGATAGCCACGACTTCAGCTGGTTCATCGGCGCCGGTCCGATGATCGGCACGAAGTGGAAGCTCGAGCAGGGCGCGGCCGAGGAGCACAGCAAATCGAAGACCTCGCTGTATGCGCAGACCGGCTTCGAGGGCATGTACAAGGTTTCCCCGCAGTTCGGCATCTCGGCGCGCGTGCTCGGTCGCCTGGCCAAGGCGAGCGACGTGGCTTGGGCGGATGATCCGAACACGAAGTTCGACGTCAACATGAGCGGCGTCGCATTCTCGCTCGGCCTGCGCGCGTTCTTCGGCGGCAAGTAAGCATGCTTGCGCGCCTCAGCCGCGCGCGTTTCGAAGCCCCGGCCGGCATCGCCCGGCCGGGGCTGTTTTTTGCGTGCGTATTCATCTGCGCGACGCTTGCGTTCGTGCTCTGGGCGCCATTGCCGGGCGGCCCCCGGAGCGCCGAGGCCTCCGGAAAGAAAAAGGAAGTCGGCCTCGGCGTCTATTTCGGGGGCGGGAACTACGACAACACCGACTTCAACGCCGACCTCGTGAGATTCGGCTTCGACAAGATCGAGAGCGGGATCGAGTACGGTTTCGGCGTGGACTACCGGCTGTCCGAGTGGTTCTCGGTCGGGTTCGGCGCGGCGCGCATCGGCGCCGACACCGTCGTGCCGCCCAGCGCCGACTCGACGCGGACTCCCACTTACGGGGTCCACGGATCGCCGCTGTTCGTCAATTTGGTCGCGCACGCGGTGCGCACGAAGCGGGGAAACGTCGACGTGTTCGTCGGCGCGGGGCCCTTGCTCAATGCGACCATCAGCACGTCGTCCGGGATCTTCGAATTCGAGGGCCGGCGCACCGGCACGTACCTGCACGCGGGCGGCGGGCTCGAGTACCGCTTCTCGCCCATGATCGCGTTCGGCCTCAGCGGCCTGGCGCGGCGCGCGCGCGCGAACAACATCGACCTGCGCCAGGTCACCGGGGATCCGGACGCGCACTGGGACCTGACTTTCAACGGGGCCGCGTTCTGGTTCGGACCCAAGATCTACTTCGGGACGAACGAGTAGGGCCTACGGTCTGAAGATCGGGATTGCCGCCGCTTCGCGCGTGGCCGACTCCTCGATACGCACCGTGACCTCGCCGACGCCGAGCTTGAGCTTGATCGGCGCGCCGCCCGCCTTGCCGTCCCAGTGGAACCCGCCGCCGAAGACGCCCGCCCATTGCCGGCTCTGGCCGCCTTCGATCAGCTCGCCTTCGCCGATCCCCAGGTCCACTTCGACCGATCCGATCGCCGCCGGGTCGCAGCCGAACGTCAACTCGCCGACGCCGAGCCCGACCTTCGCCGCGCGGCGGAAGCCGTGCATGCGCAGCTCCCCGACCTTCATGTCGACCTCGAGCGGGAGACCCTGCGGGACCTCGATCCGCCCCTCGAGCACGGACGAGCCCGGGATGCGGAAGTGCCACCCCTCGACGCGCAGGCGCAACTCGTCGCCGACGTGCGTCGCGACGAGGTGGACCCTGCGGGCCGACTCGAGCCGGCGATCGTTGTCGTCATCATCGTCGTCGTCCGCGCGCACGGCCAGGTTCGCGACCAGCGAGGGGCGGTCCACGGCCACGATCTCGAGCTCGCCGACCGGGAAATGGATCGAGACGCGCTTCGCGTTGCCGACCTTCCACGCGCCCTTGACCTCGTGCAGGGCGTTCGTCCCGTTGTCCCACGCGCGCGCCTCGTCGCCGAACGGGAGGGCGATCAGAAGCAGCGCGGTAACGGCCGCCGCCGCGGCCTTGATCGGGGCGCCGGGCCGGCGGGACCATGCGCGGCCTACGAGCGCTGCCGTGTCCTCGAGCAGCGTATAGAGGCAGGGCACGAGCAGCAGGGTGAGGATCGTCGAGGTCAGCAGGCCGCCGATCACGGTGCGGGCGAGCGGGAAGTACAGCACGTCGCCGACGTGCGTGCTGCCGAACGCGAGGGGCAACAGTCCGAGCACGGTGGTCGCTGTGGTCATCAGGATCGGCCGGAGCCGGTCGCGCCCGGCCTTGAGCAGCGCGTCGGTGCGGGGCATGCCGCGCTCGCGCAACTGGTGCACGTGGTGAATCAGCACGATGCCGTTGTTCACCACGATGCCGATCAGGATCAGGATGCCGATCTGCGCCATGAGGTTGAACGGCGTGCCGGTCAGCAGACAGGTCCACGCCACGCCCGCGAACGCGAATGGCAGCGCGAACATGATCGCGAACGGGTGCAGGAACGACTCGAAGAGCGCTGCCATCACGACGTACACGAGCGTGAGGGCGAGGATGAGGTTCATGAGCATCTCCTTCTGGGTGGCGTCCTCCTCCTGGAATCCGGAGCCGAACGACCAGGTGTAGCCGGGCGGGAAATTCATCCCGTCGAGTTCGCGGTGGACGCGCTTGCGGATTTCGGCGCTCTTCTTGGAGTCGATGTCCGCGGTCAGGCTGGCGACCGAGCGGCGCTGCTGGCGCTCGATACTCGCCGGCGTGTCCACGGTGCGGAAGTCGGCCACCGAGCCGAGCGGCACCGTCCTCCCGGCCGTGCCGGAGGCGAGCGCGGGCACCGCGATCGGCATGCTGCGCAGGCGCGAGAGGCTCTGGCGGTCGACCTCGGACAGGCGGGCCTGCATCTGGACCTCGCCGTCGGGACCGCGGAAGCGCGACAGGGGGCGGCCGCGGAAGAACAGCGCCACGGTCGAGGCGACCGCGTCCGCCGACAGCCCGTAGCGCGCGGCGCGATCGCGCTGGACGAAGACCTCGATCTCCTTCGAACCGCGATCGGACGCGCGCTCGACGCCCTCCACGCCGGGCAGCAGCGCGACGCGGCGGCGTACTTCCTCGGCGAGCTCGATCAGGCGCGGGCCGGGATCGCCGAATACGTTGACCGCAAGGCGCGACGCGTCGGAGTCGTCGTCGGCGCCGGCGATCTTGAGCTTCGCGCCCGGCAGTTCCGGCAGGCCCTTGCGCAGCAGGCGGCGGACGACTTCGGCGCCGTGATCGTCGGAGTACCCGCTTGCCAGGTAGGCGCGCGTGAACGCGAAGTTATGCGTGAAGAACGAGTAGGTGGACTTGACATGGAGCGAGTCCTTGCGCGCCAGGATCCAGTTCTCGACCTTGGTGACATATGTTTCGACTTCATGCTGATTGAGATTGTCCGCAAACTCGTACTCCATGCGCACGGCCTCAACTTTGGAGCCAGTGAATGAACTCTTGTTAACTGGAATAAATGCGGCGATCGACGCCGCGAAGAACACGACCGCGAACGCCGCCGCCGCGATCCTGTGCTTGAGCGTCCACTGGAGCACGCGCGCGTACTGCTCCGAGATCCAGCCGATGCCGGGGGTTTTTGCGTTCGGCGCGACGAGCGGCAGGAAGCGGCCCATCGCGAGCGGGATCGCGGTCAGCGAGAGGTAGAGCGAGCACACGAGCGTGAAGATGATGGTGCGGCCGACCTCGCCCAGCCAGGTCGTGATCTCGGTCTTGCCGCCGAGCACGAGCGGCAGGAACACGATGATCGAGGTCAGCGTGGCGCAGACCACGGCGGCCTGCACCTCCTTGGACCCGGCGAGCGCGGCATGGAGCGGACTCTTGCCCGCCTGGCGATGTCGGTAGATCGCCTCGAGCACGACCACCGCGTTGTCGACCAGCATGCCGACCGCCAGCATCAGGCCCATCATGGACAGAATGTTGAGCGTGCGTCCGGTGAAGTACATGAGCGCCGCGGCGGCCAGGAGCGAAAACGGGATCGCAGTCGCCACGACCATCGTGGTGATCACATTGCGCAGGAAGAACAACAATACGAACACGGCCAGGATGCCGCCGATCATGCCCGACTCGAGCAGTCCGCGGATCGAGTTCGTGATCTCCTCGCCCTGGTCGGTGAACGTCAGTACGCGGATGCCCTGGAGCTGGTCGTCCTTCGCGATGTCGGCAAGCGCCTGGCGGGCGCGGCGGGCGACGTCGACCGTGTTCGACCCCGACTCCTTGATCACGTTCAGGCCGATCGCGCGCGCCTTGTCGAGGTGGCGGCCGTAGTCCAGGTCGGGTTCGCGATAGGAGATCGCGGCGACGTCTCTCAGGCGAAGCCCGTGGTCGTCGATCGGCAGTTTGCCGATGTCCTCGAGCGAGGCGAACTGGTTCACCACGCGCAGCGGCCAGCTTTCGTCGCCGCGCTTGAGCTGCCCCGCGGCAAGGCTGCGATTTGCAGCCTCGAGCCGGGCGACGACCGCGCCGCCCTCGAGCCCGTGGCGCTGCAGCGCGTCGAGGCTGAAGTCGACTTGCACCTGCGGCGGGTCGACGCCGTAGAGCTCGACCTTCGCGACGCCCGGGACCCGGCGCAGCGGGTCGGCGACATGGCGATTGAGCAGCTCGTAGGACCGCGACAGGTCCCGTTCCGCGGCGACGCGGCACTCGATCACGGGAATGTCGCTCGAGCGAAAGCCGTTGACCAGAATCAAGTCCACATCGCGCGGGAGTTGGTCGCGGATGCGGTCGAGCTTCTCACGGGCCTCGACCCTGAGCGGGCCCGGGTCCTCGCCCCAGTCGAACTGCACGCTGATGGTGGAGCCCGTGGCCGAGGACTTGGACGTGATGCGCCGTACGCGGCTCATCGTCGCGAGCGCCTCCTCGGCGGGGCGGGTGATCTCTTCTTCGACCTGGGTGGGCAGGGAATTGGGGTAGGGAATCGAGATCTCGAGCCCAGGGAAATCCACGTCGGGCAAAAACGCGAGCGGCAGCCGCGGCGCCGACAGTGCGCCCAGCACGACGACGCAGACCAGGACCATGCTGGCGGTGACCGGGCTCCGGAGGCTCCAGCGCGAGAGATTCATGGGGTCAGGACCGGTCGAAGGTCACATAGACAACGGGGATCACGACCAGGGTCAATAGTGTCGACACCACCAGCCCGCCGATCAACGTGATCGCCAGCGGCGCGCGCACCTCGACGCCCTCGCCGAACCCGAGCGCCATCGGCAGTAGGCCGAGAACGGTGGTCAGCGTGGTCATGATGATCGGGCGCATGCGCACGCTGCCAGCCTCGACCAGCGCATCGATCTTGTTCATGCCGTCCTTGCGCAATCGGTTCGCGTAGTCCACGAGCACGATCGCGTTCTTCACCACGATCCCGGCGAGGATCACCATGCCGATCAGCACCATCACGCTGATCGACGTACCGGTCACGCCGAGCGCGATCGCGACGCCCACGACCGCGAGCGGGATCGAGAACATGAGCACGAACGGGTGGAGCAGCGACTCGAACTGGCTCGCCATCACCAGGTAGACGAGGAACATCGCGAGCAGGATCGCGAACTGGAGCGACCCGGTCGACTCGGCGAGCTCCCGGTTCTGGCCGGCGAGCGCGACGCGCGAGGGGAGCGGCACGTTCATGGCCCCGAGCTGCGCGCGGATCTCCTTCGCGGCCGAGCCGAGGTCGCGCCCCTTGAGGTTCGCAGTCACCACCGCGGCCCGCTGTTGGCCGATGCGGCGAATCTCGCTCGGGCCGCGCTCGACCAGCACGTTCGCCACGGCGCCGAGGCGCACGGGCTGCCCGGCGTTCCTGCCGATCTCGAGGTCCGCGAGCTGCGCGACCTGGGAGCGTTCGGCCTCGGTCGCGCGCACCCGCACGTCGAGCTTGCGGTCGAGGTCCGAGAACTGGGTCGCGGTCTCACCCTGGACGGCATTGCGCACGAGGCGCGAGGCCTGCGCCGGGTCGAGGTTGAGCGACGCCAGCCGGTCGCGGTCGAACGCGATCTGCACCTCGGGATCGCCGGGGCGCGCCGAGGCCTCGACGTCCTGGATGCCGCGCACGCTCGCGACCCGCGCAGCGACGGCCGCCGAGAGCGTACGCAGCGTGTCGAGGTTGTCGGCGTAGAGCTCGATCTCGACCGGGTTCTTGAACTTGAGCAGCGCCGGACGCTCGAACTCGTAGCCGAGCCCCGGCGTGGCCGCCATCGCGTCGCGCATCAAGCCGGCAACGTCCTCTTCACCCCTCCGGTCAGTCACTTTCTTCATCACGACCGTCAACTGCCCGCGATTGGGTTCGAGCGACGAGCCGGAGAATGCCGATAAATCGCGCTGCCCCGCGCTCGTGTAGACGAACTTCACACGTGGGTCCTTCTCGACCAGCGCGCCGAGCCGCGTGAGCACGCGATCGGTGACCGGGAGCGCGGTGCCCTCGGGCAGGCGCACGCTGAACGTGAACTCGCCCTGCGAAGGCGACGGGAACAGGTTGACCGGCAGCAGGAGGCCGACGCCGATCGAGGCGAACAGCGCGATCGACGCCCACGTCAGCACGCGCCTTGGGTGGGCGAGCGCCCAGCGCGCGACCCGGGGATAGAGCGCGAGGAAGCGATTGAACGCGTGATCGAACGGGTCGAATACGGCGTTGACGACCGGCGTGATGAAGCGCCCGAGACCGCCGATGCCGCGCAGGATCAGGCGCGGCAGGAACACGAGCGCGACGGCGAACCCGCCCGCCAGCTTGTCGCCCCGCCGGGAGCCCTGCCCTTCGGTCCGCTCGAGCGCCTCGGCCGCCCGGCGATCGGAGCGCCGGTGGCCGAGCGCGGAGAGCGTGGGCACGATCGTGAACGAGACCGCGAGCGATGCCAGCAGCGAGAACGACACCGTGAGCGCCTGGTCGCGGATGAGCTGACCCGCCAGGCCCTGCACGAACACGAGCGGGAAGAACACCGCTACCGTGGTCAGCGTGGAGGCGGTGACCGCCATCGCGACCATGCTCGTCCCCTTGCTCGCGGCCTCGAATGGGCCGTCGCCGGCCTCCCGACGTTGGAAGATGGACTCGAGTACAACGATCCCGTCGTCGACCAGCATTCCGACGCCGAGCGCGAGCCCGCCGAGGGACATGAGATTGAGCGAGAGCCCCAGCCGATACATCACGATAAACGTCGCCATGACCGAAATCGGGATCGCGAGCGCGATCGTCAGGGTCGAGCCCACATGCCTGAGAAACGCAAAAATCACGAGAATCGCAAGCAATCCACCAATCACGGCCGAGGAGGTCACGTCGTCGATCGCGCTCTGGATGAACTTCGACTGGTCGGCGACGGTGACGAGCTTCATGTCGGGCGGGAGCTCGAGCTTCTTGAGCTTCTCCTTGACCGCGCGGGCGACGGTGACGGTGTTCGCGTCGCCCTCCTTGTAGATCGCGATCTCGACTGCCTCGGTGCCGCCCACGCGCGCGATCACGTCGCGGTCGCGCGCGCCGCGGGCGACCCGCGCCACGTCCGACAGCCGGATCACGCCGTCGGGCCGCGAGGCGAGGATGACCTGGCCGATCTCCTCGGGCGTCAGGAACTGGTTCGTGGCGCGCACGAGGTACTCGGACTGGCCGTCGGTGAGCGAGCCGCCGGCGACGTTGACGTTCTCCTCGGAAAGGCGCTGGGTGACGTCCGCCAGCGTCAGTCCGACCGCAGACAGCCGGCCGGCATCGACGTCGACCTGGATTTCCTCCTCCTCGCCGCCCGCGATGCGCACGGCGGCCACGCCCGCGACGCCCTCGAGGTCCGATTTGACCGTCCGGTCCGCGATGCGGCGCAGGCGCTGGAGGTTCCCGCCGCCCGCCAGGCGGACGCGCAGGATGGGATCGAGCGAGGGGTCGAAGCGCAGGATGGCCGAGCGCCTGGACTCGCGCGGCAGCGTCACGAGGTCGAGCTTTTCGTGCACCGAAAGCGACGCCAGGTCCATGCGCGTGCTGGAGGCGAACTCCAACGTCACCTCGCTCTGGCCCGGACGCGATACCGAGTGCATGCGCACGAGGCCCGGCACGACGCCCACGCCTTCCTCGATCGGGCGGGTGACGAACTGCTCGACGTCGCCGGGGGCGGCGTCCGGCAGGTCGGTGCGCACGGTCAGGGACGGGTAGGAGATGTTCGGCAGGAGTTCGACGCCGAGGCGCGACAGCGCGACCGCGCCGAACATGACGACGGCAAGCGTCGCCATCGCGACCGTCACCGGCCGCTTGAGGGATCCGTCGGCGATTCGCATGTCGGTCTCCTAGAACGCGACGGCTTTGATGCGCGAGCCCTGCTTGAGGCCGCCCTGGCCGATCGAGACGACCTTCTGTCCCGGGGCGAGGCCTTCGAGGATCTGCGCCGTGTCTCCTGAGACCGCGCCCATCCTGATGGCCACGCGGTTGACCGAGTCGCCGGCCGCGACGAAGACGAAGGCATCCCCGTCCTCGGTGATCACGGCCTTCTTGGGCAGTACGACCGCGTTGGCGAAGGAGCCGCTGGTCAGGCGCACGCGCGCGAAGCTCCCGGGCCGGAGCGCGCCCTTGGTGTCGTTGACCTCGAGCGTGACCTTGAAGGTGCCGTTGCTGCGGTCGACCACCGGGTTGACCAGCGTCACCCTCGCCGGGTAGGTGATCCCCGGCAGCGCCGTGACCTCGAGCGTGGCGTGCTGGCCGACGTGGACCTGCGCCTGTTCGCGCTCGGGAAAGTAGACGCGCGCGAGCAGGGGCGTGAAGTCGTCGACCCGGAAGCACTCCTTGCCCGGGGTGACGGTCTCGCCGAGTTGGATCATGCGGCTCACCACCTTGCCCGCGAACGGCGCGACGATGCGCGTCTGGGCGAGGTCGTACCGGGCCTGGGCATGATTCTGCTTCGCGGTCTCGAGCTTGAGCTTGATGTCGTCCATGGCCGCCGCCGAATTGAGGCCGCGGCTCTGCAGGGCGGCCCCGCGCTCGGCATCCCGCTTCGCTTGCTCGTACGTGGCATGGGCGCGGCCCAGGGCGATCCTGGCCTCGGCGTCGTCGAGGCGGGCGAGCGGCTGCCCGGCCGAGACGTTCTGGCCTTCCTCGACCAGCAGCGCGGTGACCTGACCCTGCCGGCGCGCCACCAGGATCGCGGTGTTCGCGGCCTCGAGCACGGTCGTGGTCTCGAGGAACGTCGAGATGTCGCCCTTGCCGACGGTCGTGAGCTCGACCGGGGCGGCAGTGGGGCCTTCGTCCTTCCTGGCTTTCTTGTTCTTCGCGTTGTTGGCCTGGCCGTTGCGGGCGAACAGGAGCCCTGCGGTCACGATCGCCACGATCGCCAGTGCGATCGCGCCGATGATGAGAGCGCGGCGCGACCGCGGCCGGACGGGAACGGGGGCGTCCATGGGGAACCTCCAGGCACACGATCGATCGGGGGCGCCCCGGGGGAGGGAACGCCGGACGGGGCGACACCGGCTTTACGGCGGGATCCCATGTTAGGTTTCATCCATGCCCGAATGGCCCGACGTCACCGTCTATGTCGAACACCTGGCATCCCGTGTCCTGGGATCGAGCCTGGAGGAGGTCCGGGTCCGCGGGCCCAACCTGCTGCGCACCGCCGACCCTCCGTTGTCCGATCTCAAGGGGCGCAGCGTGGAATCAGTTTCAAGGCTGGGCAAGCGGATTGTCTTCGAACTCTCGGGCGATCGTTTCCTCGCCCTTCATCTCATGATCGCCGGCCGGCTGCATTGGGTCGGCACCCTGGATCGGCCACGGTCCGCAGGGAAATTCGACCAGGCCGAGTTTCGTTTTTCCACAGGAACGCTCACACTCACCGAGGCCGGAACGAAGAAGCGGGCCGGTCTCCACTCCCTGCGTGGCCGGGCCGCACTCGCCGCGATCGACCCGGGCGGTCTGGAGCCGGTCGGCTCGGCCCCGGACGCGTTCGCCGCCGCGTTGCGCTCCGAGAACCACACGCTCAAGCGCTCGCTCACCGACCCGCGGCTGTTCTCGGGCATCGGGAACGCCTACTCCGACGAGATCCTCCACCGGGCGTGCCTCTCCCCGCTGCGTCTCACGCGGCAGCTCTCGGACGAGGACATCGCCCGTCTCCACGCCATGGTTTCAGAGGTCCTGCTCGAGTGGACGGAGCGCCTGCGCGCGGACGCCGGCGACAAGTTCCCCGAGCGCGTGACCGCGTTCCGGCCCGGGATGGCGGTACACGGGCGCTTCGGCAAGCCCTGTCCCGAGTGCGGGACGGCGATCCAGCGCATCACCTACGCGCAGAAGAACGAGGTCAACTACTGCCCGCGCTGCCAGACCGAGGGCCGCCTACTGGCGGATCGCTCGCTTTCGCGGCTGCTCAGGGCGGACTGGCCGCGCACGATCGAGGAGCTGGAGGAGGGGCGGATGCGGCGCTCCGGCGAGCTCGACGTCGAGTAGCCCCAGGGCGTGGGGCGGCGGGTTTTGACCTTCGCGCCGAACACGGTGCCCAAAATGTACAGGGTGACCTTGCGTACACCCTTCGCGAACCGAGGGTGCCTCCCACGGGCTTTACAAATCGACGCGCCCCCGGCCTCGTGCTACGACGTCGATTCGTGGACGACCAGGACGTAGATCTCGGCGACGCGATCGACCGTGATGCCATCGCGTTGCTCGATCGCGAGCGGGTGGTCGCCGGGCTCGAGCTCGATGAACGGGCGGAGCTTGTGGTCGAGCAGGTGCATC